>JAZOVN010000285.1:0-9881 GCA_045658725.1 Acutalibacteraceae bacterium
GTTGACACCGACTGTTTTATAGATGATAAACGGAGCAATAAGAAGGGGAGCGGCACCGCCGATACCGCCGCCGATTGAACGGAAGGTTGAAAGAAGGGTTCTTCCGTCAGGATCGTCGGTGATAACCGATGCAAGCGAACCGAAGGGAATGTTCATTCCGGTATAAAGCATACCGAAGATGATGTAGGTTATGTACGCAAACACAAGCACCATAGCATCGCTGCTTGTGAATGTTCTGAAATCAATGAAACAAAGCATTGCTGAAATGCCAAGGGGAATTGCCAGCCATTTGAGGTAGGGTCTGAATTTTCCGTCTTTGTTGGGTTTTTTCTTTGCAACAATCGCACCCCACATAGGGTCGTTGATTGCATCCCAGAGTCTTGTTACAAGAAAGAGGGTAGCAACCTTGCTTTCTGCGATTTTCAATACATCGGTATAGAATACCTTGAGGAATGAAGAAACATAGGTCAGCACAAACAGATTACCTGCGTCGCCGAGCATATAGCCTATGCCTTCCTTGATGCCGATTTTATTGGGATGCTGAAATTCGGCAGCTTCAAGTGAGCGTTCTTTTGCCATTCTTTTTTTACCTCCAATCAGAATGCGAAATATTTTTCGCGCTGTTTCTGAACTCTTCCGCTGATGAATTCAAGAGTTTCTTTTGCTCCTTCAACACCGCAGACATAATCCTTCATTGCTCTGCCTTCTTCGTAGCAAAGGTCGTCATGAAGCGGGAAATACTCTTTGAGAAGGAATGTTGCATAGCGTGCAAGTCTGAAATCACCTACAAGTCTGAATTCCTTGCTGATGCCGTCGATGGCGATTGAATAATAGTCTTTTATCGATTCAATAATGGCAACTCTTTCGTTTTTCGGTGAGAATACCATTGTTGATGCAACATAAGCGTTTTCGTTGTTTATTGAACTGTGGCTGTCGGTGCTGCCTACGATGGGGAAATTATATCCCTGAGCTTTGATTTCATAATATTTATGAGTCTGGAAACCGTTATGTTCATAGTAGTTTTCTCCGCCGAGAACTTCAAATGCATCAAACGGATGTGTTTTGAGCATGAAGTTTGTGATGTTTTCGGGAACCTGATGAACATTTGAAAGCCAGTAAGGATGGCAGAAAATTCCGAGACCTTCCGCCTTTTTGATGTGATTGAATACCCACACGCAGCTTGCATAAGTGAAAGGTTCGATTCCTTCGGGAATGTCAAGAGTTGCGGCAAGAGCATCAACCTCTGCTCTGTAGCCGTCTTCGTCAAGCTGGTCGGGAGCAGGGAAGCCTTCAAAGCGGCGTTTGTCAATATCGTTGCCGAATTCATCGGTGTGCTCATCCTTGAGAATAGCATTTACCGAATATTTTCCGCCGAAATTAACGATATGAACATCATTGATATGATCGGGCTGAAGGTCGGGAAGATGAACTTCTTCACCCGGAACGATGTTGAATTCAATGGGAACATCCTTGTAAGCGTCAATCGCTTCAAGAGAAGGATAATAACGGTTATGGTCGGTGATTGCAAAGAAATCATAGCCGTGCTTTCTGTAGTTTGCACTGACAATTGCAGGAGCCTGCTTACCGTCTGAACGGAAGGTGTGCATATGAAGGTCACCGATAAGAGGATATCTTCCGCAAAGGTCTTCATCAAGAGCATAAACGCTCAGCTGAAGAAGACGCTTGTCTGTTTCTTTGTCAAAAATACGGATGTAATACTGCTGTTCACGGGGAAATGTATGGGTGAATCTGATGCATCCGTCAAATTCAAAGGGAACTTCCTGACCGTTTTTTCTGTGAGGATAGTCTCTGGGATTTCCGTCATCAAGACCGAAAATCTTAAGGATGATTCCGTCGGGATTCTTGAATTCCGCATGAGCACCGAGAGGCTTTATCGTTATGTTAACTTCTTTGCCTGCGGGAAACACTTTGGGAAATATGTCGTAGTAATGAAGCTCTGTTTTCATGTTATTACTCCTTTATTTCAACTGTTTTTCCTGTTTCATAGGAAATATATGAGTTTTCAAGAAGAACCGCAAGCTCAATTGCATCTTCGATTCCGAGACCGTCGGGTGAGCCTGTTCCGTTCAGACAAGCATCAATGAAACGGAGGATGGGCTTTTCATCTTCCTTGGGAAGATTGTCGGGAGAAATGAAGCCTTTATTAAGCTTTGCTGTTTCGGTTGTTTTATATTTGATTTCTCCGCCCTGCCATAGAAGAATACCGTCTGTTCCGTGAACCTCTATGGTGTAGGGAGATGAGAATGCAAGGAATGATGTTTCTGAAACACCGATAATTCCGTCTTCGAATTCGATGATTGAAATTGCGTTTTCGTCAACGGGAGTTCCGAGAACCGAGTTTGCAATACCTGTTATTTTTCTGGGTTTACCGCAGAGATAAGCAAGAAGATACATAGGATGGCAACCGAGATCCATCATTGCACCGCCTGCACAGTCATCCTTAACAAACCAATATTCGGGAAGCCATTTTCCGCTTACGCCGTTGTGTGCATTACGGATTCTGACATTTGTAACTCTGCCGAAATCACCGTTTTCAATGTGCTGTTTTGCAAACTTGACAACGGGCCAGGCTTTGTGAGGGAACGATATAACAAAAGTAACATTGTTTTCTTCGATTGTTTTGGCAATTTCACGGCACTCTTCAACGGTACAAGCGAGAGTTTTTTCCGTAAAAATATGTTTTCCTGCTTTGGCAACACGGGTGAGAACATCGGTGTGCATTGTTGTGGGAGTGCAGCAACATACTGCGTCAATGTCATCTCTTGCCAGAAGTTTATCAAGGTCAGGTTCAAAATCGCAGCCGAGCTCTTTTGCCCATTCCTCGCCTCTGTCGGGCTTTTCATCCCAAACAGCATTTATTACGGCTTTTCCGCTTTCAAGGAATTCTCTTGCATAGCCTGCGGCATGAACATGCCATTTTGAAAGCATTGCAACTCTGAGCATAATTATTGCCTCCTGAAATTCAAGCATTATTATTTATAATAACATATATAAATAAAAAAGTCGAGAAAAAACTAAAATTTTCCCGACTTTTCATTCTGTTGAATTTTCAAGAGTGATATGTTATAATTTATCAATATCTTTTCTCTTTAAGAAATATTCGGTTCCCAACGAACCGACGCAAACCGCAACGGAAAGCGGTCTGACTCCTGCAAGGAGTTTTTCGCTGATATCGGTTGCAATAAAATAGTCAAAACCTCTTCCCGCACCGAAATAAAGAACGGTTGAAATCAAAAGAACGGCAACGATTGCCACGCTTCCCGTGAGCAGAAGAAGTTTTGATTTGCGATGAATTTTAAGTGAGTTTTTCATACTGACCTCCTATATGAAATTATACGGCACAACCGTGTTATTTTCAAATCTAAAATAATGCTATTTAAGGAATAATTATCATGTCATACGGAATTTCAACCTCATGCCTTTATCCCATGCAGACCGAAGAAGCACTTGAGCTTCTCGGAAAATCAGGTGTAACAACATGTGAGGTTTTTCTTAATTCAATCAGCGAAACAACATCGGAATTCGCAAGGATTCTCAACAGAATAAAAGATAACTACGGAATGAAAATAACCGCAGTGCATCCTTTTTCTTCTTTTTCCGAAACCTTCATGCTTTTCGGCGGATACGAAAGGCGTTATCTTGATGCATTGGAATTTTATAAAAAATGCTTTGAAGTGACAGCAATGCTCGGTGCGGATATTTCGGTTATCCACGGGATGAGACTCAACGGAACTCTTCCGCATGAAAAATATTTTGAAAGATTTTCTGCTCTTGTGCAGGAAGGCAAAAAATCCGGAGTCAGGGTTGCACAGGAAAATGTTAACGGTCATTTCAGCGAAAATCCGGCATTTCTCAGAAAAATGAAAACGGCACTCGGTGAGGATTTCAGCCTTGTTTTTGATGTGAAACAAGCGGTGCGTTCGGGAAATGTTCCGATTTCTTTTGCAGAGGAATTCAAGGATGATATAATAAGAATTCATATAAGCGATAATAATTCCGAAAGCGACTGCCTTCCTCCGGGCAAAGGCTGTTTTGAATTCAGAAAGCTTTTTGAGGTTATGGAGTCGGCAAATTATAAGGGTGATTATATCATCGAGCTTTACCGTGACGGATTCGGTGAATTCAATGAACTGAAAGAATCATTTGAATATCTGCAAAGTTTATAATTTATACTTGAAAAACAATAAAAATATGTTATACTGAAAATAATAAACACAAAATATTGTGTATTGAAGGAGAAAAAAGCCTATGAGATGTCCGTTTTGCGGTTGTGAAGAAAGCAAGGTTATAGATTCAAGACCCACCGACGAAGGTGAGCGTATACGCCGCCGCAGAGAATGCATAAGCTGCCAGAAGCGATTCACTACATATGAGGTAATCGAAAGCGTTCCCGTTATCGTCGTCAAGAAAGATAAGTCGAGAGAGGTTTTTGACCGTAATAAGCTTTTCAACGGAATGCTCAGAGCTTGTGAAAAGCGTCCCGTTTCTCTTGAAAAAATTGAAACCTCAGTCAATGAGATTGAAGCAACCCTTCAGAATTCACTTGACAGAGAGGTAACCTCGGTTTATATCGGTGAGCTTGCAATGGACAAGCTTAAAGAGCTTGACGAGGTAGCATATGTCCGCTTTGCTTCAGTTTACCGTCAGTTCAAAGATATAAATACTTTCATGAATGAGCTTGCAAAGCTGCTCGGCGAAAAATAAGATGAAAAGAGTTATTGCACTTTTAAGCATAGTTCTGCTGCTCTTTACATCATGCTCGGGAAAAAGTGAGCCGCCCAGAGCAAAAACGGCGGATATGCTTGATATAACCAACACCGAAAAGGATTTTTTCGGATGCACAAGCAGAATGGAAGCCGTTTTATCGGCAATGAAAGCAAAGGTTACCGTTCTTGAAAATGCCCATAATAATTCGGTCAAGGCAAATGCAGAGGGTGAATATTTTCTTGAAAAGGATTATGTTTTAACTTCATTTGAACCGTTTGCAATGTCAACATTCGGTATCACCGAAAAATTTGCATCTGTTTCGGATAAAGAAAATGCAGCCAATGTTTTCAGAGAAGAAGCAGACGGAAAAGAAACCTTTTTTGATACAGACGGCAAGTCATTCTATAATCTTCGATTTTTATCTGAAACAACAGTTGAGGATTATACGGTTGAATACAGCGAAAAATCCGACAGCTTCAGGTATACTTTTACTGTTGAAGAGTCAGAGGACGCGGAAACAAGAGAATTTCTTGAATTCGTTTCTGAAAAAAACGGTATTTATATCATTCAGAGCCAATCAACCCGCTGTGTTATTGAATTTAACGATAAGGATGAAATAGTCCGTTTTTGCTGCGGAACACTCCGGAACGGTGGGTTCACACCTGACGAAAGTGTTTATGAAAGCGATGAACGCGATTTTTCAGACACCTGGGTGCTTGCAAGAGGTAAATCGGAATATTCAAATATTCACACCTATTCAAACGGAGTTCTGACCCACGAGGATTGCAGCAGCGGACCGTGGAAATCCGTAAAAATCAGCGAGTCTGATTTTGCTTCGGCTTTTTATGCACAACAGTAAAATCACCATTGGCAATAAAAACAAAATGATATATAATATTTAAAGTAATTTAGAACAAGGAGTTTTTAAAATGAAAAAGATAATTTCAATTATGCTTGTTTTCGCAGCACTTGCATCACTTATGGCAGTCAGCGGTTTTGCAACTGACGCAGGCACAGTAGACTCACTCAACGGCATTTTCGGTGATATCACATCTGCTTTTGCAGATTTTGTTGCACCTTTTGTTGATGAATACAACTGCGGCTCAGGCGATATTATTTTTGACACAGGTCTCAACGATTTCTTTGCTGATATCGATGCTTTCATGGAAACAATCTGCATCGGCATTATCGATCTCGTTGCAACAGTTGAAGCTCTTTTTGCTTAATTAAAAAACGAAAGATTACGGCTGCGTCGTTTTAACGATGCAGCTTTTTTCTTGTACGGAGTCTGTTATGTGTAATAATATCAAATCTGTTTGCGATTATCTTGAAAATTCAGGCGTAAAATATGAGATTTATCATCATGAACCCGCTTTTACCATTGATGAATGCAGAAAAATTGAAGAAATTATTGACGGCAGGATTTGCAAGAATCTTTTGCTCACCACAACAACGGGCAATGTTTATTTTCTGCTCATGCTTTCGGGAGAAAAGAAGTTCGTTACAAAGGATGTTTCCAAAAAACTCGGCACTTCACGGCTTTCGTTTGCTTCTGCTGAAAAAATGCGTGAACTGCTTAACACAGAGCCGGGATCACTGAGCGTTACAAGTCTTATTTTTGATACGGAGAAAAAGGTTAGTCTTGCAATCGACCGCGATGTTCTGAAAGAAGAATTCATATGCTGTCATCCGAGCTGTAACACGGCAACGCTCAAAATAAAAACACAGGATCTGACCGAAAAGCTTTTGCCTTCTTTCGGAGCAGATCCCGTGATAATTGATATTTAATTTTTGACCTTATTCCGTATTTCTTCAATGCTCATTTCGGTCAGAACACCTTTTTGTGCGTGAAAACATTTCTGACCGAGCTCAAAAATATGAATATCATTTTTGAGAGAATCTGAATAAACATTGATATATTCGGCATCCGGTAAAGCCTCTGCAAGTCGCAGGGGCTTTTGTTTATCCTTGCAGTTGAATCCTTCGATTGTTCCCGTTTTCGGATTCATTCTTGTTGCAATAAGAATATCAACCTTGTATTTTTCACAGATGGGTCTGAGAAAAAATTCGGGAGATGCCGAGCACACAACAACGGGTCTTTCTCTGTTTTCAGGATTGAATATCGGATAAATATTCTTCTCCTGATTCTTCCAGAATTTCTCTGCCATCTTTTCTCCGTCAATAAAACGGAGAAAAGAGAAACATCTGCCCTTGTATTTGTCACCGAAACCGAGAAAAAAGAGAATCAGATTCAGTAAAAGCCAGGGTGTTATGAGAATGAGATAAGGTCTGTGAAGAATGCAGTAAAACAGAAAAACCGTTTCGCTGTCCTGCGGATAAACCGTTTTGTCAAAATCATAAAGGTCGTATCTGTTATCAGGCATTGATTGTAACCTTCTTGCCGTCAAGCTCAATTTCTTTTTCAGCTCCGTCAATGATAACGGTATATTTTCCCTTGCCTTCAAAGCTGCAGCTGAGAAGCTTGCCGTCTTTCCATTCTATGTCAACAACAACGCCGCCTTTTGCCCAAAGACCGCTGACCTTACCGTCTTTCCATTTTGAGGGAAGAGCGGGAAGAATGTAAATTCTGTTGTCACGGCTCTGCATGAGCATTTCGGTTATACCGCTTACAAAGCCGAAGTTGCCGTCAATCTGGAAGGGGGGATGAGCATCGAAAAGATTTTCGTAGGTGCCGCCGCCCTTGGTGTAGTTGATGCCGACACTCTTTACGGGGCGAAGCTGAAGCTCAATGAGCTTGAGAGCGTGGTCGCCGTCAAAAAGTCTTGCCCAGAAATTGATTTTCCAGCCGAGACTCCAGCCGGTACCGTTATCGCCTCTGCGTTCAAGAGTTCTGCGGCATGCCTTTGCAAGCTCGGGTGTACCGTCAACGGTAATGATGTTTGCGGGATGAAGAGCATAAAGATGCGAAACATGTCTGTGGTGAATTTCTGTTTCGGGATAGTCATCATCAAATTCAAGAAGCTGACCGTCGCTGCCGAGCTTGAAATCTGCCATGTTTGCAACTGTTTCTTTAAGTGTTGCCGCAAAGTCTGCATCAATGCCGAGAATATCACAGCTCTTTATGCAGTTTTCAAAAAGCTCTCTTGCGATTGTCATGGACATTGTGCTGTATTTGCCGACACTGCATTTTTTATCTTCATACCAGAATGAATTTTCAGGAGATGTGCCGGGGGAAAGAACAAGCTTTCCTTCATGCTCGACCATGATGTCAAGATAGAATTCCGCCGCTTTCTTCATAACGGGATATGCGGTGTTTCTGAGGTAGTCAGCATCATTTGTGTATTCATAATGAGCAAAAAGATGCTCACAGAGCCAACCTGAAGAACCGTGCCAGAATGCCCACTGTGCATTGCCTGCAACGGGAGTTGAGAGTCTCCAGAGGTCAACATTGTGGTGTGAGGTCCAGCCCTTTGCGCCGTACTGACCTTTTGCTGCTTTTTCACCGCTGAAGCTGAGTTCTTCAACCATCTTGATAAGGGGAAGGTTAATCTCGGGCATGCGGCACATAAGAACGGGCCAGTAGTTCATTTCGGTGTTGATGTTAACCGTGTAGTTTGAGTGCCAGGGCGGAATGATTCTGTCGTTCCAGATACCCTGAAGAGTTGAGGGCTGTGAGCCTTCTCTTGAAGAAGAAATTGCAAGATATCTGCCGTAGTTGTAAACAAGGGTTATAAGCGATAAATCGTTCTTGTTTCTCTTGAATGCATTGAGTCGTTTGTCTGTGGGAATATCCTCTCTGCCTTCGCCGATATCAAGATTAACTCTGTCATAAATATTCTTATAATCGTCAAGATGAGCTTTCTTAACAGCTTCGTAATCGCTGAGAGCATTGATGCGGTTCATGCAGGGAGCAACATATTCTTTGCCTTCAAGATACGGATGCTTGTCAAAACCGTTGAAGCTTGTTTCTGCAGTGAAAAAGATAACGGCTTCGGTTGCATCTGAAATTTCAAGTCTGTTTTCGGTGAGCTTTTTGTTACCGTCGGTTATTACTTTTGCAACAGCTCTGTAATGAATGCCCTTTGTTTCGGGTGTGTCACCGTAAACCTGTTTACAGGAATCGTTGTCTTTGTTGTTTTCACCGGGGCAGTCGCCCTCAAGAATAACGCAGTCACCTTCAACGAAGCTTCTGCTGCGGAGCTTTGAAGTAAGACCGAATGAAAAACTCATTTTTCCGCCTTCAGCGGTGAATTTTGCGGCGATTGCTTTTGCAGGATATGATGCAAGATATTCTCTCTTGTATGTAACATCCGAGCAGGTGAATTCAACTGTTGAAAGAGCGTTTTCAAGGTCAAGAGCACGCTTGTAATTTTTGACTCTTCCCTTGAGGTTGAAGCTGATTTCAAGGTTGCCGAGAGGCATGTATGCCTGACTCCATGTGCTCTGGAAGTTTTCTTCGATTTCAGTCTGAGCCTCGTTGAGTCTGCCGCTCAGTGCAAGGTCACGGGCTTTTCTGAAGGATTCGGGTGCACCTTCTTTTACCGTGTTTTTGGGCATACCTGTCCAGAGCTCGTCATGGTTGAGGCAAAGAAGCTCTTTTGAAGTGCCGCCGTAAATCATAGCACCGAGAGTACCGTTACCGATGGGAAGGCTCTGAGTCCATGCTTTTGCAGGGGAGTTATACCATAAAAGTGTTGATGATGACATAATATTATCTCCTTTTATAGAATGTTTTAGTTTTTAAAATTTAAGTTTTTTGTAAAATATAAAACGAGTAATGCCTAATCCTAAATAAAATGTCGCAATAGCTGACCACATTATGATGTTACCTATCATTCGTTGGTTAAACACATCAACATCAAATATTATATCGTCTGATATCCTTATATCAACTACCTGCTTACGACCTTCAAAGTAAATAAGTCTTAACCAATCCTTGTAGGTAGTATATGTTATTGTTACTTTCTTTTTTTGATTAGCCAACTGTTCAAGTTGGATAAAATCTCCCGATTTTGCAGCTTTGCGACTTTCAAATTCAAAATAGGCTTTTGATCCTGATGCATCAAAAGTTGCCCAAGCTTTTTGCCGATCTGAACCGTATTTCAAATTGGTTATTATAACATCGTGTGATTCACTTTTGTTTATATCAACCCAATCATAGTGCAAAAAAGCAAACAAATACAGAACTAAAG
>JAZOVN010000286.1:0-5293 GCA_045658725.1 Acutalibacteraceae bacterium
AGATATAATATTGAAAGAATAACGCTGAGTGCCTGTGCACCGATGGTTGCGTATGCAGCACCTGCCGCACCCATTTTAAAGGGACCGACAAGAATAATGTCGCCTATAATGTTAACGATTGTTGCTATAAGAACAAAGTAAAGCGGTCTTTTTGAATCGCCCATTCCGCGGAGAATAGCACTTATGACATTATAAGCAAACATGAACACAAGGCCCGACATACATATGGTGTAGTAGTTCTGTGCTTCAACATAAGCAACCTCGGGTGTTTTGAGAATATCAAGAAGAGTTGTTCCGAGAAGAAGCATTACTGCGGTGCAGACAACGCTGAGAATCATATATGCGGTGAAAAGAGTACCGATTGATTTTCTCTGGTCATCAAATTTTTTAGCTCCGCCATACTGTGCTATAAGCACGGTGCCGCCGACAGCAAGTCCGAGTGCTGCACCGGTAACGAGAATGTTTATCTGACTGCCGATATTGACACCTGTTATTCCGTGTGTACCGCAGAGCCTGCCTACGATAATCATATCGGCAACAGAATAAAATGCCTGAAGAAGATTGGAAAGGAGAAAGGGAACAGCAAATTTCATAAGCTGTTTTCCGACGCTTCCCTTAGTTAAGTCCTGTCTGAATTTGTCTGCCATTATTTGTTCTCCTGTGTTTTAGGTTCTTTCATTGTGAGTGAAATTCTCTTTTTTGCAACATCAACGGCTATTACCCATACGGTAACAACCTGACCAACCTTAAGAGCTTCCGATGGATGCTTGATGAATTTATTGGTTATCTGTGAAATATGAACAAGTCCGTCCTGATGAACGCCGATATCAATAAACGCACCGAAATCGGTAACATTTCTTACTGTTCCTTTAAGCTCCATTCCGGGAATAAGGTCACTCATATCCATGACATCTGTTCTGAGCATCGGGGGAGGCAGTTCATCTCTCGGGTCTCTTGCAGGCTGAATAAGCTCTTTTACGATGTCTTTGAGGGTCGGAACACCGATTCCGAGCTTTTCAGCAACCTTGTCTTCTCCGAGAGATTCAACAGAAGCAGCAATGTCCTTGATTTTTTCTGTTCCAATATCATCAAGAGAATATGAAAACAGTTTGAGCAAATCCTTGGCAGCTGCATAACTTTCGGGATGCACACCTGTGTTATCGAGAACATTTTTGCTTTCAGGAACACGGAGGAAACCTGCACACTGCTCAAATGCTTTTGCACCGAGCTTGGGAACTTTTTTGAGCTGTGAACGCTCTTTGAATTCACCGTTTTCATCTCTGTAATCAACAATGTTCTTTGCAACTGTTGAATTAATACCTGAAACTCTTGAAAGAAGGGGAGCAGAAGCGGTATTAAGGTCTACGCCTACCGAGTTAACAGCATCTTCAATAACACCGTCAAGTGCAGCGTCAAGCTCCTTGGGAGGCATGTCATGCTGATACTGACCTACGCCGATTGCTTTTGGGTCAATCTTAACAAGTTCTGCAAGAGGATCCTGCAGACGGCGTGCGATTGAAACCGCACTTCTGAGTGAAACATCAAACTGCGGAAATTCTTGAGCGGCAAGCTTTGATGCGGAATAAACCGAAGCACCTGCTTCACTGACAACCATATATGAAACATCTGCGGAAATTTCACGAAGAACTTCAGCGGCAAAAATCTCTGTCTCTTTTGATGCAGTACCGTTGCCGATTGAAATACAGTTTACACCGTGTTTTGCAATGAGCTTCTTTATAAGCTCTTTTGCCTGATTTCGCTGAGCGTCGGAATGAGTAACATAAATAACACCCGTGTCAAGAACCTTACCTGTTGTTCCGACAACAGCAACCTTACATCCTGTTCTGTAACCCGGATCAAGACCGATAACAACCTTGCCTTTTACGGGAGGTGCAAGGAAAAGCTCTTTTGTGTTCATTGCAAAAACCTTGATTGCATTTGCGGCGGCTGTTTCGGTGAGCATGTTTCTTATTTCTCGTTCAATTGAAGGATAAATAAGACGGTTATATGCATCTTCGCCTGCTTCCCTGACAGTTTCTGTTGTGGGAGAGCCTTCGGGATTGAGAGTTGCATTTATAATAATGTTTGATGCTTTGACTGCATCAAGCGTAACGCTGACTTTAAGGAATTTTTCTTTTTCACCTCTGTCAATGGCAAGAACTCTGTGACCTGCAATCTTGTTGACGGGTTCTGAATAATCATAATACATTGTATATACGCTGTCTGCATCTTTATCGGTTGCGGATGTTGTAACAACACCGAGAACGGTGAAAAGATTACGCAGTCTGCGGCGGATATTCGCATCGTCTGAAATGTTTTCGGCAATAATATCCATTGCACCCTTGAGTGCATCTTCAGCCGTTTCAACTCCTTTTTCGGCATCAATGTAATCTTTTGCCATTTCAAGCGGAGCGGGGGAATCCTGCTTCTGCTCAAAGATGGCATCGGCAAGAGGTTCAAGACCTTTTTCTCTTGCAACTGATGCACGGGTTTTTCTTTTGGGTCTGAAGGGTCTGTAAATATCTTCAATTTCGGCAAGAGTTGCTGCCTTATCAAGTGCGGCGGCAATTTCTTCCGTCATTTTTTCCTGGCTTTCAATTGAAGTACGGACTTCTTCTCTTCTCTTATCAAGGTTTCTGAGATATTCAAGTCTTTCCGAAAGCTCTCTGATAACCTGATCGTCAAGTGTGCCGTGAGCCTCTTTTCTGTATCGTGCAATGAAGGGTATTGTGTTGCCTTCATCAATAAGCTTTACGGTGTTTTCAACCTGCCATGTCTGCAGACCGAATTGGGAGGTGAGTTGCTGAATGATATCCATTGGTTTCTCCTTTTATTTGTTTTTTATCTGTCTTATATCTTTTCCCAGGAAAAGCAGAGAAACATAGTTGCCGATGATTCTTGATGTTATTCTCTGGGTGTATTTAGCTTCGAGTTCCGATTCGCTGAGATTTGTGCTGATTATAACGGGCTTTGAACGGTTGATACGCGTATTTATAATATTGTATAATGCGGCAACGGTAAATTGAGTTGAAAATTCCGAGCCGAGGTCGTCAATAATCAATAAATCGCAATCGAGAATTTCTTTTTCTCTTTCATTTGAACCCGTATAACTGAATTTTTCTTTTTCAAGGGATGAAAGAAGATTCTGTGCCGAATCATAAATTACTCTGTATCCGTTTTCGGCAACAACATTTGCGATTGAAAGAGAAAGGTGCGTTTTTCCGAGACCTGTTGCACCGTGCATATAAAGGCTTTCGGATTCTGTATCAAAGTCTTCGGCATAGCATTTGCAATATTCAAGAATTTCGCTCATTCGCTTATACGGTGAAACGCCGAGTGTTGAATCAATCGGTTGAGGATAATATTCAAGGCTGAAATTATCAAATCTGCATCTGTCACTTGTTGAAACGGAGGCAAGCTCTTTTTTTGCAAGCTCTTTGAGAAGCTCTTTACGGCATTCGCATATATATCCGCCAACATATCCCGTGTCTGCACATTTTTTGCAGGTGTAGGGTACTTCCAGATAATCTTCGGGTAATCCTGCTTCTTTAAGGATTGATCTGATTTTGTTCTGAACTGACAGATTAAGCTGTGAGAGCTGTTCTATGTATTCCTTGGCATCGCTGCCCATTCCGATTGCCTTTACAACGGAAAGTCCAGTTTCGGAAAGCTGAGCTTCATATTTTGAAATAACGGGAATTTTTTCGGTTACCGCAATATGTCTTGCCATCTGAATGCGCTGAGCTTTGTTGCGTCTGCTGTCGATAATTTGTGCAGCCTTTGCAAGTGTTGCTTTGCTGTAACTCATTTCTTTTTCTTCCTTTCGTATTTCAATTCGCCGTGAAGAGATCGTTCTTTGAATTCATCAAGATCATATGATGCAGCCATTCCGCTGTTTTTGGTTGGCTTTCTGTCTTTTTGCTCTTCTGCGGCATTTTCTACATCTTCGGGAGTTTTGAAGCCTTTTGAGTGCCAATTAAGAAGTATTTTATCGATATAGTTGAAATTCATTTTTCCTGTATGATCAGCCATTTCTTCGTATGCGAGCAAAATCATGTCAGTGCTGAATTTGAGCTCTTCGGTCCATTTGCGAAGATGTTCTGCTTGTTTTATTGTCGGTCTCGGCGTTACGATTCCTGCGTTCTTTGCGAATTCACGCCAAACCGTATTCGTTTTTCTGAGAACCGAAATTTGTTCTGCCGCTTTATCAAGAGTATCGATTTCTCTTGTTCCCCAATCTTTTCCGACTGCCTGAATGTAGCTGTAGTTTGTTTTGCCGATTGAAACGCAGTAATCAATAAGCATAAACAAAACATCTGTCGGAAGACCGTAATGGTCATGAAGCAGAAGAAGAGTGCACTGGCCGTCGTATCCGATGGTTTTTCCGAGTTTGAGCTGAGCTTCATTGAAAAGATGACCTATTTCGGGTGATTCTTCAATTCTTTCTGCAATTTCCATGCTTGAAGGCTTTGAAGGGATAATAATTTCAGCCTCTGTTTTTTCAGTTGCTTTAATCGATGAAGGAGCTTTGACTACGGATTTTTCGGCTTTTGCTTTTTCAGGTTCAGGAAAAGAGGTCTGAACAGGTTCGGAATTATCAGTTTTAAGAACACCTGTCAGAACCCAATACTGAAGATAATCCTGAACATCGCCGGGATTCATTTTTAATGCTTTGCACATTTCATCAAGGTTGGGATTATCGGGTGAATTTCGGAGAATCCAGAGTAAAACCTTGAGTTGATGCTCGTTTGCAAGACGGATATGTTTATCCACAATATCCGTCGGAACAGCAAATATTGACTTGAACATTGAAGTGTTTACAGAATAATTCATTGATGATTCTCCGTTTCGGAAATTTTCAGGTAGACTTCAATTATACACAATTTTAAAGAAAAATGAAACAGATTTTTTGAAAAAGTGCTTTTTTTGACGATATTCTATATATTAATGTAATTAATCACAAGGGATTGTGTTTTATTCAGTAGCCATATACTATTCAATCGGCAAAAACACCAAAACGAAAACAAAAAGAAAAAGAGACCGCTTGATGCAGTCTCTTAATCATGCGTTTGAAATCAAACGGCTCTTGTAACCTTACCTGAGCGAAGGCAGCGTGTGCAAGCGTAAACTCTCTTGGGAGTACCGTTAACAACAGCCTTAACTCTTCTTACATTGGGCTTCCATGTTCTGTTTGTGCGTCTGTGTGAGTGGGAAACCTTAATGCCGAATGACACATCCTTACCGCAGTATTCGCATTTTGCCATGTGTCACACCTCCTTTTTGTATTTAAGTC
>JAZOVN010000287.1:0-3246 GCA_045658725.1 Acutalibacteraceae bacterium
GAATTTAACATAAATCAGACCGTGCAACAGCACGGTCTTTTTTCCTTGTTTAATATATATTTCTCTTGAAATATCTTTATTATAGTGTTATAATAATAGGATATTGAAAGGAATGATTACTTTTGAGACGCAAAAAGTGGGTAGTAACCAAAGGTAATAAGGATCTCGCCGCTCAGCTCGCTCAGGAGCTGAGCATTGACCCTTTTGCAGCGTTACTCGTTACCTCAAGAGGTTTTGATAATATAGACGAAATTGCCGATTTTTTTGACCCTGATGCACCTCTTTGCCTTTCTCCGTTTTCGATTGCCGATATGGGTAAGGCGGCGGAGCGTATCAACAGGGCGATTGACGATTTTGAGATGATTTGTGTTTTCGGCGATTATGATGCCGACGGTGTTACCGCAACCGCATTGCTTTATTCCTATCTTGAAACCAGAGGAGCAAATGCGATCCGCTACATTCCCGACAGATTAACCGAGGGATACGGACTCAATATCGGTGCAATTGAAAAGCTTGCCGAAATGGGCGTGAAGCTTATTGTAACTGTTGATAACGGTGTTTCCGCAATTGATGAAGCAATAAGAGCAAAAGAACTCGGAATTGACCTGATTGTTACCGACCATCACAAAGTCGGCGATGTGCTTCCCGATGCGATTGCTGTTGTTGACCCTCACCGTGAGGATTGCCCCAGCACTTTCAAAGAAATGTCGGGTGTCGGCGTTGCATTCAAACTCGTGTGTGCACTTGAAGGTGATGACGGTGACATACTTATCGAAGAATACGGCGATCTTGTTGCACTCGGTACCATCGGAGATGTTGTTACCCTGACGGGTGAAAACAGAGTTATGGTGCGCAGAGGTCTCAGACTTATAAATGAATGTCCCAGACCCGGAATCAATGCTCTTATGGAGATTGCAGGTGTGGGAGAAAAGGTTTTTTCGGCATCAACGGCAGCATTTACCGTATGTCCGAGAATAAATGCCGCAGGCAGAATGGGTTCGGCTTCCAAAGCACTTGACCTTCTTCTGTGCGATGATGATGAGGCGGCGGAGCAGATTGCCCATGTCATCAACGAAATGAATGTTCAGCGTCAGCAGACAGAAACCGCAATTTTTTCGCAGGCTGTTGAAATGATAAATTCCGAAACGGGAATAATAAACGATAAAATAATTGTTGTTGACGGTGAAGGCTGGCATCAGGGAGTTATCGGAATTGTTGCGGCAAGGATAACCGAAAGATACGGCAGACCGTGTATCGTCATTTCCAGCGAAGGCGAAACCGCAAGAGGTTCATGCCGAAGTATCGAAGGATTTTCAATTTATGATGCGATTGATGCTGTTTCGGATTGTCTTGACCATTACGGCGGACATACTCTTGCAGCAGGTCTTGGGCTGGAATCGTCAAGAATCGGGGAATTCCGCCGCAGAATAAATGAATATGCCGCAGATAAGCCGATGCCCTTTGTTCAGCAGAAAATCGACTGCCGTCTGCTTCCGACTTCTATAAGTCTTGATATGCTTTCGGCAATGAGTCTTCTTGAACCTTTCGGTGCAGGCAATCCTCAGCCGTGTTTCGGTCTTTTCGGAGTGAAGATAGAAGATCTTGCTTCCGTTTCCGACGGAAAACATATGAGAATGGTCGTTTCCAAAAACGGGGCTAGAACAGGTGTTGTTTTCTTCGGAATGCCCGAGAAAAAGTTCCCGTATGAAAAGGGCGATACGGTTGACCTCGCGGTAAATCTTGACAGAAATGTCTATAACGGCGAAACAAGAGTTTCGGTTATCGTCAGAGGAATAAGACCTGCCATGACTGACGAAGAAAAGGTTCTTTCCGCAACAGAGCTTTACGATAAATTCTCACGGCACGAAAAACTAACTTCAGATGAAGCAGAGGCAATCCTGCCTGACAGACAGCTTCAGATTGATGTTTTCAAAGCGATAAAGGCAAAACCGCTTAAAGATAAAGAATGCGAGGTTCTCTGCGTGAGACTCGGCGATGACGGCGGAAAGCTTGCCAAGATTAATGCCGTTATTGATATTATGATTGAAATGGGCATTCTTGCACAGTCTCTCGATAATCTGATTTATGTGCCCGAAAACACCTCAAAGGTCAATCTTGAGGATTCAGAAATAATGAAGCGTCTGCGGACTTTTCTTTGAATTGAGGAAGAAATATGAAAGAATTCAGAAAAACAAGTGTATGCACCAGCTCCAATCCCGAGAAATGCATGGAGCTTCTTCTTGAGCTTATAGGTGATAATTGCACGGGAAAAGAGCTTTGCGATGTCAAAAAAGCATATCAGATTGCCAATGAAGCCCATGAGGGTCAGAAGCGTCTTTCGGGCGAACCCTATATTATGCATCCCCTCAGCGTTGCAATTATCCTTGCAAGTCTCGGAATGGATGAGGCTTCGATTATTGCGGCAATTCTGCATGATACGGTTGAGGATACGAAACTGACAAATGCCGAGGTGAAAAAAGAATTCGGTGAAACCATTGCGGAGCTTGTTGAAGGTGTTACAAAAATCGGTAAGGTTCCTCTTCAGACCAAAGAAGAACAGCAGGCAGAGAATATCCGCAAGATGCTCATGGCAATGTCGAGAGATATCCGTGTTATCATCATCAAGCTTGCAGACAGACTTCATAATATGAGAACCCTTATGTTCAAACCTGAGCAAAGACGCAGAGAGATTGCACTTGAAACAATCGAAATTTATGCACCCATTGCTCACCGTCTCGGTATCCGACCCATCAAAGAAGAGCTTGAAGATCTTTCCATCAGCTATCTTGACCATGTGGCTTACCGTGAAATTGAGGAATCTCTTGAAAATCAGAGCAAAACAAGAAACGAGTTTCTTGAAGATACAAAAGCTCGGATTGAAGACAGAATAAAGAGCGTTGTAAACGGTGCTCAGGTAAACGGAAGAATCAAATCCGTTCACGGCATATACCGCAAAATGTATATGCAGAATAAGAATTTTGACCAGATTTATGATATTTATGCAGTTAGAATTATTGTTGATACCGTAATTGACTGCTATAACTGCCTCGGTGTTATCCACGATATGTTCAAGCCCATTCCCGGCAGATTCAAGGATTATATTTCAACACCGAAGCCCAATATGTATCAGTCACTTCACACAACTGTTCTCGGTAAGGAAGGTATTCCTTTTGAAGTTCAGATAAGAACATGGGAAATGCATCATACCGCGGAATTCGGTATTGCCGCCCACTGGAAATATAAGCT
>JAZOVN010000288.1:0-2579 GCA_045658725.1 Acutalibacteraceae bacterium
GTTGTAAAAACTCATTTAGCCGGTTATTGATTATTCGCTTAAAAGTCGGTATACTTGTATCAAAAGAATGCTCCGCAAAAAGGAGAATTGACATGGAATTAAAAATCGGAAACAAAATCAAATCTCTTCGCAAGAAAAGCAGAATGACACAGGAACAGCTTGCAGAAAAAATCGGTGTTTCATTTCAGGCGGTCAGTAAATGGGAAAACGATATCGCTCTGCCTGATATAACATTAATTCCCGTTCTTGCTGATTGTTTCGGTGTTTCAACGGATGAAATTCTTTCATATAATTCATATGAAAAAAATCTTGAAATTATGGATTACGCGCGGAGATCGCAGGAATACCGAGAAACAAACCCGAATAAAGGACGGGAGATACTTCAGGAGGGGTTGAAAAAATATCCCGACAACGATATCCTTCTGTGTAACCTTCTTTATGTGCTGAATTATAACGAAAATCTCGGAAAACATTGGGATGAGACCTTAAAGATTGCAAACAAAATAATTGACAAAACAGATTCAGATGAAATCAAGTATGATGCATTGCGTTTTGTGGCATATGCATACAATGCCAAGGGAGACACAGAAAGTGCTGTTGCGGCATTGGAGCAAATCCCCGAATTATATTTTACCAAGCTGTCCGAAATGGCTTTTGTTCTTGACGGAACAGCCAAATTCAAAGCCGCAGAAAAGCAGAAACGGATATCATTTGAAACACTTATTCAGATGATGTGGAAGCTTGCCGAATGTTTCAGAGATGAGAACAATATTGAAAAAGCAATTGAAGAAACAGAAAGAGCTTTAAAGCTTATTGAAGTCATTGACAATAAAGAAAATTTTGAAAACTACGCAGTTTTTTTCAAAAAACAGCTCAACACTCTGCAAGAAAAGCACAAAACAAGTAAATAAACCAATCTTTCGGTAACTTTATCAACAGACAAAAACCGCCTCACAAAAGTGAAGCGGTTTTGTTAATATATTCAAAGTCAGGGTATAATATCATAGAAGGTAAGATTTGAGCTTTTGCGACGCTCTCCCCTGTCGAGAACGCAGATAACGGGTTCACCGTTCTCATCCGCAAAAACGGTAATTCCCTCTGCTTCAAAGCCTTTACCGATGTTTCTTATAAAGCACACATCCACCTTGCCTGTTTCAACATCAAGAGTAAAAATACGCTTCATATCATTTTCTTCGTCGCAGGACATATAAAGCTTGCCGTCAAACATTTCCGCACCCTGTATTCTGTCAATCGTTTCAGAAAGAGGAACTGTCTTGACAAGGCTCATATCGTCAAGCGAAAAAACATTGAGCACTGTTGCATTGCTCCACTCGGCAGTATAAAGGAAATTTCTTTCGGTATCAACAGCACACCAGGGAACACCTTCAAGGTGCAATTCGTGGGGAAGTTCATAATATGTTCCCGAAAATTCAAGAGTATCTGCATCATATAAAACGATAAAAGAATTCAGATAGTCGGGACCGTCCTCGACAGCGGCATAAATATATCCGTTATAGTAACTCAGACCGCCGATGTGATTACAGCCCTTATCTTTAAGCTCTTCGGGAATGGGGTCGGTATTGATAAGAAAAATTTCTCCCGATTCCATATCTGCTTTACCGAGGTTCTGATTTCCGCTGAAATAGAAATACTCGCCGTCATTTGTAACACCCTGCGAAGTTACCTGATAATCATAAAGAACATAGGTGTTTTTTGCTGTAATTTCGGCACCTTCGGGTAACGGAAGATTTTTTTCGTCCGCACCGACAACAAGAAGCATAATTGCCGAGATAAGGCTGATTAATTTCTTGAAAACAACATAAATTGTTCCGAAAGTCATAAGGCATCCCCCTTAATTTTGTTTTTTAAATTATACAACACCCATGAAATATAATCAATCAAATATTGAATAAAATCAAAAATATTGTGTACACCGAATCGGAATTATCACTCCGTATCAGGCTGCTGTCCGTTATGAGCAAGCCATTTGCAATCTGTGATTTCCATGTCGGTAAAAATTGCTTTGAATGAGGAATCTTCGGGACTGCATGCATAAATGCCGAATCGGATTTCACCTCCGCCGTTCCACATATGGCACACACGCATTTGCCTGAATTTAACTCCGTCTTCCGAACATTCAATGCAATAATCGTCCTCACGGCGGCTGAATCTGTACCACATTGATTTTATACCTGCATCGATTTCGGTTGTTGCCCAATCGGAATATCCGTTATTTGTAACAACAGAACCGAGATGCTGAAATTCTTCATTTTCATATTCAATCGAAGCTTTCAGCCAGTTTTCGCTGTCAAGATACATAACGATACCGCACTGGTCAAATCTGTGTTTTGTTTCAAATTCTGTTTTCACAATAAAAGAAAAAAACTTTTCATCGGTTGCAATCTGCAGAACGGGTGCATTATCGTTTCTGAAATGATAGTATGTTCTCTGCCACAGGTCTGTGTGCGGACTTGTTATAATTTCAATCTTTTCCTCTGAAACCGAATAATCGGCAGGTTCTCTTGTCCACTGTAATTTATCAATCTCAAAATTCATTATATCACCTCTTCATTTTTCTT
>JAZOVN010000289.1:0-1521 GCA_045658725.1 Acutalibacteraceae bacterium
GTAAGGTCATTATAATTGCGGCTTGTGTTGAGAACGAGCTCAAGTGACGGAACGCAGATGTTTCTGCGAAGATAGGTTTTGATATATTCGATATCATTTGCCGAAAGCATGTCCGAAGAAAAAACAGCTTCAAGAATCAGCTTGCTTACAGCGGGTGAATAGCTTTTTGCAAGATAAAAACCTTTTTTCGGAGAGCTGACACTTATAATTTTTATCGGCGTGGTGTTGATTGTCCTTATATCTGAAAGCACACTTCTTTTGGATGTTTCATAGCCGTATTCCGCAAGCTTTTCGCATATTTCTTCCGCCGAAAGAATATTCAGCTCATCCGAATACATGGTGAGGATTTCGATAAGGCACAGAAGCCTTGTTCTTGAATTAGCGTTTGATGCCATTCAATCACCTGTTTCTTTTATGTTCAATAAGTCAGCTTTTTATTGAGTGCAATAACGGTTTCCTTATCAAGCTTGAGCACCTCACGGTCATAGCTGTAAATTCCGTTGACTTCATATTCAACATCGCTGACCTGGGTATAAACTGTTGCGCAGAGACCTTTTTTGATAAGAGGGATAATCTGTTTTTCGTGAAGAGCTTTGAATGCCTTTGTAAGCTTTTTGCTGTCGGCATACATTTTGTATCCGAAGGATTTTTCTGAATTCCACACATGACCCTTGATATTCCAGCTGTATCCGCCGTATTCGCTGAGCACCCAGGGTCTGCCTTTATACTCGTATCTGAACGGGGGAGTTACAGGAATAACATAGCGGTGCATACTTCTGAAATCAGGACCGCCTTGATCGTGCCATCCGCTTGCATGATCAACAAATCTTGTGGGATCATATTCCTTAACTGCAATGCCGATTTCCTTGGCATCAAACTGACCCCAGCCTTCGTTGAAGGGGACCCAACAGCAGATTGAAACATTGTTGTAAAGGTTATCAATCATTTCAAAAAGTTCATCTTTGAATTCCTGTCTCCATTCGGGTTCGCCTCTCTTGAAGCTCCTATACATGTTGTCTTTAACATGAACATTTATGTTGGGAAGAACGCCTGCGAGGAACTGACCGATAAACTCGCCGCCGCTGACCATATCCTGCCAGACGAGCATTCCGAGTCTGTCGCAATGATAATACCATCTGCGGGGTTCAACCTTGATGTGTTTTCTGAGCATGTTGAAACCAAGCTCTTTCATCTTTTCGATGTCAAATATCATTGCTTCATCAGTCGGCGGAGTGAGCTGGCTTTCGGGCCAGTAGCCCTGATCAAGCAGACCTTTCTGGAAATAAGGCTTGTTGTTGAGTGCAAGTCTGAGAACGCCTTCTGAATCCTTGACAATGGAGAATTTTCTCATGCCGAAATAGCTCTTGACGGTGTCTTTTTCACCTTCGCATTCAAGAGTAAGCTCAAGACCGTAAAGGAACGGATCTTCGGGACTCCAGAGCTTTGCATCGGGAACAGAAATTTTTGCTTCTGACTGAATTTCGCCTTCAAAAACAGCTTTGTCTCCGTC
Source organism: Acutalibacteraceae bacterium (assembly GCA_045658725.1). Taxonomy (GTDB): domain Bacteria; phylum Bacillota; class Clostridia; order Oscillospirales; family Acutalibacteraceae; genus CAG-177. The sequence continues at coordinate 1,511 of JAZOVN010000289.1, forward strand.
GAGCACTTTGG
>JAZOVN010000290.1:0-5835 GCA_045658725.1 Acutalibacteraceae bacterium
CTTCAACCGATGCGGTTTCAATTTCAGGCTGATAATAATTGCTCATTGGTAACACTTCCTTTTTATTGATTTCTTTGAATTATATATTATATCCCATTTCAAATGCTTTAAGATTAAGCTCAAGGAATTTTGCAGGAACACTCGCTTTGAGTGCATCAATCCATTTTTCTTTTGATACGGCAGTCATATTCTTTGCCATTGCACCGATAAGAACAACATTGACTGCCTTTGCGGTACCTGCTTCAACAGCCATGGGAAGCGCATCAATTTCTTCAACATCAGCACCTGCCGCTCTGAGAGCATCAATAACACCTTCGGGATATTCAGCCGCACCCATAACAACGGGCATGGGGTCAATCTGCTGTGTGTTAACGATAATTTTACCGTCGGGCTTAAGGAATTCAATCCATCTTGCAGCCTCAAGCTGTTCAAAAGCAAGAATTATATCTGCTTCGCCTTTTTCGATGATGGGAGAAGCAACATTTTCGCCGTAGCGTACATAGGTAACAACGGAACCGCCTCTCTGGCTCATTCCGTGAACCTCGGAAACCTTTACATCGTAGCCGCAGTCAAGAAGAGCTGCACCGAGAATACGGCTTGCAAGCAAGGTACCCTGACCGCCTACACCGACAATCATAATCGATTTATTCATAATTCTCTCCTCCCCTCTTATTCTTCGATTGCGTCGAATTTGCAGAGCTGACTGCAAACCTTACAACCGAGGCACTGAGTAAAGTCAATGTATGCCTTGCCGTCTTTCATGCTGATGGCAGGGCAACCGATTTTCATGCACATCTTGCAGGATCTGCACTTTTCGGTGTTGACTTTAAGGGGCGGATTATGCTTGACGGTTTTGAGAAGAGCGCAGGGTCTTCTTGAAATAACAACGGCGGGACCGTCGGTTTCAAGAGCCTTTTTGATGCCCTCTTTTGTTTCGGCAAGATTATAGGGATCAACAACAATAACGGTTTCGATTCCGACAGCATTTGCAAGCTTTTCAAGGCTTACCGCATTTGCAGGCTCGCCCTTGATATTCTTGCCTGTTGTGGGATTCTGCTGATGACCCGTCATGCCTGTGATTGAGTTATCAAGAATAATAACAACTGAATTTGTTGCATTGTATGCTATGTTGATAAGACCGGTTACGCCCGAATGAATGAAGGTTGAGTCACCGATAACGGCAACACTCTTCTTTGCGTTTTCGGGATTTGCCGCATTTCTTCCGTGAAGAGCAGAAACCGATGCACCCATGCAAAGAACGGTATCAATCATGCCGAGAGGCTGAGCTGAACCGAGAGTATAGCATCCGATGTCACCGCTGACGGTAACATTAAGCTGCTTGAGTGCATAGAAAAGACCTCTGTGGGGGCAGCCTGCACAAAGCACGGGAGGTCTGGGAACGATATTGACATCCGCTTTGAGGCTTTCGCTTTCCTTTCCGAGAATAACCTTTGAAATAAGGCTCTGTGAATATTCGCCCTGTAGAGTGAAAGCTTCCTTGCCGATAACATCGATACCGTTTTTGCGGCAGTGAGTTTCAATATAATCATCAAGCTCTTCAAGAACATAAACCTTTTCGCATTCAGCAGCAAAATCCTTTATGAGCTGAACGGGAAGAGGATAAACACAGCCGAGCTTGAGATATGATGCGTTTTCGCCGAGAGCTTCTTTTGCATACTGATAGCAGATGCCCGAGGTGATAACGCCGATTTTTTTGCTGTTATATTCAACCTTGTTGAGACCGTTTTCAACAGCTTCTTTTTCACAGTAAGCTGTCTGGTCAAGAATACGCTGTTCAACCGCAACATGCTTTACCTTTGCGTTTGCGGGAACCATAACATATTTCTGAGGATTCTTTGTGTATTCTTTAAGACCGTTATCAACTCTTTCGGAAACGGGAGCAACACTTCTTGAATGTGCAACTCTTGTTGTAAGTCTGATAATAACGGGTGTATCGAATTTTTCTGAAAGATCAAATGCTCTTTTGGTAAAATCAAGGCATTCTGCGGAATCCGAGGGTTCAAGCATCATTGTTTTTGAGCCGAGAGCATAGTGTCTTGAATCCTGCTCATTCTGAGATGAATGCATTCCGGGGTCATCTGCAACAAGGATAACCATACCTGCATTGACGCCTGTGTATGATGCTGTAAAAAGAGGGTCAGCCGCAACATTGAGACCGACATGCTTCATTGCACAGAATGAACGCGCACCTGCTACGCTTGCACCGAAAGCAACCTCGCATGCAACCTTTTCGTTGGGTGCCCATTCAGAGAAAATTTCATCATATGTTGCCGCAAACTCCGTTACCTCTGTGCTCGGAGTTCCGGGATAGCTTGAAACGACACGGCAGCCTGCTTCATAAAGACCTCTTGCGACCGCTTCGTTGCCTAAAAATAACTTCAAACAAGTTCCTCCTATAAACTGCGTGAAAAACTGCACGCAACAATATTCTACATTATATTATAATATTATATATTTTGAATTGCAATAGATAAAAAGAACAAAAGCAGACTGAAATTTACCTGTAATTTTTACTTTCCGACCTTCATTTCAACCTGCGAAGCAACAAGGCTTTCGCCGCAATAAATCTTGCGAAGCTTCGGCTTTTCGATTTTTCCCGTCGGATTTCTGGGAACTTCTGCAAAAATAAGCTTATGAGGACGCTTGTATCTGGGAAGGTCACGGCAGAAATCGTTGATATCCTCTTCATCTGCATTACTGCCTTCTTTAAGCTCGATAATTGCCGCTGCAATTTCACCGAGTCTTGCATCGGGAAGACCTATAACAGCAACATCCTTGATTGCATCGTGCTTACGGAGGAAATCCTCAATCTGAACGGGATAAAGATTTTCACCGCCCGAAATGATAACATCCTTCTTACGGTCAACAAGGAAAATAAAGCCATCTTCATCTTCCTGAGCCATATCACCCGTAAAGAGCCAGTCACCGTGAAGCACTTCGTTTGTTGCTCTCTCATCGTTGAAATAGCAAAGCATAACGCCGGGGCCTTTTACTGCAAGCTCACCGACCTCACCTTTTGCAACCTCATTGCCGTTTTCGTCAACAATTTTTGTTTCCCAACCGTAGCCTGCCTTGCCGATTGCACCTACCTTGTGAACATTCTCAACACCGAGATGAACACAGCCGGGTCCGATTGATTCGCTCAGACCGTAGTTGGTATCATACTGATGATTCGGGAATTTTTCAAGCCATCTTTTGATAAGACTGGGAGGAACGGGCTGTGCACCGATGTGCATAAGACGCCACTGGGAAAGAGTATAGCGGTCAAGCTCAATATCACCTCTGTCGATTGCATCAAGAATATCCTGAGCCCAGGGTACAAGAAGCCATACAATTGAGCATTTTTCTTCGGAAACAGCCTTGATAATCCATTCGGGCTTTGCGCCCTTGAGAAGAACGGTTTTTCCGCCGACAAGAAGCGAACCGAACCAATGCATCTTTGCACCTGTATGATAAAGAGGAGGAATGCAGAGGAATACATCGTCTTTTGTCTGCGAGTGATGATTCTGCTCAACTCTGCAGGAATGAACAAGAGCCTTGTGAGCATGAAGAATCGCCTTGGGGAAGCCTGTTGTACCCGATGAAAAATAGATTGCGGCATATTCGTTATCCGTAATTGCAACATCGGGCTTTTTGGATGTGCAGTATGTAACAAGCTTATTATAGCTTTCAGCAAAAGTGGGGCAGTCCGCACCGATATAGAATTTGAGTCTTACATCGGGAATTCTGTCGCAAATCTGCTCCATACGGCCCGTAAATTCGGGACCGAAAACAATTGCATCGCTTTCTGAAAGCTTGAGACAGTATTTGATTTCATCTGCTGTGTAACGATAATTGAGGGGCACTACGAGTGCACCTGTTTTAAGGATACCGAAATAAATCGGAAGATACTCGATGCAATTCATAAGAAGAATCGCAACTCTGTCGCCCTTCTTTATGCCTCTTGAAAGAAGAAGGTTTGCAAAGCGGTTAGCTCTCTTATCAAAATCTTCCCATGTGATTTCGCTTCTGCCGTTGCTGTAAGCGCCCTGCTCAATAAGCGAATATTCGCGCCAGGTCACACGGCTCTTTTCCTGAAGCTCGGGATTGATTTCAACAAGAGCGGTATCGTTGGCATAAAGTTTTGCGTTCTGTTCGAGAAATTCTGTGATAGGCATTTTTATCATTCCTTAATATGCTTTTATTTTTACGGCTGATTTCTGTTTCAGTCTCTTTTAACCTTTAAAGCTTTAAAGCTTTTATGCATTAAAGCGCATTGTTGTTATCATACACTATCTTTAATGTTTTGTCAATAGCTGAAAGCATTTTCGGCAAACAGAACAATAATCAGAACCCAGTAATATTTTTTCTATAGAATATAATGAAAAACACGGTACAGCATAAAACCGTACCGTGTAAGTTATATTAATCAATAATCAGATAAGACCCTGAGCCATCATTGCATCAGCAACCTTCATGAAGCCCGCGATGTTTGCACCTGCAACGAGGTCATAGCCGAGACCGTACTGCTCTGCAGCAAAAGCGGAGTTATCATGGATATCCTTCATAATCTGCTTGAGCTTTGCATCAACTTCTTCTGCAGTCCAGCTGTATCTCATTGAGTTCTGGCCCATTTCAAGAGCTGAAACAGCAACGCCGCCTGCGTTAACTGCCTTTGAGGGAGCAACTGCCTTGCAGTTAGCCTTAAGATAAGCAAGAGCATCGTTGGTTGTGGGCATATTTGCAACTTCGATGTAGTAAGGAACACCGTTTGCAACAAGCTTTTCAGCCTGTTCCATATTGATTTCATTCTGAGTTGCACAAGGCATTGCAACATCAACCTTAACGCCCCAAGGCTTTTCGCCGGGGAAGAACTGTGCACCGTATTTATCGGCATAATCCTGAACCTTATCTCTGCCTGATGCACGCATTTCAAGCATATAATCAATCTTTTCGTGGGTGTTGATACCTTCTTCGTCGTAAACATAACCGTCGGGACCTGAAATGGTAACAACCTTACCGCCGAGCTCTGTAATCTTCTTTACTGCACCCCATGCAACATTGCCGAAACCTGAGATTGCAAATGTCTTGCCCTTGATTTCTTCATCGAAATGCTTGAGCATTTCAACTGCATAGTATGTTGCACCGAAACCTGTTGCTTCAGGTCTGATAAGTGAACCGCCGTAAGGAATGCCCTTACCTGTAAGAACGCCGTTTTCAAAAGCGCCCTTGATGCGTCTGTACTGACCGTAGAGATAGCCGATTTCTCTGCCGCCAACACCGATATCACCTGCGGGAACGTCAACATCGGGGCCGATGTGTCTGTAAAGCTCTGTCATGAATGCCTGACAGAAACGGAGAATTTCTGCATCGCTCTTACCTCTGGGATCAAAGTCTGAGCCGCCCTTTGCACCGCCGATGGGGAGACCTGTGAGGCTGTTTTTGAATGTCTGCTCAAAACCGAGGAACTTCATGATACCGATATAAACAGAGGGATGGAAACGGAGACCGCCCTTATAAGGACCGATAGCACCGTTGAACTGAACTCTGTAGCCTGTGTTGACATTAACATTACCGTTATCATCAACCCATGTTACTCTGAAAGTGATCTGTCTTTCAGGCTCAGCCATTCTTTCAAGCAAAGCATTTGCTTCGTATTCGGGATGCTGCTCGATAACGGGAGCAATTGATTCAAAAACCTCTGTTACGGTCTGAACAAACTCGGGCTCTCTTGCATACTTTTTTGCCACCTGCTCGATGACTCTTTCTACATAACTCAAAAGTAACACTCCTTCTATAAAACTGCCAAACAAAATGACAGCATTCTGTGAAATC
>JAZOVN010000291.1:0-4488 GCA_045658725.1 Acutalibacteraceae bacterium
TTTTGTATTACTGCACCGAATGATACCCTATATATGATGATACGGACTTATATATATAATTTTTATAAAAAAAGAGCAGCCCGTGAGGACTGCTCTGAATAATTTATCTGATTGTGATTGACTGCTCGATTGTTCTGTTCATTCCGAAGAGATTCTTGAAGAATGAAACAATGCAATCCGCTTCTTCTCTTTTTTATTGATTAATACATTCCGCCGCCCTGAGCTGCCATTGCTGCTGCCTGAGCTGCATCTGCTGCAGGGTCGGGCTTATCTGTAACAAGGCTCTCTGTTGTGAGCACCATTGATGCAACCGAGGATGCATTCTGAAGTGCTGAACGGGTTACCTTTGTGGGGTCAAGGATACCTGCGGAAGCCATATCGCAGTAAACATCCTTTGCAAAGTCATAGCCGTAGCCTACCTTGCCGCTCTCATGGATAGCGTTGATGATGATTGAACCTTCAAGACCTGCGTTTGCCGCAATCTGACGAACAGGCTCTTCGAGTGCCTTGAGAACAATCTTGATACCTGTTGCTTCATCAACATCGTCAGTTGTGTCAAGAAGTGCCTTAACGCTGCCTACTGCATTGAGAAGAGCAACACCGCCGCCTGCAACACAGCCTTCTTCAACGGCCGCCTTTGTTGCTGCAAGAGCATCTTCAATGCGGAGCTTCTTTTCTTTCATTTCTGTTTCTGTTGCTGCACCAACCTTGATAACTGCAACACCGCCTGAAAGCTTTGCAAGTCTTTCCTGAAGCTTTTCACGGTCAAAATCGGATGTTGTGTTTTCTATCTGAAGCTTGATCTGAGCAACTCTTGATGCGATGTTTTCTTTATCGCCTGCACCGTCAACGATGATTGTGTTTTCCTTTGAAACCTTAACCTGACGGGCTCTGCCGAGCTGTGCAAGCTGAGTATCCTTAAGCTCAAGACCGAGGTCTGATGTGATAACCTCGCCGCCTGTGAGGATAGCAATATCCTGAAGCATTTCCTTTCTTCTGTCGCCGAAGCCGGGTGCCTTTACGCATACGCATGTGAACACGCCGCGGAGCTTGTTGACAAGAATTGTTGAAAGAGCTTCGCCCTCAACATCCTCTGCAACGATGATAAGCTTTCCGCCTGCATGCATAACCTGCTCAAGAAGAGGAAGAAGGTCCTGAATGCTTGAAATTTTCTTGTCTGTGATAAGAATGAGAGCATCATCAATAACTGCTTCCATCTTATCTGTATCTGTTACCATGTAGGGTGAGATATATCCTCTGTCAAACTGCATACCTTCAACAACTTCGGATTCGGTAACTGCAATCTTTGATTCTTCAACGGTGATAACGCCGTCTGCAGTAACCTTTTCCATTGCGTCAGCAATGAACTTGCCTACTTCTTCGTCTGCAGCTGAGATTGTTGCAATTCTTGCAATGTCATCTGAGCTTGAAACGGGCTTTGAGTTGTTTTTAACAGCCTCAACAGCAGCTTCAACAGCCTTTGCCATACCCTTCTTGACTACCATGGGGTTTGCACCTGCGGTAACATTCTTCATGCCTTCTCTGATGAGAGCCTGAGCAAGAAGAGTTGCGGTTGTTGTACCGTCACCGGCAACATCGTTTGTCTTTGTTGAAACTTCCTTTACAAGCTGAGCACCCATGTTTTCAAACGGGTCTTCAAGCTCGATTTCCTTTGCGATTGTAACACCGTCGTTTGTGATGAGAGGTGCACCGTATTTCTTATCAAGAACAACATTTCTGCCCTTGGGTCCGAGTGTTATTTTAACTGTATTTGCAAGCTTGTCAACGCCTGCCTGAAGAGCCTTGCGTGCTTCTTCGCCGTAAATAATCTGCTTTGCCATATTTATATCCTCCTATAAAGTTTTTATCTGAATTATTCTACAATTGCAAGAATATCGCTCTGCTTAACGATAGTATATTCTTCCTTGTTGAGTTTAACTTCTGTGCCTGAATATTTGCTTGTGATAACCTTATCGCCGACTTTTACATACATTTCAACATTATTGCCGTCAATCATTCCGCCGGGACCGACTGCAACAACTTCTGCAATCTGGGGCTTCTCCTGAGCAGCTGCTGCAAGGATGATTCCGCTGCTTGTGGTTTCTTCAACCTCAACAAGCTTAACAACAACTCTGTCTGCAAGCGGTTTAATAGTCATATTTATTACCTCCGAAAAATTAATTGTCGTTTTTTAGCACTCATGCCTCCCGAGTGCTAATTTGTATTTTAGCCACTTCTTAATAAAAAATCAAGTCTTTTTTCCAAAATTTACAATATTGTAATAATTGAGCGGAGAACTTTTACAATTGAGTTACAAATTCCCCTAAATATTTGACTTTGAGATTTCGAGTTGATATATTATATTTATAATATTTTATCTTAATTCATGCGGGATGAGGTATTTATGGAAAAAATCAAAAAATTTCTGATTTCCGATTGGTTCACGGTTCTTCTTCTTATCGGTGCAGTCGGAATTGTTTTCAGCGGTAACGAAATTATCGGTACGCTCGTTTTCACGCTTATCTGCGGTGCAACGCTTGCTCTTACCGATGACTGGATGCCTGTTCTTCAGATTATTATGTTCACAACCTGCTTTGCGATAAGGTGCAAGAATTCCTTCAGCACCTTTCTCGGCTATTGGTGGATTCTGCTGATTATGGTTCCGCTTGTTATCTGCCATTTTGTCCGCTTCAGGGCACACTTCGCAAAAGGAATGTGTTTCAACGGCATTCTTGCAACCTCCGTTGCCGTTACACTCGGCGGTATCGGAATAATCAGCGCAAAAGAATATTTTTCTTACACTTCCCTTTTCTATGTTTTCATGCTCGGATTTGCGATGCTCATAATTTATTCTTACATGAGTGCAAATCTCAAGGCAAGGGAGAATTATTCATACGCCGAAAAATTTTCAAAGCTTATGGTATGCGTTATATGTCTGCTCGGAGTCTGCCTTTTTGAGGAATATTTCAGCAACCGTGAACTTCTTACTGAAGGATTTGAAATTATACCGTTCCAATGGCGTAACAATGCCGCAACAACCCTCATGCTCGCCATGCCCTTTGCTTTTTATCTTTCGAGAAAGGATTTCGGGCTTTTCTTCATCGGAATTCTCGATTATATCCTTATTCTTTTTACGGGTTCAAGAGGCGGAATGCTTTTCGGCATTGTTGAACTGATAATCTGCATTATTGTAATGTTTATTCTTGACAAAAGACACCGACCCGCAATTGCCGCCATTATCGGCGTTTCGCTTGTCATAACAGCTCTTACATATAAAATCTGGATTGATACTCTCAGCTACACTCTCATGCGTCTTGTTGACCCGAATGAAAACTCAATCCGCCTTCAGCTTATTCCGAGAGGCATTGAGGATTTCAAGTCGAATCCGCTTTTCGGCAGAGGAATAGGCTACATGGGTAACAGAGATGTTCACAAGAGCGCTGATTTTGCTCTCTGCTGGTATCATTGCTCCCCCATTCAGGTTATCGGCTCATTCGGCATTCTCGGCATTGCCGCTTACGGTTATCTTGCCTATCTGAGGATTAAAACTCTGCTTAAAAACTTCACTTTTTTCAATATTATAATGTTCATTTCATATATCGGTCTTGAAATGATGTCACTCGTAAATCCCGGAATTTTTGCTCCGTTCCCCTATCTTTTCCTCATAACACTTTATTTTGTTATGATGGAAAAAAGCAACAATGCGGAGGATAAAAAGCTTCTGCCCCGCATGATGAAAGGTGAAAAATAATGAATGTTCTTTCAATCGGCAACAGTTTTTCAACAAACGCACATAAATTCATTCCGCACATGGCAAAGGCGGCAGGCAAGGAGCTTTTACTCTGCAACCTTTTTATCGGCGGATGCTCACTTGAACAGCATTGGAGCAACTGGCGTGAAGAAAAAACGGCATATGACTACGAAGTATATCTTCCGTTTGAAACGGAAATGAGCAGTGCTCCCGAGGTTGCACTTCATGAAGCTGTTGAGGATGAGGAATGGGATATCATAACTCTTCAGCAATGCAGCCACTTCAGCGGCATTCCCGAAAGCTATTCGCCTTATCTTTCAGAGCTTGCGGAATACTGCAGAATGGTACAGCCGAAAGCAAAAATCATGCTTCATCAGACATGGGCATACGAAAACGGATGTCAGCATCCCGGTTTCGCTTCTTACGGCAAAGACCAGCAGGAAATGTACCGTGCACTCACAGAGGCATATGCCAACGCTTCAATGGAAGCAGATATTGACCTTATAATCCCGAGCGGCAGAGCGTGGCAGACGGCACGCAACACCATAGGCGACAGGCTCACGGTTGACGGTTTTCACGGCAACGACATGGGCTGTTATCTTGCAAGTGCTTGCTTCTATGAAATGATTTTCGGCGAAAGCATTTATGAAAATGCATTTTATCCCGAAGGAATTGATAAGAATACCGTTGATATTCTTAAGCATTGCGCCCATACAGCGGTGGAAAAGGGGATAATC
>JAZOVN010000292.1:0-2003 GCA_045658725.1 Acutalibacteraceae bacterium
CGGCATATTCCTTTGTTGCCCGTCTGAGTTCATTGCCCATGTTTGTATACTGAATAGCAGCACTATCCTGCCTTGAAGCAATGGGATTATATATTTTAACTGTGTTAATCCCCTTTGAAAGCCTGATTAAGACCTGATGTCTGCCTTCGGGAGTAAATCCTCGGGAAGGTGGAAAAACCGTTTTATAAGTATCAGAACCGTTAACAACGATTTCAACATATTTATTATTGTTGTTCTTTTTATATACACAAAATGTAAGGATATACTCACCGTCATCATCGGCAATGATATTATTGAATTCACATGCACCGCTATTGGCGGATAATCCGTCAATATACATTCCCGAAGGGAGAGATGTTTCTTTGACTATCTTTGCATCACCGCTTAAAACAGCGTCAGAAGCAAGATAAATATTTTCGTCAGAAGAACCTTTTTTTGAAACGGTAATCTTTTCTATTTTCGGAGCTCTTGACGGAATCGGGACATTATGACAAAAATCATATTTGAAATATTCAACACCCCATTCCGCAAATGTATCCGCATCAATCGCTTCGTTTCCGAGACTTGCAGGAAGATCTTCACAGGTAAGAGTTCCGTTTGAGCTGTATATTCCAAGCTTGAGTCCGAGTGAATTGACTCTTTCGGCAAGATTTTTTATTCCGTTCGGAAAAGATACAAAATCACTTTGAAGTCTTCCTTCAGAGTCTCTCATTGAAGACTGCCAACAATCATCTATATTCAGATAAACATATCCGCATTCAGCAAGTCCGCTGTCCTTGAGAGCTTTACCTGTTTCATAAATAAGGTCCTCATTTATTTTGTTACGGAATGTATTCCAGCTCGACCATCCCATAGGAGGCTTGAGAGCAACGCCGTTATCATACACGATGTCAACGGGATAAGACAGCTTAAAAGGATTTACCTTAAGCTTTTTCAATGCAATCGCTGCACCTGATGCGAGCAATGCGGCAGAAACTAACTTTGACACACTATCATCCTTTCATATTAATCATCAGGTTTAAGCTTCGGAATATAATAAGTATATCCGTCAGCCTCATTTATTTCCGAAAACGAATCAACAGAAACTGTTTCTGTATTATAAACAGTTATTTCCTGAAGCTGATACAACGGACATTCAACAGCTTCCTGCATAACAAGCTTGAGCAATTCGTCTGTCTGACGCTCTTTGTCGGAAAATCCAACAGAAGAACGGATCGAAGAAGTCAGACTGTTGATTTGCGGTAGATTGATTCCCGTTTTATTCAACGATCCCTGAGCATTATAATACTCATATTTATCAATCGTTGCACCGTCATAAATTCTTTCAATCCACATATCAGCCTTTCCCGAAAGAATAGCTTCATTATATGCTTCTTCATCAGCAATGATAACTTTAAGGGAAATTCCGTTTTTCTGAAGAATATCCTTATACGAATTAAGAAAAGCGTATTCAATATCATTCTCTTCGCCGCAATAATATGCGGTAACAGCCTTAACAGGAGCATCATTCAGTTCTCTGTAAATAGTATAAGTTTGTTCCGTATAATACGGTTCAGTGATATCATTGGGATATTCTGCAAAACGAATGCTGAAAGGACTTGTTACTCTTGTGTAATACGAGCCTACAATTTCTTCAATACATTCAGTAGGATTACATAATCCCATAAGTGCTTTTCTTGTATCAATATCAAGCGAACGCGGATTGAAGAACGCTGACACATAAAAATTGCAGTTCCCAATCGTATATTGAGTTGAAGAGTCTTTTAATGAATTTACAGCTTTTGAATCGGCAGATGTTTTTACAACATCAATTTTACCTGACGCAACACTTTCTATCGGGTCATATCCTTTTGCATCCATGTCAATAAACCGAAGATTTCTGAAACCTGTTTCATCATCAGAATAAAATTCATTATAGGACATTTTAACTTCTTTTTCTGAATTTTCAGCAATAATATAAGGTCCTGAACCGATTGCAAACCAAGTCATTTTTTTTACGGTTT
>JAZOVN010000293.1:0-17005 GCA_045658725.1 Acutalibacteraceae bacterium
AAAACCGCCCCTGAGGGCGGTTAATTTTATGATATTTTAACTGTTGCCGTGTATCTTCCGTAAGACCAGCAATCTCCGCTCTGCAAGGTAACGGGAACCGTTAATTCTCCGCTTGCGGATTCTGCAACATTTTCAAGATCCGCAACAAGCACCATGCTGTCTTTATTAAACTTACCGACCGACTCCTGCGGTCCGCAAACTGTCATATGAGTAAAGCTGAGTCCGACAAGCTCTGCCGTTTTACCGCTCGGCACATTATTAAACTCGATATTTGAAGGAGCTTCAACTGTTGAAGATACAACATTACCCGTGTCAACGGTGACCGTAAAGCTCTCTGTTCCGTCAAGCATGACCACTCCCGAAATATCGGAAGCAGGAATTTCAAATGAATTAATACCCGGACGAAGTTCTGAAAAATCGATTGTATAAATATCAATTCCGGTTATACCTTCAAGCTTCTTTTCGGGTATACCGAATGTTGCGGTTGAAGGCTCAATTTTGACTTCAAACGGAAATTCATTGATATATTCTGAAGGATTATTAACAAAACTGCATTCAACGGGAAGTTCTGCAATTTTATAAACGGGAAGTGTTATCTGAATCGACTCGGACTGACGGTTGAATTTAATATAATTGAGAGCGGAACCGTCTTTGGTGATAACTGAAAGAGCCGCATCAACAGTTGTATTTTCGGTAAGAGAACCGTCAACAACCGCACTGGCAATTACTTTTTCGATTTTATTCACCTGAATTTCAGGACCCGAAACACTGACTTTATTGGCATCCTGGAATATATATTCCCCTATATGATATCCCTCAACATAAGCATTTTCACTTATTTCTATATCTGATTCAACAAGGAATTCTTTAGTTTTGGGATAGTCGAAATACACCTCAATCTCATCATCTGAAAGCCCGATAATCTTATAACCAGGTCTTTCGCTTTTTGTTGAAACGCTGAGTTTTAATGTCTGATTTCCGGGTGAACTGACAACTGTTGAGGTGGTAACAACAATATCGTCGACCAGTTCATCAGCATCAACAATATACTTCTGACCGCTTACGGTAACATCAACAGTAAAATCCGACTCGCCGAAAGGCTTGAGTCCGAAATTCTCTTCTATTTTTGCATAGTCAATCTGAACAGGAATTCCCTTTTTGGTTTCGGTAATTTCCGCAGCAAATTCAATCGAGGCAAAAAGCCAGAATCCGACTGCAACTATAACCGAAAAAATCAGCAGAAACCTGTTATCATAAAAAAGATCGCTTATTTTAAGTTTCTTCTTCATTTCTTTATACCCTTGAAAAATTTTGTGATTATGTTTCCTTCGGATTTGCTTTCTTCGGAAGAATCTTCAACCAGATAATTCATCAGCATTTCACGAAGCTCGGATTCATTGAGACCCCTGGTAAGATTTCCTTTGAAAGCAACGGAAACTATGCCCGTTTCTTCGGATGAAACAATTATCATTGCATCGCTCTGCTCACTCATACCCAAAGCTGCCCTGTGTCTTGTTCCGAGGTCGCTTGCAACATTTTCTCTTGTAAGCGGAAGAACACAGCCTGCAGAATGAAGTCTTCCTTCCCTGACAACAGCGGCACCGTCATGAAGCGGCGATTTGGGGAAGAAAATATTACCGATAAGCTCATGGGTTATCTGCGCATCAACAGGTTTTCCTGTTTTGATAACATCACCGAGAAGTGTCTCTTTTTCCATAACTATGAGAGAACCCGTTTTGGTTTTGCTCATGCGGAAAACAGCCTTTGCAATTTCGATTATGGATTCACTGAGAACAGCTTTTCTTTCGGAATTGTTACTTTTAAGAAAACTGATAAGTCCCGAAAAACGGCTGTTACCGACCTTTTCGAGAATCTGACGGATTTCCTGCTGAAAAAGAACAATAAGAACTATGATTATGTTTTGAAAAACTAAACTCAGAACAAAAGAGCTTGCCTGCATTTCAAGTGCGGAAATAATAACAAAAGCCGCACCCAATAAAAGAAGACCTTTCACAAGCTGAAACGCACGGGTTTCGCGGATGAGCTTTATTCCGTTGTATATGAGAAATGTAATCAGACAAATATCAAGAAAATCCGTTATTCCGAATTTTAACGACGGAATTTTCGAGAAAAAATCAATTATGTTTTCAATTGCGGTCATAAATTACGACCTACCTTCCTAATAACTGCAACAAAATAATAACACAAAAAATCGCAGGATTCAAATAAATACTGCAAATTTAACAAAAAATTAATTTTCGATAAGACAAACCGCATGAGCCGCCATACCTTCACCGCTGCCTGTAAATCCGAGACCTTCTTCTGTTGTTGCTTTTACGCTTACAAAATCAACCGGAATACCGCAAGCCGAAGCAATATTTGCTCTCATTTCATCAATATAAGGGCGCATTTTAGGCTTCTGGGCAAGAAGAGTTGCATCTATATTAACAACAGAATACCCTTTACCCTCAAGCACTTTTACAACCTCTCTGAGCAGAACAAGGCTGTCTGCACCTTTGTATTTTTCATCATTATCGGGGAAAAGACAACCGATATCTCCGAGTGCTGCCGCACCGAGAAGTGCATCGCTGATTGCATGAAGAAGAACATCCGCATCGGAATGACCGAGCAGACCCTTATCATAAGGAATATCAACGCCGCCGATAATCAGTTTTCTGTTTTCGGTCAGCCTGTGAACATCATATCCGTGACCTATTCTGAGCATACGGTCATCTCCTTTTCTATTTCCTTCACATCTTCAAGAAATCTTTCGTATGTTGTTACGCAATTAAGAACTTTGATAAGCGAATTTGCCGAAAGTCTTTCGGGAAAAGAATAATATCTGAGCATTGCAGCTCTCTTTTTTGAACTGTCTTCTCCGCCCGCAAAACCGAGTTCATAAAGATCGAGCTTTGATATCGGTCTTTCGGGATCAGGAGATGATTCGCAGAGAACTCCCGCATTTGCAAGAGCCTGCATAATTATATCCTCGGAAACACCTTCAACACCGAGCTTACCCTCTTTTGAAGGCTCGGTTTTACGGCTTTCCTTACCGAAAATATCGGGAATATACGCATGGATTATATTTTTCTGATCAACGGTAGATCCTATAAATGAACGGATTTTGAATCCTGCCGAATCACTGTCCGTCAAAACAAGAATCCCCCGTTTTTCCGCAAGCTTGCGTATCATAAGCTGCAGCTCTTTATCCTTAAAAATACCGAAACCGTCGGTCTGGATAATGGGAGCATCTATTATGTTGGAAAGCTTGATTTTATCGTATTTTCCTTCTACGATAACCGCCTGTTTAATCTTAATCATGTTATCTGCCTACCCTCGCAAGTCTGACAACTGTCTGTTCAAGCACAAGCCTTTTATCGAGCGCAGAGCTTTTAAGTGTTGTGTCTGCCCATGAAAGAATATCCATGCAATCAGCAATATCTGCAAAAGAAAGGGACGAACCGTTTCTTGCGGCATTGGTGAGTCTGAATTCTTTTCCGGAATAATTATAATATTTCGCAACATCTTCCGCACGGTTACCTGATTTCACCGCCGCCTTTGCACGGTAAATATCGGAATACTGTGCGATAAGTGCACCGAGAATCTGAAACTCATCTTCCCTCTGCTCAAACAGAAGCGAGAGCTTTTTGAACGCACTGTCAAATCTGCCAGCAGTAAGATCTTTGATCATGTCAAAAACTCTTGCATCAAGGCTCTTGATACACACGGCATCAACATCGCTTCTTGTTACCTCATCACCTGCAGCATAAGCACATGCTTTTTCAGTTTCGTTAAGAAGCATGTTAAGATCACTTCCGACACACGAAACAAGATAGGAAGCAATTCCTTTGGCAAAAGGCTTTCCTCTCTTTTTTGCACCGCTTTCAAGCAACTTTATCAGCTCGGCAGGAGTTTTCCTGTCAAGCTTGACGGCGTATCCGTATTTATCAAATAATTTTACCGCTTTATTCCACTTTGCACCTTTCGGCTCATGTGCAACAAAAGAAAAAATCAAAGCACAGTCATCAGGATTATCGGAAAGCACCTGCTCAAGCTGTTCAAAGCCGTTATCATCAAGTGAATCAAGAGGATAATCCTTGACAAGAATGCATTTTGTTTCAGCCATCATCGGAACTGCCTGAGCACTCTCATAAACATCCGAAAGAGTGCACTCTTTTCCGTCAAAAGCATGAAAATTAAAATCGGCAAACGATTCGTCAACCGTCTTTTTTATGATTTTGTCAATGTATATCTTTTTAAGGTAGCTTTCTTCGCCGTAAATGAGATATGCACCGACGGGATTTTCCTTCAGCTTTTCTTTTAAAGCAGATTCATTAAGCACCGGCATAAAAACTATCCTTCCTTTTTCTTAATTTCTGTTTGCGCTTACACAACCGTTTTCGCCGCGAATAAGAATATCTCCGCATCCTGCAGTTGCAACGCATCTGACTCCGCAATCCGAAAGCTCATCCTGCAGGATAAGTCCCCTTTCGTTTTCGGAGTTAATCACAATCAATTTACAATTGCTGTTTTCAATATTATCGGGATAATCGTTTCTTGTTATAACAACATCGGCATTTCTGAATTTTTCAGGCAAAGCGGAATAATCAAAAACCGGATCAAAACAAACAAGAGCAGACATATCATGTGTTTCAAAATAAACACATCCCGAATTCTCTGCGGAAATAAAATCAAATCTGAAATTATCACTTTCAAATCCGCTTCCGAATTCATAAAGCTCACTTTTATTCAAAAGAAGCTCACTTCCGTAAGGCAGATTTCCGCAGCATAAATAATCAGGTCTTATGTATCGAAGAGTGTCAAGCAGATAGGAAGCATGATATTCATCCGAAGACGGAATTATCATGCCATCGAGAGAATTCCCCGATTTCTGCAAAACATCAATAATCGCATTGCCGCCGAGGAACTCCGTGCCACCACACCCTATAAGTATGTTTTCTCCGTTTCTGGATGCAAGAACAGCAGTACCGTTACCTACATCAAGAACATTCAGTCTTGTTTCACTTTCTCTTGTAACAGAAACAAACATCAGCCCGAATGTAAAAACAACAGCACAAAGTGCACATGTCAGTCCGATAAGCTTCTTTCCCGAATAAGCCATAAAAACAGACATTGCACAAACCAGAATAACTCCGCAGACAAGAACACCGCCCGTATCCTCATCCGCTCTGAAGGTAAGCAAATCAAATTCTGCAAACATACGGGAAATTTTTATAAGAAGATTACAGAAAAGATTTGCAAAGTTTATGAAAATATTAAAGCTTCCGTTAAAAATCATTCCGCAAAATGCAGCACCTGCGGAAAACAGAATACACAGAGATGCAGTCGGAACCGCAAGCATATTCGAAATATAGACCGCAAAATTGAACTCATAATAGATATTCATGAGAACAGGAATAGTAAATGCAGTTGCGGAAACGGGAATCATAACTGCACCGATAAAAGACTTTAAAACATCGATAAAATAAATATTGTCGGTTTTTCTGATTTTTTCATCAATTTTCGGTTTTAAATACTGCGAATACAGTATAAGCCCGAGAGATGAAAGTGCAGATAACTGCAAACCGACAGAGCCCATTGCAAACGGATTGAACAGAGCGATAACCGTCAGGGCAAATCCAAGTGAATTGAGCGAATCACGCTTCTTGTTCAATATATTGGCAAGAAGGAAAAGAAGCATCATGATTCCCGAACGGATAACAGAATATGTCATACCAGCAATAAGCATAAATATGATTACGGCAAACGCTGTGATGATGCTTGATATGCACTCTCCTGCCCTGAGTTTTTTCAAAAAAACAAGAATAAAATTAGCACAAAGCGACAGATGAAATCCCGAAACACATATTATATGCGTCATGCCCGAAAGCCTGAAATCGCTGAGTATTTCCGATGAAAGATTGCTTCTGTCACCGATAAGAAGTGCTGTTGCAAGTGCGCCGCAATCTCCCTGAATTGCACGGTGAACGGAATTTTTTATTGCTTCACGGATATCAAGAATCTTTGTATAAACAGGCTTTTCATTCTCGGGAACATTAATGAGAGAATACTCACCGCTGAGCGGATATGCTCCGATAAAAACACCCTTTGCTTTGTTTGAAGCAAGATATTCCTCCGATGTTGAACCGAGAACATAAAAAGTAAAATTACCTTCAACAATATCATAAGGCTCAGCATCCGGCAACGATGAAAAAACAAGCCTCATCTTAAGGTCGGCTTTTTCTCCGTTTATGGTCAAAGCCTTTGCATCATAGTAATAATTACCGTAAGCGAATTCGTGATAATCCGTCAGGAGCACGGATGCACGGCAGGTTTTCCCTGAATAATCAACTGCGGGAAGATAATAAAAATTGAGTTCTGCAAGCAAAAGTATGCAAGCGATAACTCCCGAAGCAAATGTGCAGGGCAACACCCTGTTTTTTCTTGCTTCGGTTATAAAAACACTTATAACCAGAGCGACTGCAAACACACAAAGGATGGCTGTAATCGCTCCGGCATCGGAATTAAATAATAAAGATATTACGAAAAACACCGTAAATCCTGTTACGGCAAAAGGACGGGGCATAAAACCACCACAAAAAATTATTTTTCTATAAGGGGAATTACACCGAGGAATGTTATATCTGTTCTTTCTGCCGCATCACCTTCGGCAAGAACAGCAGCTTTTGCAACAACATTTGCATCAAACTTTGCACAAAGAGTTTCAACCGCTTTAAGCGATTCACCCGTGCTGATAACATCATCAAGAATAACAACACGCTTGCCTCTTATCTGCTCACCCTCAACGCCGTCAAGAATAAGAGTCTGCTCTGCATCTGTTGTAATGGAACGAACGCTGACTGAAACGGGATCTTTCATATAAAGCTTTGCCTTTTTACGGACTACGAAATATTTCTTTCCGCTCTGTCTTGCCATTTCATAAGCAAGAGGAATGCTCTTGGCTTCGGGAGTAACGATAAAATCGAACTCAGGAAGTCTTTCAAGAAGCTTTTCGGCTGAATGAACAGTAACCTCCACATCACCGAAAAGAATAAAAGCGGCAATGTCAAGCTTATCGCTGATGGGGCATCTGAGCAGGTCTCTTTCAAGACCTGCTATGTCAACTCTGTAATACTCTGACATAGTTATACCTCCATCAACCTGCAGGCCATGTAAATTCACGGCCGCTCATAAGGTGGAAATGAATGTGTTTGACAGTCTGTCCCGCACTGTCACCGCAATTGTTGACAATTCTGAAACCGTCAAGATTCTGCTCTTTTGCAATTTTTGCGGCAACTTCAAAAATATGAGCAATAAGACCGCTGTTTTCTTCATTGATTTCTGTAGCGGATGCAATATGCTCTTTGGGTATAATAAGGATATGAACGGGAGCCTGAGGCTCAATATCATTGAAAGCGAGAATCTTATCATCCTCATAAACTTTTGATGAAGGAATTTCGCCGTTTGCTATCTTACAGAAAATACAATCCATAATAACACTTCCTTGAATTATTTAATCATGCCCTTTACGATTTCGGCAACTGCATCCATAGCAGCTTTAATGTTTGAAACATCCTTTGTACCTGCCATTGCACTGTCGGGTCTGCCGCCGCCTGAACCGCCTGCAAGCTTTGAAACTTCTCTTACGATATTACCTGCGTGAGCACCCTTTGCAACTGTTTCTTTACCGCATGCACATGCAAAGTTTGCACTTGCACCGTTAACACCGCAGATAACAGCAACTGCATTGTCGTTTTCCTTGACCTTATCGCACATTGAACGAAGGTCGCCGGGATTCACACCCTCAACAGTTGTAACAACAAGGCTGATACCGTTAACATCAACAGCATTGCCCATAAGATCACCTGTTTTGAGCTGTGAAAGCTCTGCACGGAGCTGCTCTATTTCCTTATCCTTTGCCTTAAGATCATTTATAAGAGCATTAGCTTTTTTATCAAGATCGCCTGCATTTGCAAGCTTCATGGTTGCAGCTGTTGCATTGATGAGTGCATTGTTTTTTGCAATATATTCAAGCACGCCGTAGCCTGTAACAGCCTCAATTCTGCGTACACCTGCAGCAACTGATGACTCGGAAATAACTTTGAAAAGACCGAGCTTGCCAGTATTATCAACATGAGTACCGCCGCAAAGTTCAGTTGAGAAATCGCCTGCTTTTACAACGCGGACAACATCACCGTATTTTTCTCCGAAAAGTGCCATTGCACCTGCTTTTTTAGCTTCTTCAATAGGCATTTCGGTGCTTGTAACGGGAAGAGCAGAAAGAATGATTTCGTTTACTCTGTTTTCAACCTTTGCGAGTTCTTCGGAAGTAAGTGCAGAGAAATGAGTAAAGTCAAATCTCATTGCCGTATCGTTGACAAGCTGACCCGCCTGCTCAACATGTGAGCCAAGAATTTCACGGAGTGCTGCCTGAAGAAGATGAGCTGCGGTGTGGTTTCTTCTTGCTGCTGCTTTTGATTTTTCATCATAAACAGTTACTGCAGCATCACCAACCTTGATTCCGTCACCCGTGAGTGTGCCATGATGAAGGTATGCTCCGTCGGGGTCTTTGGTAGTGTTGGTAACCTCAAAAACAGATTCACCGATTCTGATAACACCGATATCACCTGTCTGACCGCGGCTTTCAGCATAGAAGGAAGTTTTATCAAGAACTACAATTGCACTGTCGCCGTCATTGATAAATTCTTTTCTTTCACCGTCTGAAACAAGTGCAAGAACGGTAGCTTCCGTACCGTTTTCCGTATAACCCGTAAACTCGGTTTTTGGTACATCCTTAAATGAAACACCGCTGTTTCTCCAGTCGGAATCCGCTGCATTTCTTTTTGCACTCTTTGCCTTGAGTCTTGCTTCTTCAACAAGCTGACGGAATTTTTCTTCGTCAACTGTAATATTTCTTTCGTTTGCAATTTCTTTTGTAAGGTCAATGGGGAAACCGTAGGTATCCTGAAGCTTGAAAGCATCATCACCTGAAAGAATACCGTTTTCAGCTTTCTCCATCATATCGTTAAGAAGACCGAGACCTGAATCGATTGTTTTATAGAAGCTTTCTTCTTCGGTTGAAATAACCTTTTTGATATAGTCGCTCTTTTCAACAAGGTTGGGATATGCATTTGCATTTTCAGCGATAACAGTATCACAAACCTCTGCAAGGAAAGGTCTGTCAATACCGATAAGTCTTCCGTGGCGTGCAGCTCTTCTAAGAAGTCTTCTGAGAACATAACCTCTGCCGCTGTTTGAGGGAAGAACACCGTCACCAACCATGAAGGTTGTGCTTCTGATATGGTCGGTAATAACACGGAGAGAAACATCCTTCTTTTCGTCATCATGATAATTGAGCTTTGCAATCTCCATGATGTGCTTCATAATATTACGCACGGTGTCAACCTCAAAAAGATTGTCAACATCCTGCATAACGCATGCAAGTCTTTCGAGACCCATACCTGTATCAATATTGGGATTTGCAAGACGGGTATAATTGTTTTTGCCGTCATTTTCAAACTGTGTGAAAACAAGATTCCATACTTCGATAAATCTGTCGCAGTCACAACCTACTTTACAGTCAGGGCTGCCGCATCCCTTTGAGGGACCTCTGTCAAAATAAATTTCAGAACAAGGACCGCAGGGACCTGCACCGTGCTCCCAGAAATTATCTTCTTTACCGAAACGAACCATATGGGAAGGATCAACTCCGACTTCCTTGGTCCAGATATCGTATGCTTCGTCATCTTCAAGATAAACACTTACATAAAGAAGCTCCTCGGGAATTTCAAGAACCTTTGTAAAGAATTCCCATGCCCAGGCAGTTGCTTCGTGCTTGAAATAATCACCGAAAGAAAAGTTGCCGAGCATCTCAAAATATGTGCCGTGGCGTGCAGTTTTACCGACATTCTCGATGTCAGGTGTACGGATACACTTCTGGCAGGTTGTAACTCTCTTTTTGGGAGGAGTAACCTCACCTGTAAAATATTTTTTCATCGGTGTCATGCCCGCATTGATAAGCAGAATACTCTTATCGCCCTGAGGAACAAGTGAGAAGCTGGGTAATCTCAGATGTTCTTTCGACTCAAAAAATGCGAGATATTTTTCTCTTAATTCGTTAAGACCCGTCCATTTCATAATTAAATATCCTCCTGTGGAGCATAAAACTCCGAAAAATTTACAAGATAAAAACAAAAAAAGGTGCAATTCAACAATTCGGTAATGGGACGGCAAAAAGCCGCGGTACCACCCAAATTGTGCAACGCACCACTCAACACCTTTAACGCAGGCAACGCCGCCGTTCATCACGGCAGAGCTCCGGGGTGGCCTTAATCCGCTTTTATGCCCGAAAACCGTTTCAGCAATTCGGTTTCCTCTCTGTAAAGCAAGCGAAAAATTCTTCCCCGTCATGGCTTCATTATTAAAATATTACTGACATTATATCACTTTCGGATAAATTGTCAATCATTCCGCAACCGCCTGAAAAAGACGGCTGCGGAGCTTTGATTTATTGATTATTCTTCGACAAGTTCAAGGTTTATCATTGAAACCCATGCAATTTTGCCATCGTGCTTAATACCAAGCCATTCCTTGCCGTTCTTGGCAGTCTTGGTTGAATATCCGATAACAACATCACCGTAGCTGAGCTCACCCACAAGTTCGCCGTCAGCATTTGCGGCATCTCTGATGTTTGCACCGTCATCGGATGTTACCTTATATTTGCCGAGAATTGCTTCATCGGGATTTTCAGCGATATCTGTTGATTCCTGCTCAATGACATTGATATTCACGCCCTTGAAGCTTGCAACTGCATCGCCGACAAGGATAACACCCCAGACACCGTCTTTACAAGCGATAAAGACGAAATCTTTGCCGGGCATGATGTTATCATAATTAAAGGGAACAACTTCCTTATTTTTGAGGTTGACAATACCCATCTTACCGTCCTTCTTAACAGCAACAAGTCCGTTTGTAACGGGACGGCAGAAGTCACAAGCTGCAGCAGCACCAAGCTGAAGCTCGTTTACAGCTTCATATTCATACTTGATAACTCTCTTGTCATCTTCCTGTCTTACATAACCCCATTTATCATCTTTTCTTGCGGCGGCATAACCCTCGAAATAACGGTCACGCTCGTCGTATGAAACATCTTCACCCATGGAATCGGTATCAATGGAATGAGCTGAGTGAGGTGTCTGCGAAAGATTCACAACACCGTTTTCAATAGTGAATTCATAGGACTCATTGCCGTGCTTTACAAGGCTGTGGTAGCTGTCTCTGCCCGAATAATCCCTGCCGCTGCTGCAACGGTCAAATCCGTCATAATAGGGCTGAAGAATAACATTGCCCTGATAATCCATAAGACCGTATTTGCCTGTTGTCTTTGACTTGAAGTAGCAGCAATTTTCGTCAAGATAAACTATCTCTTCACACTCTGAAAATCCGCCTTCTACCCACTTATAGCCTTCTGCATTAACAGCCTGAACCTGAGTTGTTGCACCGACATTTCCTGCATCGGAAGTACCTACATCGGGTTCGTTGTTTCTGCCTGCGGCAACCGCGATAACGATAATAAGAATTACAAGAACAGCACCTGCAATACCGAGAATTTTGGGATTAATCTTAAGATTCGGAATTTTCAAAGCAGGCTTAGCCTTCTTTTCAGGCTGTTGCTGGATTTCAGCTGCAGGGGCAGCAAAGTTATCAAGTGTTTCATCCGAAACAGAAGGAGCTGTGTCTGAAACTGTGAATGTAGGAATGTCAATTTCTTCTTCCTCTTTCACAGTTTCTTCTTCAACTGTAAGTGCGTTTTCTTCTGTTGATTTCCCGCTGTCGAGAATCTCATTTATTTTCTGCTTGAAGGAAATGATGTTGGACTCTTCTGCAGCAGGTTCTTCTGTTTTTTCCGTTACTTCGGGAGCAGGTTCTTCTGCTTCCTGAACAGGCGCTGTTTCAGCTTCAGTCTCTGCAACTGCTTCAGCAGTTTCTTCAACAGCAGGAGCAGCGGGCTTTGAAGCTTCAAATGCATCAATTGCATAAATAAAAATATCTCTGACGGCAGTGTTGTCTATCGAAGTATCAACTGCCTTGAACTGAAAGATTCTTGTTAAAACGGGAAGAGACTTTACCTGCTCTGCAACACCTGACGAAAGTGAACAGTAATTAAGAATTTCTGCTCGTGCCTTGCCGAGAAGAGCATTTGCCGTGCTTTCCGAAACACCAAGGAATTTTGCAAGAGCCGCAACGGGCATTCCGTTATTATAATGAAGAACGATTGCGGTTCTGAGTACAGGCTTCAAAGCTGCAACAGCTTCAAGAATTTTAACACAGCTGTCTCTGTCTGAAAGAACGCTTTCAGGAAGAAAATCCGAAGAATTATCTGCAGTACCTGCTTCAGCATCACCGAAAACAAATTTCTGGGTTTCTTTATAGACAAGAGCAACATTCTGCTTCATCCAGATTTCAAAAGCTTCGGGTCTTTTGAGTTTATCAATGCTGCAGAAAGCCTTTGCATATGCTTTTTTTGTTATCTCTGCGGCTGAGCCGTCGCCTGCAGTAAGTGTATCTGCAAGAAAATATGAAGCTTTGAGGGTTTTTGAATAAAGCTTCGCCATTGCATCGGTATCACCGTTGCATGCGGCTGCGACATACTGAACTATATTTTCGCTCACCTGGAAATCCACTCCAATCACAAATATATTTTTAATCAAAATTAACCTATTATTACAGTTATAATGATTTTATACCACATTTGGTGATTTGTCAAGAAAAATAAGCAATATTCGGTCAAGATATTGTAATAAAAAAAGCTGTCTCATTCTGCGAGACAGCTCTGATAATTTTATTAAGTTTCTGCAAAAGGAGTGCTGATACGGGTCAACCTGAAATTCACCGGCTCACGGTTACAGTTGAAACGGTAAACACTCATTGCAAGCCCGATAGCAAAGTAAACACACAGATTTGACGAACCGCCCGCACTCATAAACGGCAGAGTAATACCGATACTCGGAAGGAGCATAAGACACATGCCGATGTTGATGATAACCTGAGAAGCAAGCATGAATGCGGTTCCGAAGCAAAGCAGACTTCCGGTTAAATTTCTTGACATTTTGCCGACATAAACAATTCTTAAAATAATAAATGCAAAAACCGCAAGAAGACCGATACAGCCTATGAATCCGAGTTCTTCTCCGACAACGGTGAAAACCATATCACTTTCATTAACGGGTACACCAGCCGCCGACTGAGTATAGGTTCCTTTAAAAAGACCGTCTCCCCAGAACATACCCGAACCGATGGCATTAACGCCTCTCTGCTGCTGATATATAATGTTTTTATATACATCTTCACTCAGAGCAGAAGGAAAATAAATTGCAAGAATTCTTCTTTTATGGAATGACGCAAGGAATTTTGTCCACAGAAGAGGCATAACAGCCACAATCATTCCGATAGCTACCGCAAAATACCGTATCTTCACACCCGCAACATACATCATGCCGACAAACATAAATGCAAAAATCATTGCCGAGCCGAGGTCATCGGTGATAATTATTATACCGATGGGAACAAGTGCGTGAAGTGCAAGAAGAAGGATATTTTTTATGCTGTTGATATTATCCTTCACAGCATTCACATGAGCAGTAAATGTTACGATAAAGCCTATTTTCGCAAGCTCCGACGGCTGAAAATTGACCGCAAAATCGCCTGACTTGATAATGGGAAGCCAGCATCTTGCATCAGGTCTGTCCTGAGTGCCTTCTCCGAACGGAAAAAGAAGCAGCAAAAGCAACAGACACGCACCGCCTACAAGCGGCCACAGACCGACAACTGCATCATAGTCAAGAAGAGATATAAACATACAGATAATAATTCCCGTACCCGCTGCAACTATCATCGCAAGACAGTCACGGCTTATCAGTTCTCCCGAGCTGATTGCATCATTTCTTGTTGCACTATAGACCATGAGTGCGCCGAAAGCCGAAGTAAAAACGCAAAGAAGATAAAGCAGAAAATCGGTTTCTTTAAGAGCATATTTAATTGTGCTTTTTTTGCGCATCAAATCACCGCGGTAAAAATACTCGCTTTCCTCGACAGAAAATCTGTGGGGTAAATTTGTTTAATCAGTTGATTTCATCAAAAAGAGTAAGGTATGCATCCGCAATATATGCGCCTGCCTTGGGACCTGTTGAAACGATTTCTTCGTTTTCTGTAAGATATGAACGCCAGTCATTTTCTGTCATCATATAGCCGAGCTGGTCATTTGTGATACCGAAAACAAGAATCTTTCTGTCTGTGCAGTCTGCAAACGCACTGTAGTTCCATTCAGTACCGTCCCATGATTCCTCTGCACTGATTGCACCGCCGTAAGCGATTTCGGGTGCAAGTTCACCGGGAATGATTGCAATTGCAAGATTTGTGCCGAATTCAGCATAACCGAGTTCTGATGCAGCTTCATAGCCGAGACCGTTCTTGACAACGGTGTTTGTAAGAAGTCCGCCTCTTGCTGCAAGCTTGAAGATGCTGTTATCAACAGGAACAAAAACTTCTGTATGTCTGATATTGAGAATGGGAGCAACCATCTCTTCGTTTGATACCGAACATGCAATTTCACCGAGAAGCTGACCGAATGTGATAAGACCTGCATAACCGTCGCCGTATTCTGCAGTAATTTCGGGATCTCTGTAAATATCCACGGGATATTCTGAAGTAATCGCAAGCTCAGCACCGAGAATCATCATGAAGTTTGCGCCTGCATTTTCGTTTACATATTTTTCCATATAGTAGGGATAGTCAGCGGTAAGGATAGTACCCGATGCACCGTGACCTACACAGTGAACGGGAAGATTGACAATCCATGTTTCCTCTGAATTTTCATCAGCGGGATCAAAGCGAAGTCTGTTGAGATTGCCGTCGAAGACCTTGGGATCACGCTTGTCACGGATAAGCTCGCTCATATCTGCGTTTCCGTAGTAAAGGTTACCTGCTTCCATATCTTCAACAGCATCAATCATTGACTGAACTGATACTTTGTAAAGATTTTCCATGTAACCCTTATTTTTACCGCTGGGAAGCTCCATACCGAAAAGGTTTCTGAATGATGAAGTGAAAAGTGCGTTGATGATATCGCCGTTAAGACCAAAGGTATCTACGCAGCTGTGCTGATGAAGAGCAGAGATGTTGATGCTTGTAATGTCAAGATTCTTTGAATCTGCATAAGCCTGGAACTTTTCTCTGATAACTCTTACTTCATTATTTGCAAGACCGAAGGTATCGATTGAAGCAAAAATGCTAATTCCTCTGCCGTCGGAAATTGCAACTGTTCTGATTCTCTGATCGTCATACTGTGCAGTAGCAAGCTTTTTTGTAACAGAAAGGCTGCCACCGACATAGTGGTCATTGCCTTCTTCAAGCTCTTTACCTGTAACGATTGAAGCGCTTGAGTAGCCGAGGCTCCACTGTGCATCTTCTGCAGGAGCATCAAGGAACTCTTCAGGTGCAAGACCTTCATAGAAATTCTTTGAAACATAGTCATCCTTTGTAACAAAGTTCTGAGGCTCAACAATAAGAGAAGCAATACCGGTAACAACAGTATCAAGGAGACCGTCAACAAAACGGTAGAAGCCTCTTTCGATATCCGAAGTGCCGTCGTCTGCCGAAGCAGGGATTGCAAATGCAGTAAAGATAACAGCAAATGCAAGAATAAGTGATGTTAATTTCTTTGCCATAATAAACCTCCGTAATTAATCAATATTTTTAAGCTCCATATCACCGAAGCTTATAAGCTTTTTCCTGCGCATGAATTCCGAAACCGCAAAAGCAATGATTGCGGGAGCAATAAACTGCATAACAATGATTTCGATTATAACAATTTTCGGATCAACGCCTGCATCAACCATCGATGTATAAGTCATAATCGGTCCGACAAGACCTGAGGTACCCATACCTGATCCCGATGCGTAACATGTCATTTTGAGAACTGCCGAAGATATCGGACCGAGAACCGCACTTGCCGCAATTGCAGGTATCCATATCTGTGGATGCTTAACAATATTGGGCATCTGAAGCATTGAGGTGCCTATTCCCTGAGCAAGCAGACCTCCGAGCTTGTTTTCACGGTAGCTTGCAACAGCAAAACCAACCATGTTGGCACAGCAGCCGACAACAGCCGCACCGCCTGCAATGCCTGAAAGATTAAGGATAATACCGATAGCAGCAGAGCTGATGGGAAGAGTAAGACAAATGCCCATGACAACGGAAACAACTATACCCATAACAATGGGCTGGCGTTCCATTCCCCATGTAATGATTTCGCCGATGTATGTAGTCACCTTTGATGCGGGAGGTCCGATGAAAAGACCTGCCGCACAGCCTGCGATGATTGATACCGCAGGAGTAACAAGAATATCAAGCTTTGTTTTTCCGCTGACAAGCTTGCCTGCGAGAATTGCAAAGAAAGCACCGATAAACGCTGCAAGAGGATCACCGGGACCTGAATAGAGCATACCTGCTTCGGTAATTGCCGCACCTGCAAGAAGCTTTGATGCAAAGGCACCGACCATGCCCGCAACCGCAGCAGAAACACCCGTCAGCGGTGATGACTTATATTTAAAAGCCATTCCCACGCCTATTCCTGCACCGGTAAGTGATTTTGCAACAGATGAAATATAAACAAGGTAAACTCCGATATTATCGGGAACAAAGTTACTTATCTGTTCAAGAATCGTACCGATAATAAGCGTTGCAAACAAGCCGAGAGCCATTCCCGAAAGTCCGTCAACAAAAATATAGTTGAATATACTTTTTAATTTATTCATTTTTCATCAGATCCTGCTTCGTCGATTATAACATTAATTGCATCTGTATACAAATCGCCGATAAATTCCGCGCCGTTTGCATTGGGATGAACACCGTCGTCCGACCAATGAAGATCCTCAACACCTATGCTTGCAGATGCAAACATCCCGTCAAGAGGAATATAGAAATCGGCAAATTCCTTTGCAAGTTT
>JAZOVN010000294.1:0-2427 GCA_045658725.1 Acutalibacteraceae bacterium
TTTTCAATGAATTTATAGAAAGCGGAACCATCAGAAATTTTTGATCCAGCAAGAATTTTCCACTCTTCTAAACTGCCTTTTCCGGCAAGTTCAAGAATTTTTGCGGAAAGCAGAATACAAATTTCTGTTAAATCATCAGGACCACTTCCTTTGAGTGTTTCAACAGCCTCAATAATTTCAAGAGAATTCCCGATATTATGACCGAGAGGAACATCCATATCGGTTATAAGTGCTGCAATTTTTCTGCCTGCTCCCCTGCCGATTTCAACCATTTTTTCAGCAAGAAGTTTTGCGGAATCTTCATCTTTCATAAAAGCACCGCTGCCGCATTTAACATCAAGCACAATACAATCCGCACCGCCTGCAAGCTTTTTGCTCATAATGCTTGAAGCAATAAGCGAAATGTTATCTACAGTTGCCGTTACATCACGCAGGGAATATAATTTTTTGTCGGCAGGACAAAGTTTACCCGACTGACCGACGACACAAATACCGCATTTGTTGACGACATCAGTAAATTCATCCGATGATAAAGATGTTCTGAACCCGGGAATTGATTCAAGTTTATCTACGGTTCCTCCCGTATGTCCGAGTCCCCTGCCGCTCATTTTTGCTACCTTTACTCCGCATGAAGCAACAACAGGAGCAACTATCAGAGTTGTTTTGTCACCGACTCCGCCCGTGGAATGCTTATCGGCTTTTATACCGTCAATTCCCGAAAGATCAGCCATATCACCCGAACGCGCCATTGCATCTGTAAGATAAAGGGTTTCGTTTTCATCAAGACCGTTCAGAAATATCGCCATAAGCATCGCAGAAATCTGATAATCGGGCACCGAATCATCTGCTGCCGAAAAAGCGAAAAATTCAATTTCTTCTTTTGTCAAAGAAATACCGTCTCTTTTTTTACGGATCAAATCAATAAAATTCATGTTAAACCTCACGCTTATCAAAGCTTTCGGGAAGCAAATCTGAAAGTTTCATAAATTTATATTCATTATCACTCATCGCCATAACAATCTCAAAATCCGAAGAACAGAATTCTTTCATGACCTGCCTGCAGACTCCGCACGGAGGACAGATTTTCCCGGGAAATTCATCTTCTGATTTTCCGCCGACAACTGCAATCTTGATAAAATTGAGATTCCCTTCAGAAACGGCTTTAAAAATCGCCGTTCTTTCAGCACAGTGTGTAGGAGAAAATGCCGAATTTTCAATATTAGACCCGGTATATACGGTTCCGTCTTCGCACAGTAATGCAGCCCCGACCGAAAACTCCGAATATGGAGAATAAGACATTCTTCTTGCATCAAAAGCAATTTTAATCAGTTCGGAATTATTCATGAGCCGTCTCCAGAGCTATTTCAATCATTTTATTGAAAGTCTGTTCTCTTTCAAGTGCGGTGCATTCCTCGCCGCCCGTTAAAGGACAATCCGAAATTGTGCATATCGCAAGTGCTTTCTTTCCTGCTCTTGATGCATTCATATACAAAGCGGCTGCTTCCATTTCAACGGCAAGAACGCCCATTTTCTGCCACTGTGCAAGACTTTGTGCATCATCATAAAAAGTATCTGACGAAAAGAGGTTGCCGACAAAAGGCTTCACACCAAGCTTTTCAGCCGATTCAACAGCTCGCTTCAGGGTATCATAATCTGCAATCGGTGCAAAATTACCGGGAAGATTAAACTGTGAAGCATAAGCAGAATTTGTGCACGCACCCATTCCGATTACAACATCGCGAAGATGAAGATCGGGATTTATCGCTCCTGCAGAACCGACTCTGATAATTGTTTCAACATCATAAAAATTAAACAATTCATATGAATAAATTCCGATAGACGGCATTCCCATTCCCGAAGCCATAACAGATACACGCTTGTTTTTATACATACCCGTATAACCCTGAACACCTCTTGTGTTATTAACAAGAACGGGATTTTCAAGGAAGTTTTCTGCAATATATTTTGCTCTGAGAGGGTCACCCGGCATTAAAACGGTTTTTGCAAACGCATCTTTTTCAGTTGCCGCAATATGCGGCGTAGGTAAATTACTCATATTATCTCCTTAATATCCGCTGATTTCCTGATTTTTCACAAGCTTGACTATTGCACTCGTACCGAGTCTTTCGCAACCGAGAGCAAGATAATCCTCAGCATCTTCAAAAGAATGGATTCCGCCTGCGGCTTTCATTTTAACATCAGGTCCGATGTTTTTTGAGAAAAGTTCTATATCTTCCCTTGTTGCACCGCTTTTTGAAAATCCGGTTGATGTTTTTATAAAATCCGCACCCGATTCAGTAACAATTTCACACATTTTAATCTTTTCTTCATCGGTAAGAAGGCATGTTTCAATTATTACCTTTAATATTTTA
Source organism: Acutalibacteraceae bacterium (assembly GCA_045658725.1). GTDB lineage: Bacteria > Bacillota > Clostridia > Oscillospirales > Acutalibacteraceae > CAG-177. The sequence continues at coordinate 2,373 of JAZOVN010000294.1, forward strand.
TCTCCGCAAGCAGATTTTACTTTTTTTATTTCCGATAAAACATCATCATATCTCT
>JAZOVN010000295.1:0-6155 GCA_045658725.1 Acutalibacteraceae bacterium
CGATGTTGAGGATGTTCTTCAGAATGTTTATCTCAAGGTTTCGCTTAATCTCAACGAGCTTAAAAACCCCGAAAAGTTTGAAGGCTGGGTTAAAACCATTGTTGAAAACGAGAGTAAGAACTACATAAAAAAGGAAAAAAGAATAAATGCACCGATTGTGTTTCTGAAAAATAAAAACACGGAATATTCGGAAGAATGGAATCAGCCCGTTCCGCAGGAATATATGGAGCGAGAAGAACTGCGTAAAAGCATAGGCGCTGTTGTTGATAAGCTTTCACCCGAAATCAGGGCATGCATCGTTCTTTTTCACTATGAGGATAAAAGTCTTAACGAAATTTCGGAGCTTCTTGATCTGCCTCTCGGAACTGTCAAAAGCCGACTTCATAACGGCAGAAAGCAGATTGAAAAAGAATTCAATAAGCTTCGCAAAAAAGATCCCACTCTTTACGGGATTGCCGCAATTCCTGCGCTTGTTTCCTTTATGGTTTTTCAGGCGGAGAATATTACTGTTCCTGCCGCAGTAACTCAGGCAGTTTTATCCGCAACAGCCGCAGGCACGGGCACAGCTGCGGTTTCGGCAGCAGGTGCAGCATCTGCAGGCGGTGCAGCTGCATCGGCTGCATCGGCAGCTTCGGTTGCATCGGGTACAGCCGCCACAGCAGCAACATCGATAGCTGTTAAGGTTGCCGCAGTAGCGGTTGCAGGTTCTGTTGCGGTTGGCGGAACAGCGGCAATTAAAAATCATGTTGAAAATAAGGCTGAAAAAGAAACAACTCTTGTTTATTCGTCAACATTTCCTGAAGAGACCTGCACGGTTGCACAGACCACTCTTGCCGCAATCATAACGGAAGCATTGACAACAGTTACCGAAGAATCAACATCGGAAAAACCCCAAAAAACCGAAGAAACGGAAACCGTAACCGTATCACATACTGCGGCATCAACCACCATGGCTCATACCGCAACAACGAAAAAACAGACCACAAAGCCTGTTACAACAAAGAAAGAAACCACCGCAAAATCAACAACCACCCGTGTAACAACAACTTTACCGACCACTACGGAAAAGATTACAACAACAAAGAAAGAAACCACAACCGAAGAAAAAACAACGCAGAAGCCGACCACGACTCGCAAACCGACCACGACTGCCGCTCCAACAACAAGTCCCGAAAACAATTACGGTGTTTCGGGCGGAGTAATCACTGAATATACGGGCAGTGAAGCGAATGTTAGCATACCGCAGAGTGTTGGCGGTGATAAGATAACCGCAATCGGTGCAGGTGCATTTGCAGGCAACACAAAAATAAAGTCTGTTTCTCTCCCGTCGGGCGTTACGCAGATAGGTCAGGAAGCCTTTGCTGATTGTACTTCGCTCAGCTCAGTTTCTCTGCCTTCATCAACAGAGCTTATCGGAATAGGTGCTTTTTACGGATGCACGGCACTCAGTTCGGTTTCTATACCATCGGGCACGGAAACGATAAGCGATGAGGCTTTTGCAGGCTGTTCCGCACTCTCAACGGTAACAATCCCGTCAAGTGTCACGGTCATTGCCGACGATGCGTTTGACGGCTGTAATTCTCTCACAATCAGGTGCGAAGAAAATTCCGCAGCCCACAATTATGCGGTTGAAAATTCAATTGAATTTGTTTTGATATAAAAAGAAAGCTTGTACGGATTCGTTCCGTACAAGCTTTTATCAGTTGAATAATGATGTGAGAGGCATGAAGAGTTTTCTGAAAAATTCAACAATCTGTCTGTTGTGATTTTCTATTCTCTCTTTGAGGGTAAGACGCTGAGGCTTTGTTTCTTCAGCTTTTTCCTCAACTGCTTCATCTGCGGTTTCTTCCGCATAATCAAAGGGTCTTATAAAAAAGTGTGAAGGATTTTTTTTGCCGTTTTTGTCAACAAAATCTTCAACTTCTCTTATGCAGACACCCCATTTGGCATTCATTGCAGAAATGCATTCACCGTTGCCGAGATAAACCGCCGCATGGCTGTTCCACACAACAATGTCGCCTTCTTTGGCATCTGCCATGTTGCTGATAACCGTTCCGTAAGAAGCGGCTTCGTCTGCTGAGTTATATTCTGATGTGCTGTTACCGAAAGTGATTCCGAAATTGCCGAGAACATAGTGAACAAATCCCGAGCAATCGAATTTTTGGGGACCTTTGCTTGCATACTGATATTTGCAGCCGTCATGCTGTGTTGCGAATGCAGCAACCTCGCTGCCGATTACGGGTTCTGTGCCCATAACACCGAAGGTAAGAGTCAGGATTATAGCGGCTGCCGCAATAATTGCCGTTAAGCTTTTTATAATTCTCATTTTATCCTCCATGGTTTGTTTGATTTTCACAATTCCAAACGCCACAATTTGGCATTATACACAACACGAAGGGAAATGTCAAGCTTTTTCACTTGTCAACCCAAAAGGAGTTATATAAAAACAAAACAGACAACAACCTTTTGGCTGTTGTCTGTATATAAATGTAATATATTTATATTCTTATTTAATTTTAATAAGACGGTCACCCTTGACGAGAAATGCATTTTTTGCAAGATCAATCATAGGCTGGTCGTTGAGAGAGTCGGTATAGAAATTATCAATTACAGCATCGGGAAATTTTTCCTTGAATGCCTTGACCTTATTTTCGCGGAAGCAGAAGTTGATGAGCTTTCTGTTTTCAAGGTCGGTTTTTGAGCCTACGAAATGCTTGATATTCATTCTGCGGCAGATTTCTTCAAGCACAACATCAAGGCAGGCAGAAATGATTATATCGTCATCCTGTCTTTGCTTGAGATAGAAGGGCTTGATTTTGCTGCTGTTTTTATCCCAGAAATCAACAACATCGCCTTCAAGGTCTTCAATTGACTGAGCAAACTCCTCAACAACACCTGCGTATTTATCCATAACATCATCAAGTGACATCTTGCCCGTCTTATATTGAAAAATGCATTTGACTGCCATCGGAAGCTTTGCGAGAAGTCGGGGCTCTTTTTTCAGATAACCGAGAAAAAGGTCAACGCCCGATTCACCCTCGTAAATTGTATTGTCAAAATCATAAACATTCATTAATGAAATACCGTCCTTATAATTTCTTTTGTCCCTGAGTAAAGTATAACATCTTTACAATTCTATATTTTTCTTTCAAAGAATAAATTTCTTATGGTTTTCTTATGATTTGCGTAATATTTTATGAATCTGCGTTGTAATCAGAATTTTTTGGTGTTATAATTACTTGAATTAAAATATAATGGGTGAAAATAAAAATGAAAAACATAACAAAAGACACGGGGTTTTACAAAGCCTTTTTTGTGATGACCCTGACTCTCGCTCTGCAGAATCTGATAGTTTTCGGTGTTAACCTTGCCGATTCCGTTATGATGGGTGCCTACAGCGAAACTGCACTCAGCGGTGTCGGAATATGCAACAACATTCAGTTTTTTCTCAACATGGCTGCATCGGGCATTGCCTCGGGAATGACGGTTATCGCATCGCAATACTGGGGTCAGAAGGAAACAAAGCCCATCCACCGCGTTTCAGCGGTTGCAATGTGGCTCGGAATAATTTTTACCATGGCGATTTTTACTTTTGCCGCGATTGCACCCGAAGCACTCATCCGTCTTTTTACCGATAAGGGAGCAGTTATTGCTCAGGCGGTGGAGTATCTTGATGTTATAAAATATACATATCTTATGTTCACTCTTTCAACCCTTCTTCTTGCAATTCTCCGAAGCGTTGAAACGGTTAAAATCGGTTTTTATGTGTCGCTTTCATCGTTTGCTGTCAATATTTTTCTCAACTATGCGCTCATCTACGGCAAATTCGGCGCACCCGAAATGGGAATAAGAGGTGCGGCGGTTGCAACCCTTGTTTCAAGAGCAATTGAGCTTGCCGTAACGGTTGTTTATATTCTTTTCATTGACAAAAAGCTTAAAATCCGTATCCGCGACCTTTTCAGAGTTGATATGCCCATGATAAAGGATTATTTCAGAACGGGCTTGCCGCTTATGATGAGCAGCGTTTCATGGGGAATAGCAATGAGCATTCAGGGTGCGATTATTGGCAGACTTATTGAAAGTGCAATTGCCGCAAACAGCATTGCAACAACGCTTTTTCAGGTTGCAACGGTTATCTGCTATGCATCGAGCAATGCGGCATGTGTGCTGATAGGTAAAACCGTAGGTGAAAACATGGGTATGGATATTATCAAACGCAGAAGCAAGAATCTTCAGCTCATTTTTCTTGCAATCGGTGTTGCATCAAGTGCAATTCTGCTTCTTGCAAAGACCCTTATCATTGATTTTTATAACGCAACACCAGAAACTCTTGAAATTACAAATCAGTTCATATGGGTGCTTTGCGTTACGGTAATAGGCACGGCATATGAAGCACCCTGCCTTTGCGGAATCGTTTCGGGCGGCGGTGAAACCTCTTTTGTGCTGAAAAACGACATCATTTTCATGTGGCTGATTGTTCTTCCTCTGAGTGCATTGAGTGCTTTTGTTTTCAGGCTTCCCGTTGTTGTTACCTTTGCCTGCCTCAAAGCGGATCAGATTCTCAAATGTGCCGTTGCTGTTGTGAAGGTCAATAAATTTAATTGGATTAAAACTGTTACAAGATAAAAACGGGTGACCCTTTGCGGTCACCCGTTTTCGTAAAATGATTTGCAATTAGTATTTAATATCGGAATACTGACCTGATGTTCTGATTGAACCCGTGCCGGTGATTTTAAGCGATTTGATTTGAATTTCAGCATCAAGATCATAGTAATAGCGGATATCTGTGATCTTGCCTTCCGAAACGGTTACCGTAACATTGATATTTGTGTATTCGGCAGTTGAGTCAATAAGCATGATTGCCGTTGTGACTTCCGAGATGCCTTCAACAACTTCTTCATGTGTAACGAAATCATTTGTAAATCTTGAGATAGCGGTTTCGTTCGTTTTCTTGGGATTTGTTGCATTTTCAAGAGTGAATTTGTATACACCGTCTTCTTCGCTGAATGCAGTAATATCTTCTTCTTTGAGTGCACCTGCTTTGAGTGTGCAATCAATATAATAGTGAGAAATATTATCGGGATATTCTCCTGCAATTGTGCCGATACCGAGAAAACCGCCCACTACCGAGTTAAGGTCTGAATTTTCATCGATGCCTTTGATAATAGCGTTGAGCACTTCTGTTGCACCGCCTACATCTATGGGAGAAGTGTAGTTTGCTGTTCTTTTGATTTTGTAGCTTCCGTTTTCTGCGATTTTTGCAGTTTCGGCATTATAGAATGCAACGAAATCTGCAATTGTTTTGATGTCGGAAGCAGTTGTTGTCTCTTCGGGGACGGTTGTTGTTTCGGCAACGGTGGTTTCGGGCTCGGTGGGAATAATGTCACCGATGCCGATGAAATTACCGAATGCGTTGATTGCAACGATGAGCGCAAGAATGAATGCAGATATTGACTTGATGAAGTTATCCATAAAAAGACCTTCCTTTGAAATGTGATTTTATACATATAATAGGTGGTTTTGTGTAATTTGTCAACAAAACAAATTTTTTGAATAAAAATCTCCGCACCTCTGACGGATGCGGAGAAAATATTGCTTAATAAGTGATATCTGAGAATTCAGCCTTTGTGATAGCAGCACCGCTGCCGTTAACACTGCCGACAAGGATCTTGACCTGAAGAGTTGCGGCGAAATCATACTGATATTTGATGTTTGTGATTTTGCCGTCTTCAACCTTTACCGAAATCTTGATGTTTGTGTAGTCAACATCTGAGCTGTTAAGTTTGATAAGGCTGCCTGCTATGTTCTTGATCTCTGTGTCAACTTCTTCGTGAGTGTTGAAGTCATTTGTGAATCTTGAAATTGGAGTTGCTTCTGTCTTTTTGGGGTTTGATGCATCAGCAAGAGTGAAGCTGTAAACACCGTCTGAGTAGCTGAAGCTTTCAAGATCGTCGGGTTTGAGAGATGTTGCCTTGAGCTGATATTTTTCATCGAGATAATTTTCAGGAATTGAGCCCTTCTTTGTGCCGATACCGAGGAAGCCACCAACAACTGAGCTGAGGTCTGAGTTTTCGTCAACCATCTTGATAACCTTGTTGAGAGCTTCTGTTGAATCGCCAACATCGATGGGATCTGTGTATGCACAGGTTCTGTTG
>JAZOVN010000296.1:0-2322 GCA_045658725.1 Acutalibacteraceae bacterium
AGAGATTATTCCCAAAGCATCCCACACCTTCGGCAAATGGGAATATGAAAGCGGCAACACCTTCTCGGGTAAGTGCTCCGTCTGCGGAGATACCTTCGAAAGCATCGAGGTTGATATTTCCGTTGAACCCGAACAAATCAAAATATACAACAAAACCTCAAAGAAGCTTACCGTTACCGTAACAGAAAATATCACCGATGATATTGTATATGCTTCATCCGATGAAGCTGTTGCCGTTGTTGATGCAAACGGCAAGGTAACAGCAAAAGCACCCGGTGTGGCAGTTATAACCGCAAAAATAAAGAATACAGATATTTCCGCAGAATGCGAAGTAACTGTTCTTGCAAGAAGCTTCGGCATTGAATGGATCGTTGACGGCGAAACACTTGATTACAGTTTCGTTGAAGAAGGAAGCACAATCGAAGCTCCCGACGCTCCAGAAAAAGCAGGATATGTATTCGTCGGCTGGAGCCCCGAAATTCCCGAGGTTATGCCTTCCGAAGGTCTTACATTTACTGCAGTTTACAATATCTTCTCCCAGGCAGAGGGTTATGATGTTTCCGCAACATATTCGGTTGATGCTTTCGATGAACCCGTTTCTCTCGATGTAAAAGAGGTAGAGGGCGAAAGAGAACCCGGCGGAGTTTATATGGTTGACGGTCAGAACTATAACCAGGTTGGTCTTTATAATATCAAGGCAGTCAACGAAGCTGAAAAGGTTGTTCAGCCGAACGAAGGTCACAAGGTAACAATCAGACTTGCTCTTCCTGCCGCTTATGCAAACAGAACAAGCTTTGTTGTTTATCACAGATTTGTTGACGGCAGAAGAGAACAGCTTTCAACCGCAAACGGCACTCTCCGTGTTGAAGACGGTTACCTCATCTTTGAAGTCAGCAATTTCAGCGAGTTTGAGGTTCTTGCGGTTACTCCGATAATAAAAATAACCTCTCTTCCCGCAAAAACCGTTTATGCATGCGGTGAAAAAATCGACCTGAGCGGAATCAGTATTGTTTTCGTCAGCACCGACGGCAAGGAAACCGTTATCACCGATACGGAATATCTTTCAGTCAGCGGATTTGACAGCTCCGAGCCCGGAACACGGACCGTAAAAGTCAACTACGGACAGTACAGCGACACCTTCAGAGTCAAGGTCAGATATACCTTCTGGCAGTGGATTATCAAAATTCTCACCTTTGGTCTTATTCAATTCTGATATTACAGTTGATATGCACCCCAAAAGCTGTCTGCTTTTGGCGGTGCATACCTCATTGAATGAAACTTCAGAAATTTACAATCAAAATTATTAACAGGACGGTGAACCCATGAAAAAAGCATTGAAAACATCAGCTTTTATTATTCTGATTATTTCTCTTTTTGCCCTGAATGCATACGCACAGAGCAAAACAATCGAATGGGATTACGGCTATGAAGATTCCGAAAGAGAAACATATACTTACGGCGGCGAGCTGAAGCTCGGCAATAACAGGATTTCAATCGATGCAGACCGCTCCGATTTTGTCCGTACTTACTATGAATTTGATGTTGAGCAAAGCGGTTATTATAACATAGAACAGGTTTCGTATGATGATTGCACCGCATACATTTCGCAGGATATAAGAAACGGCGTTGTTTACGGTGATAAAGAATACTTTGTTTTTGATAATGACGGATTCAAGGTTTATCTTGAAGAGGGCAAATGCATTTTCGGCGTTTGTTTTTACGATTTTGACCTGAGTATTTTTGACTATACTTATGAATGCGAGCTGAATATTGAGCTTATCGCCTCGGAAATAACAGATCTTCAGATTGAGGATGAATATCTTGAAGATATTATTCTCGGCTACCACATCGGCACGGAATATGATGAAAACAACACGGGCGGTATTTATGCCGAGGGCAAAATCATATTTGATAACGGAAAAGAACTTGAGTTTTCCGAATGGATCGGCGTTAAGTATCCCGAGAATATCGCAAAAGGCGAAAATGTAATCACATTCGTTCTCCCGAATTATAAAAAATCATACACCGTGCAGATAAAAACGGTTGATGACTACATAAAAAACATTGAAATCGGCAATGCAGAGGATGTTGCGGTTGTTAAAGAAACATTTTTGCCCGATGTTGTTTATTCAATTGACCCCGAATATTTTGAACTTATTCTGACAATGCCCGACGGTTCAAAGAAAACCGAGCTTGTTGAATATTATTATGATATCGAGCTTAAGGGAGACAGACTTCTGACCGTCTGGTGTGATTATTATCAGAAAGAAGACGGCAAGTGGTATCTGACCGTTTCAGTCGGCAATGATGAATATCTGAGCA
>JAZOVN010000297.1:0-1745 GCA_045658725.1 Acutalibacteraceae bacterium
TTCGGTTTCTTTTCGAAACATAAATCCGCTTGTGATATCAAATCTGTTTTTTAGTTCCTTTTTATTCTCTGCGTCATATGTTTCGTCTGTCAGCAACACAACAGCCGTTTCACCTGTGGCAAGAGTAATATTAAGAACACCGTTTTCGGTTTGCAGGTGCTGTAATTTTCCGCTTTCCAAAGAAAGAAGATAACCCTTTGATGACGGGAGAGTGACATGATAATTATTGCATTCTTCCGATTCGTTGAAAAGAATAAAAATTTCAGCATTCTCCGCTTTTCTGTGCATTGCACGCAAGCCTGCACCGTCAGCTTCAACCACAGACTTAAGAGCAGAAAGTTCATATAAAACTTTTCCGCCGCAACCGATGAAATTATTTAATGCTGTTTGCGTGGATTCGGGAATATAAGCACCTTCGGGAATGATGATATTTTTATATTCCGCAATTCCGATTTTCATATATCCGCTGTCGGTTATTTCAGCAGTCTGTATAACATCATCGTCAACAATATCAAAATCAACCGTCATATCTTCGAGTTTTCTTCCGAGAGAATCAAATTCTCTTGCAACGGTTTCTGCGTTGAGTTTTCCCTGAAAATCGGAAACGGGATAATAAAGTGCGGTTTCGCAAATGCGTTCACCGAGTGAAGATATATAAGACAAGCGTTCCGTATATCTGTTAAACTGACCGAGATAACGGTAATACGGCTGATTCTCCGTGTAAATCGGCAGTTCCTGTGCAAGAAGCTGACCTTTTCGTCCAAGAGGGAAGTTAAACGGATTGAAAATGTTTATTCCTCTTACAGCCTGATAACCAACGGTATATCGCATCATGTCATAAGTAAGTCCGGGACCCGCAACACCGAAAACCTCGCTCATTGCAAGCTTTGTTCCGTTCTGTGCGGCGGCAGATGATGCATATCTCGGAAAAAATCCGTTGTAAGCATTCATATCATTTTTGATTTTTGATTTGCTTTCAGGGTAAATCTGACGCCATATAACATCTATTCCGGGAATATCAAAGCATCTTAAAGCACGCATCAGATTAAAATTACCGCCGCCGTTCATACAGCCGTCGGGACTGTGGTCCTTATCAAGATGCCCCGTAAAAGCAAAGCCGTTTTCGTTTGCCCATTTTTTGCAGGGAAGCAGAAAATTCTCACAGAATGCATGGCTGCATAAATTATACCAACGCTGAAGGATATGAACATTTTCTTCCGTCGGATTTTCTTTGTTTTCAATAAGCGGAAGATACGGCAATATTGATTCGCCGTAGATTTGCTCATATTTATCAGCCAAATCTTTGTTAAACGGATTTAACGGGGCTTTCGGTTCATCGGTAAATACGGCATTGAAATTCCGTGTAGCCGATGCATATTTATCGTGAGTGATTCCGATGAAATATTCCGTTGCATTTATGTTGAGCAAGTCGGGATAATTGCCGCCTGAAGAATATTCGGGATGATCTTTAACAACCCTTCCGCAAGCACCGCCCGACGGCCAACCGCCTTCATCATAAATCCAACATTTCATTCCGAGCGAAACACCTTTGTCAATTGCATAGGCAGAAAGCTCAAAGAATTCTTCGGAAAGATAGTCGGGTGAAAGATTTGTGGGCATACTGTCGGGTCTGAAATCTTTCGGTTCGGGAAGAATATAGAACGCACTGATTCCGAGCCTCTGCATTTCTTCAAGCTGTTCGTCTATAATTTCTCGGGTGCATATATCGTTCCACACCCATATAT
>JAZOVN010000298.1:0-10353 GCA_045658725.1 Acutalibacteraceae bacterium
GTTGACTCTCATTCCTCGAATCCCTTCTGTATCAACGCTTTTACCGTTTTCGACCTTTTTATTCCGTTTTGTTTTTGTTTTGATTTTTTGTTTTATTATCTGTTTTTATTTGATTTTTTCTTATATATTTTTTTCATTTTATTTAAATCAGACAATTAAAGTTTTTCTGCGGTTGATTCATGTTTTGCTTTTCGATGGTCGATCCTACGGTGGGTTGTTTGGATTTGTATTTTATTCATGTTTGATTTTGAAACGGTGGGAGATTCACGAATCGCACGAATGCTGACGCATTCATCAATCCTCAGTCTCGCTACGCTCGACAGCTCCTTTTCAAAGGAGCCGTGTGGCAAGCAATATTATGTAAAATCGGAGCGACCCTTGATTACGCATTACGAATTGCAAATTATGCATTTTATTTGAATTGGGGCGGTACGGAGGCCGTCCCCTACGATTAAAACCTGCTGATATTTATGTTTTCGGCAAGCTACTGTGATATTTCTATAATAATATTGTATATTAAATTCAATATTTATTATAAAAAAACATTATATTATGTCGCTTTTGCTCTTGACTTAACCGACCCTGTTGCAATATAATTTATTACATATTGTTTTATACACAGGAGGATAATATCATGGGAATGACAATAGGTCAGAAGCTGATAAAGAGTCATCTTGTCAGCGGCGAAATGATACCCGGCACAGAAATCGGTCTTAAGATTGACCAGACTCTCACTCAGGATGCTACGGGTACAATGGCATATCTTGAATTTGAAGCAATGGGTGTTGAAAGAGTACGCACGGAGCTTTCTGTTTCATACATCGACCACAATACACTTCAGAACGGTTTTGAAAACGCTGATGACCACAGATTCATCCAGAGCGTTGCAAAGAAAAGGGGTCTTCTTTTCTCAAAGCCCGGCAACGGCATCTGCCATCAGCTTCATCTTGAACGCTTCGGCAAGCCCGGCAAAACATTAATCGGTTCAGACAGCCACACTCCCACAGGCGGCGGTATCGGTATGCTTGCAATCGGTGCAGGCGGTCTTGATGTTGCTGTTGCAATGGGCGGCGGCACTTATTATACAACAATGCCTAAAATGACACTTGTCCGTCTTTCGGGCAAACTTTCACCCTGGGTTGGTGCAAAGGACATCATCCTCGAGGTTCTTCGCATTATGAGTGTCAAGGGCGGCGTCGGCAAAATTATCGAATACGGCGGCGAAGGAGTCAAGACTCTTTCTGTTCCCGAAAGAGCAACCATCACAAACATGGGTGCGGAGCTCGGTGCAACAACATCCGTATTCCCTTCAGACGAAACAACCAAGGCTTTCCTCAAAGCTCAGGGAAGAGAAGAAGACTGGACAGAGCTTCTTCCCGATGCTGATGCGGAATATGACGAAATTATTGATATTGACCTTTGCAAGCTTGCTCCCATGGCTGCTATGCCTCATATGCCCGATAATGTTAAAACAGTTGAAGAAATCGGCAATATTGAAATCAGTCAGGTATGCATCGGTTCATGCACAAACTCATCTCTCCTCGACCTTCTCAAGGTTGCGGCTATTCTCAAGGGCAAGAAGGTTGCTCCCAATGTGAGCCTTACCATTTCACCGGGTTCAATGCAGGTTCTCAACATGCTTTCACTCAACGGTGCACTTTCAGATATTCTCTGTGCAGGTGCAAGACTCCTTGAATGCTCATGCGGTCCCTGCATCGGTATGGGTCAGTCACCCCAGTCAAAGGGTGTTTCACTCCGTACTTTCAACAGAAACTTTGAAGGCCGTTCGGGCACTGCAGATGCAGGAATTTATCTTGTAAGCCCCGAGGTTGCAGCTGCATCCGCTATCACGGGTTATCTTACAGACCCCAGAACACTCGGCGAGATGCCCGAAATCAATATGCCCGAGCGTTTTATCATCAACGACAACATGATTGAACTTCCCGCTTCTGTTGAAGAGGCTGACAGCGTTGAAATCAAATACGGTCCCAACATCAAGCCCTTCCCCACAAGCGTTGAACTTCCCGAGGATATTGAAGCTCCTGCAATTCTCAAGGTTGGCGACAACATCACAACCGACCACATCATGCCTGCAGGTGCAAAGATTCTTCCCTACCGTTCAAACATCCCCTTCCTTTCAAACTTCTGCTTCAAACAGTGTGACGAGCACTTTGCAGAGCGTTGCAAGGCAGCAGGAAAAGGCTTCATCATCGGCGGTGCAAACTACGGTCAGGGTTCATCAAGAGAACACGCAGCACTTGTTCCTCTCTATCTCGGAATCAAGGCAGTTATCGCAAAGTCATTCGCAAGAATCCATTGTGCAAACCTCATCAACGCAGGTATCATGCCCTTCACATTTGCAAATCCCGACGATTACGACAAGATTGACACAGATGATATGCTTGCACTCAAGGGAATCCGTGAAAACATCAAGAACGGCTCAAAGGTTATTCTTGAAAACCTCACAAAGGGCGAAAAATACGAGCTTGCATATGATTATTCAGACAGACAGACCGCTATGATTCTTGACGGCGGACTTCTCAACTACACAAAGAATATCGGTAAATAAGGAGAAATAAAAATGACAGAAGTACAGATTAAAGCTGCTGTTGAAAAGTTTGAAGCTCTTATCAGAGAACAGGATGCAAGAAGCGAAGCAATCAAGCAGCAGGGCGATTTTATTGATTATTCAACTCTTGACAAACTCACAATCGGTGTTTGCGGCGGTGACGGCATCGGCCCCATCATCACAAATGAAGCTGCAAGAGTTCTTGAATTCCTTCTTAAGGAAGATGTTGAAGCAGGCAAGATTGAGTTCAAGACCATCGACGGTCTTACAATCGAAAACCGTGTTGCAGTCAACAAGGCAATTCCCGATGATGTTCTTGAAGAGCTCAAGAAATGTCCCGTTATCCTTAAAGGACCCACAACTACTCCCCAGGCAGGCGATCCCTGGCCCAACATCGAGAGCGCAAATGTTGCAATGAGAAAGGCTCTTGACCTTTTTGCAAATCTCCGTCCCGTAAAAGTTCCCGAAGAAGGCATTGACTGGACATTCTTCCGTGAGAATACAGAAGGCGCATATGCCGTAGGTTCAAAGGGTATCAATGTTACCGATGACCTTGCAATGGACTTTGTTGTTACAACAACAGAAGGCACTCAGAGAATTGCAAGACTTGCTTATGACTATGCAAGAAGAAACAAGAAAGAAAGAGTTTCTATCATTCAGAAGGCAAATGTCATCAAGACAACAGACGGCAAATTTCTCAACCTCTGCAAAGAAGTAGGCAAGGAATATCCCGAAATCACAACCGATGAATGGTATATCGATATCACAACCGCAAAGCTTATTGACAAGAAAAGAAGAACCGACTTCAAGGTTTTTGTTCTTCCCAATCTTTACGGCGATATCATCACAGACGAAGCTGCTGAATTCCAGGGCGGCGTAGGCACAGCAGGCAGTGCAAACATCGGCAAGAAATACGCAATGTTTGAAGCTATCCACGGCTCCGCTCCCAGAATGATGAGAGAAGGCAGAGGGCAGTATGCAGATCCCTGCTCAATGCTCCGTGCAGCTGTTATGCTTCTTTCACACATCGGCAAGCAGGATGAAGCTGACAAGCTTGAAAGAGCACTTGATATCTGCATGTATGAAGAAAAGAAGCTTAAAATTACAGGCAGAGCAGACGGTGCAACCTGCGAGGATTTCGGCAACTATGTTATGGAAACCCTCACAACTCTTTAATATATAATGTAATATAATAAAGAACGACCCCCGAGAAGGACAAAATCCTTTTCGGGGGTTAAATAATTTAATCACTGATTCTCGGTGTTACAACGGGTTTTCCGTCACGGTCAAGAAGCGGTGTCAGTCCTCCTGCATATCCGCTCTGACAGAAAAGATAATTGATTCCCGTTTCCTTATCAACAAGAATTGAAACGCTTCCCAATTCCTGCGAATACACCTTTTCAAATCTTTTTTCTTTTGCCATATTCACTTCACCTCATTTCTTTTTGATAAGTGCCTTTGCAACACCTGCCGCAACTGTTGCCGCTGTAGCAGCGGTTGCAAGAGCGGTATATTTTTTCTTTTCAAGCTCATCGGCATCCCAGAAATAGCGTGCTTTTGCCGCGACTCCCCTGCCGCAAAGTTCATCATAATTGAAGAAATAAGTCATGTATTCTCCCGGTGCTCTTTCGTCAAATTCAAAAATTCTTACGCCTCTTGTTTTGTCGCCGTAGCAACGGAAGGAAGCACATGAGGACTGAATAAAATCAATTCCTTTATATTTACCTTCAAAGCAGTTTCTGTGGTCATGACCCGAAACAAAGCCTTTGACATCTCCGCATTCGAGGGCTGCATCAAAGAGTCCGCCGTCATCCTCGAGAGAGCAGGGCAGCTCACCCATTGAGCCTCTCGCAACATCGGGACGGAGTCTGTAATATCCCTTGTCTGTTTTAATTGCACCGATATCATTCTGCCCGCACTGCTCAACAAGATTATAAATCTGCGGAAGCGGAATGTGTGCAAAAACGAGCGAAGGAACAGGCTCGCCTCCATTATTTTCCTTAAGTTCTGCGGAGGTTTTTTTATACCATTCAATCGTTTCGGGCTTTATTGCCTGGTAGCATTTATCTTCTTTTTTGTCATACCATGCACAGTCAAGCATCCAGAAATTGAAAAGGATCTTTTCTCCGTCGGATGAAAGCACGGGAACATTATATGTGTCACAGTCAACCTTGCCGTTTCTTGTGTTCATGGGCAGGCACATGGGGCTCTGACGGTAAATATCAGCCTGCTCATCCTTTGAAACAGCATTCATATCGTCATGATTACCGTAAATCATGGCAAAGGGTATTTTTCTTTCGTCAAGCGGCTTTGTTATATGACGGATTGATTCCTTCATAATCTGAAGTGTTGCCGCTTTTCCGCTTGCAATCTGACGGCTTCCGAATCTTGCATCAAGAAGATGGTTGCCGAGAATATTGTCTCCCGTAAAAATAACAAAGTCGGGTCTGAGCTTATCATATGCCTTGTTGAGCATGTTTATCATTGCTTTGCGGACATATTTCATATCCTGCGGATCGCTGACCTGCATAACCACAAGCTTTCCGTCGGGTCTGAATTTTATTTCATTTTTATTAAGCATATTTATACCTCTAAAAAGACAGAGTGCACCCGTGTGCACTCCGGTTTTATTTGATTATTCTGAATTTGCCGATAACGGGAAGCTCCTTTGCCTTTCCGTTGTAGGCATTGATAATTCCGATTATCATGAGAACGGTTGTGAAAACATTGACCAGTGCACCTGCCAACCATCCGACATAAGGGATTGAGGTCAGCGCAACACCGATAACATGAACGATAAAGAGAAGAATCCCCTGATTTGCATGGTATTTTGCAAACGGCGAATCCTTTGCCGCAAGAAGCGGAACAAGGAAAAGCAAGCTGAGATAAGAAAGAATTGCCATAACCTTATTTGCTGCAATATCTTCGGCAGTATATTCCGCACTTGTATCGGCGGTATTGGTAAAATCATTGACAAAATCTTCAACTTTTTTCTGTGTTGCGGAGCTGTCGTTACTGTTTTCGGTTTTTGCACCGCAAACAGGGCAGAACTTTGCATTTTCATCAATATGATTGCCGCACGAAGGGCAAATTTTCATATTCACACCGCCTTTCTTTCGCTGTTTTCTGATTACATTTTTGCAAGTCTTTCTTCTCTCTCTTTGAGGAATTTTGACTTTGCGGGCACAACATAAGTCATACCCTTTTCAACGATTTCAAAAGATGTGTCTGTAACATATTTGATTTCACCGTCAACATTGACTGCCGCAGGAGCATCGCTGTGGATAACAAGCTTTTTGCCTCTCTTGAAATTGGTGATATCCCAGTCAAGATGCTCACCTCTCTTATATTTATTGAGAAGTGTTGTAAGCTTGAGTCTGCTGACGCTTGCTTCAACAACAACAAAGTCGAGAAGTCCGTCATCAGGCTGTGCAAGGGGAGCTGCCATGAATCCGCCGCCGTACCATCTTGAATTTCCGCAGAAGCAGAAAAGACAGTCTTTTGTATATGCTTCATCGTCATCAATCTTAATGGTGAACTTATTATGGAATTTTCTCAGAAGTGCATAAAGGCATCCGATATAATATGCTCCCTCACCTGTTACAAGAGGAAATTTTTTGATTTTTCCCTGCATTGCACAAACTTCGGCATCCATGCCCATCGAGCACTGATTGATTGCAATTTCATCGTCACACTTGATAAGATCAAACTCAACGGGAACGCCGTTGACAACATCGTCAAGCACCATAAACTCTTCCTTTGTGCCGAAAAGACGGATAAAGTCATTACCTGAACCGAGAGGAATAACCGCTACCTGAACATTCTTGTTGCCGAATGCACCATTGACAACCTCATAAAGAGTGCCGTCACCGCCGCAGGCATAAAAGCGGAGCTCCTCGCCCGTTTTTGCTCTTTCCTTAACAAAGTTAAGACCGTCATTTTTTTCTTTTGTTACATAGATTTCATATTCAAGAGAATTTCTTTTGCAAACATCCTCAATCTGAGGTTTGATAAAATCAAGAACCTTTCCCTGACCTGCCGCAGGGTTAATAACAAAAATATGCTTCATATCTTCTTTCTCCACCTGTTTATTTAAAATACATGAACAACTGACATTTTATCATGCCGTTGTAAAGTTTTCTTCTTTTATCGGCTTTTCTGCCGAATGCCTTTTCAAACTCCTCATCTGGGCTGATGATACTGTAAGACCATCCTTTTTTCTGCTCAAAGACCTTGCCGAGAGTTTTATATATTTTTTCGCACTCGGAAATATCAAGCAATCTTTCGCCGTAGGGCGGATTGCAGATAAGCGTTCCTCTTTCGGTTGCAGGCACAAACGACGCAACATCGCCGACCCTGAAACTGATTTTTGAATCAACGCCTGCTCTCTGAGCATTTATCTTTGCTATTTCAATTGCCTTTGCATCTATATCGGAACCGAATGCCTCAAAATCATTTGGTTCTCTTTCAAGGCTTCTTGCTCTTTCTCTTTCTTCTTTCCAGATTTTTCTGTCAATAAAATCAAAACGCTCTGCCGAAAATCTGCGGTTGATGCCGGGAGCTATGTTTGCCGCCATCATTGCACCTTCGATAAGAATTGTTCCCGAACCGCACATGGGATCATAGAATTTGTGATAAGGTCTGAGGTGTGACAGACTGCAAAGAGCGGCAGCAAGAGTTTCTTTTATCGGTGCATCGTTGGCATCAAGTCTGTAGCCCCTCTTATGAAGTCCGTAGCCCGAGGTATCAATCAGAAGCGAAACTTTGTTTTTCATAATGGAAAACTGAATCTGATGAATGGGACCCGTTTCCTCAAACCATTCGATTTTATATTTTGATTTCAGCCTTTCGACAACTGCCTTTTTGATTATTGCCTGACAGTCACGGGTACTGAAAAGATCGGAATTTATGGAATATCCCTTAACGGGGAATGCGTCAAGTGAGCCGATCCATTTTTCCCATTCAAGAGCTTTTGTGCCCTGAAACAAATCTTCAAAGCTGTGAGCCTCAAACGAGCCGACAAGGATCTGAACTCTTTCTGCAAAACGGGAGCAGATATTGACTCTCGCAAGAATGCTTTCATCGCCGCTGAAAAGAACCCTTCCGTTTTCGGCAACAACATCTCTTGCGCCCATATCCTTCAGTTCGCCTGCAATCAGTGATTCAATTCCGAGCAGGCACGGTATAACAAAATTAATATCCATTAAAAATCTCCCGTTAATTAAAAATCTTTATTTACCAAAAAACAGGCGGGAACCGTATGATTCCCGCCGATATTCAGAGTGCTGCTAAATTCGACAAATTATTCAATCTCAGGTGTGATGAGACCGTAGCCTCCGTCATTTCTCTTATAGACCACACAAACTTCTCCGATGCTTTCTTCAACGAAAACATAGAAATTGTGGTCAACAAGATTCATCTGGAGAATAGCTTCTTCAATGCTCTGAGGCTTGAGACTTACCGATTTTCTTCTCACGAGGTCATATTCAACCTCTTCAATTACTGCATCGGCCTCATTTTCAAAAGCATCAAAGCTTCCCGCACGCATTTTCTTTTCAATACGGGTCTTGTTTTTTCTTATCTGTCTGATAAGGGTGTCAACACATTTGTCGAGAGCTTCGTTCATGTTTTCGGCTCTCTCCTGAGCTCTGAAAATCATACCGTTGTTATTAACGGTGATTTCAACCGATTGTGATGACTTTTCAACAGTTACCGTAATTTTCGCCTCCACATCGGAGCCGAAAAAGCGCTCAATTTTTGCGAGCTTGTTTTCTGCGTGTTCCTTGAAGGATTCTCTTGGTGAGCACTTACGACCTGTGATTGTGATTTTCATATAGTCATCCCCTTTATTTGCTATTGAAGTATCTTTACTTCGATTTCAGTATAGCATATATAAACAAAAAAATAAAGGGTTTTCAAAAATTTTTATAAAAAATTACATAAAAATTCACAAATCAGATGATTTTATGAGCATGTCGGGTCACATGACAGCCGACATTGAGTGAAACAGGCAGCCCTGCAATATGGGTCGGACCTGCTTCGATTGCAACGCTCAGCGCGGTTGTGTTACCGCCGAATCCCTGCGGACCGATTCCGAGAGCGTTGACTCTTTCAAGAATTTCATCTTCCATGGAAGCGTAATATTCATCGGCATTTCTTTCGCTCACGCTTCTGCAAAGAGCGGTTTTTGCAAGCAAAGCACATTGCTCAAAAGTTCCGCCGATACCTATTCCGAGCACCATCGGAGGGCAAGGATTGCTTCCTGCTGTTTTTACCGATTCAACGATATAATCGATTATTGTTTCTCTTGTTGCAGAAGGAGTAAACATCTTCAGACAGCTCATATTTTCACTGCCGAAGCCCTTCGGAGCAACGGTAATCTTTATTTTATCTCCGTCAACTATTCTTGTGTGAATAACAGCAGGAGTGTTGTCGCCTGTGTTGACTCTTCTCAAAGGATCTTTTACAACTGAGCATCTCAGATACCCTTCGGTATAGCCTCTTGAAACCCCCTTGTTGACTGCTGCCTCAAATCCGCCTCCGACAAGATGAACATCCTGACCGATTTCGGCAAAAACAACAGCCATTCCCGTATCCTGACAAAT
This sequence comes from Acutalibacteraceae bacterium, assembly GCA_045658725.1. GTDB lineage: Bacteria > Bacillota > Clostridia > Oscillospirales > Acutalibacteraceae > CAG-177. The sequence goes on from JAZOVN010000298.1 coordinate 9,175, forward strand.
CGGAATATCAAGCTCCTTTGCGGCTCCGATGTTATCCTGAAGAGTCTGCATTATGCTGTGAGGGAGTTCTTCACACTCACATTCCGTGCACCTGCAAATTCGTTCTTCAAGGTCAGACGGTAATATTTTGTTTGCGGTTATGCAAAGATCGCGCACCGCCTGCTCGATAACGCTGACATCAATCTCTCTCATGTCATTTTCTCCATCATATAAAAAACGGAGGCCTTGCCCCCGTTTCAGTCAAATTATTTTGTACCTCTGCGGGAATATCCGCCGCTGCCTCTTTTGGAATCGCTGGCTCTTTTGAGGTCGGTCATTTTTTCATCGCTGACTTGCTTGAATCTTGCCATCATATCTTCAAAAGACTGCTTTTCGCCCTCAGCGGGAGCATTGCTCTTTTGTCCGTTCCACACATTGGGGGATGAGCGTCTTTCACCTCTGGGTCTCTGGGGACGCTGGGGACGCTGCTCTTTGGGCTGTTCCTCAAGTCTTTTTATTGAAAGGCTGATTTTTCCTTCGGGAGAAACCGAAATAATCTTTGTTTTTACTTCCTGACCGACAGAAAGATGTTCTTTGATATCCTTTACATAATTGGAAGCAACTTCCGAGATATGTACCATACCGGTCTTTCCGCCTTCAAGTTCAACAAATGCTCCGAAATCCGTTAAACCCGTTACTTTGCCGCTGAGTATTGTGCCTTCTTCAATCTGCATAAAATATGCTGTCCTTCCGTTAAAAAAATAAATGTATAAATTAAACTGAAAATAACAGTTTATGATGCAGAGGAGTCATAATAAACTCTTTCGTCGGGTTTAGCGTAACCGTATTGTTCACGGGCAACCTTTTCGATATAATCCGCTTCGTTGCCGTTTTCAATTATCATTTCAAGCTCAGCGTTTTCATCAAGCTGCTGCTGATATGAGGTTTTTAAATCCTCAAGCGATTTTTCTTCTGCGCTTACTGTTGTTCGCAGGCTGATTAAGGTTGCAAGAAAATAGCACACAAGGGTGCAAAAAAGCACACCGAGTATGATGCTGTGTTTTCTGTTTTTGGTTTTCGTTGCAGCCATCAGTCTTTCCCTTTTTTCACAATTTTATTTTTTCCAGTATAACCTATTAGATTATACACTATACCTTTATACTTTTGCAAGATAATTTTTTGGTTTTTATCGGTTTTTCT
>JAZOVN010000299.1:0-1936 GCA_045658725.1 Acutalibacteraceae bacterium
AAATTTTCTTTGCCTGAAAAAATGAAAGGGTAATGCATATAAATGAATAAACCGAAAAAATAAGATATGTTGTCATTTCGGGTGATTTTTCAAGCATCTGGATATATAATGCAATACCGATAATGCCGTTGACAATCATAAGAAAAGTATACTCAAAATATGCAAACATTGTCAGAAAATAAATGATTACACCGAGTATGTTTACCAGACTGTCAAGGAAAACATATTGTGAACCGAAAAGCGGAAGGATAATCCATGTTGCAATAAGAGATAAGACAAATCCCGCTGATAATATAATTCTTTGTTTTACGGTGAGTCTGCGCAATACTGTTGAGTGCTCCCATTTATTCTTATTCCAACGGATAAAAGTCAGCATCTGAATCGGAAAAGAAAACAGAATAGCGGAAATAAACGAGCCGTACAAACCGTAATAAAAATAAACAAAACCGTAAAGAAGAGAATTCATACTTCCTATCAGACTTGCAAATCTGTTGACCCGTGACTGAAGCATCGCGATTATAATTGAAATATACAGCGGAAGTATCCGAAGAAAGCTTTGCTTGAAATAAATACCAGCAACTGTAATTGACACAGCGGTAATACCCATCAGGATAAATATGAAAATATCTTTTGCAGAAAGGTTGTTATTTTTTGTCAAAACTTTCTCCTCCGAATTGTTTTTTATGATTTAATTATAAGGATATTTAAAAATTTTTCAATGTTGAAAATTAATAAAACATTCGGATAATGCAAAGTTTCAGTATTGAATTTTTACAATTCAGGATGTATAATGATATTCATAATATGAAATTAAAGGAGAACATGAATTGATAAAATTAATTGCATCCGACCTTGACGGAACGCTGATGTCACCCGATCATCTGACTGTTGCCGAAAGAACTAAATCCGCATTGATTTCTGCACATGAAAAGGGTGTGAAAATTGCAATTGCAACGGGCAGAGCACTCAGCTTTACATCAGGTGTAACCGAACAGATTCCGTTTGCGGATTATGTTGTATGCTCAAACGGTGCATCGGTTTTTGACCGTAACAGCGGAAAGTTTATATATAATAATTGTGTTTCGCCCGAAATTACTGCAGAGGCGATAGCGTTTCTTAATAAACTTCCCGTGTATTATAACATATATATTGACGGTAAAATCTGTGTTCAGAAAGGAAGCGAAAAATATTTCGCAATTACAGATTTACCTTCTGCGTTTCTTGAGGATTTTGCGTCGAAACTTACTGTTTGTGATGATATTGCATCATATACGGCAGGAAGAGGTGCGGAACTGATAGATGTCTTTTATTCAACCGCAGAACTCAGGAAATCCGTTTTTGATTTCTTTGAATCAAAAAATCTTGTTCTCACATCTGCACTTGCGGGCGTTGTTTCTGCAACTGCAATCGGATCGGATAAAGGCAGTGCACTTAACGGACTTTGCAAAATACTTGATATATCGTCTGACGAAGTTATGACTTTCGGTGATGCATCAAATGATTCAAGTATGCTTGAATTTGCAGGATATTCTTTTGCAATGGAAAACGGTGATGAAATATGTAAAGCAAGTGCTAAGTATTCTGCACCTTCAAATGCAGAAGACGGAGTTGCTCAGATGATTGAAAAATATGTTCTTTCGGAGGAATAATATGGATATCAATAATATACTTTCCCATTGTGATCATACTCTACTTGCTGTTGATGCAACCTGGGATGATATAAAGCAAATCTGTGATGACGGCATGAAATATAAAACCGCGAGTGTCTGCATTCCTGCTTCATATGTTAAACAGGCATCTGATTATGTTGAAGGAAAGCTTACGATTTGTACGGTTATCGGTTTCCCGAACGGCTATTCGACTTCTGAAGTAAAAGCTTTTGAAGCAAAAAATGCCATTGATAACGGTGCAGATGAAATTGATATGGTAATCAATA
>JAZOVN010000300.1:0-6340 GCA_045658725.1 Acutalibacteraceae bacterium
TTCTTTTTCAGCACCTTCAACATCCATTTTTATGTATGTAATTTGTTGGTTTTCACACAGTTCATCAACCGTAACAGATGTAACCGCATCTCCGTTTTCGGATATTGCCGACTGTCTTCCTGCATTACTGCTGAAATTTATTTCTTTGCATTCGGAGTATATGGCTTTTTGATAGGCAACGGAAGACGGAACATTTTCAAGATAACTGCAAAGTTTTTTGTATGTTCTTCTGTCAGGTTCAAGAGCAATGATTTTTTCGTATTTTCCACCGCAATAATGAAGGAATTCTTCTACCGTATCTCCCCTGTATGCACCAAGGTCAAGATATGACTCATTTGAATGCAATTTCAGAATATTTTCAAATACTTCCTTCTTATCTGATGTAATATTTTTAAGAATATCAAGTTCACCGCTGAACATAAAATTAACACAGCCTGCAAATATTGCTTTTGAATCATCTTCAAAAAGACCGTAAGCCGCATTGATTTTATCAGCATTTTTTTCAATAAACTCACGGTTGAATATTTCATCACCAAAAACGGGCACGCAGGGTACAATAACTCTGTATTTATTTTGCAGCGAGTAAATATGATTCATAACATCGGGTATGCATGTTGCAAATCCGACAGCCAGAATAAATTCACCGTCAAATTCAGAAAGTTTTTTTACGGTAAATCCTCTGAATTTTTGTCCTCTGACAAAATCATCACTTGCGGTTATTCCGAGAACGGTTATTCCGAGTCTGTTGAATTCATCGATAACTTTATCTGCACCGTTGCCCATACCGTAAATTACAACAGATTTTCCGCTTTCTTTTATTTTCTCCCATGAGGATTTTTCATCAATTCTGAAATCAAGCATTATATCACCATTAATTAACCGCCACAATCATCGGACTGTGACGGTTAAATTTATATTTTAGAAAAGACCGCTGATTTTGCCGTTTTCATCAACATCAATCTTTTCTGCTGCAGGAACCTTGGGAAGGCCGGGCATAGTCATGATATCACCTGTGAGTACAACTATGAATCCTGCACCTGCAGAAATCTTGACATTCTTGATTGTAACGGTAAAGTTATCGGGTGCACCGAGTTTTGTAGGATCATCCGAGAAACTGTACTGTGTTTTAGCCATACATACGGGAAGGTTAGCAAATCCCATAGCTTCAAGAGAAGCAATCTGCTTCTTTGCAGCAGGAAGAACGCTTATGCCGTCACCGCCGTAAACCTTTTTAACAACTGCTTCAATTTTTTCTTCAATTGTTCCATCAAGCTCATATGAGAAAGTGAAATCATTAGGCTGTTCGCAAAGAGCAACAACTTCTTTTGCAAGTTCCTCGCCGCCCTTGCCGCCTTCTGCCCAAACATTTGAGAGAACAACATTAACGCCGAGAGCTTTACATTTTTCAATGATAAGTTCAACTTCAGCATCGGTATCTGTCGGGAATCTGTTAACAGCAACAACAGAAGGAAGTTTATAAACATTTTTAATATTTGAAACATGACGGAGAAGATTGGGAATACCTTTTTCGAGTGCTTCGAGGTTTTCGCCTGCAAGCTCTGTCTTGGGAACGCCGCCATGCATTTTGAGTGCTCTGATTGTTGCAACAACAACTACTGCAGAAGGAGTGAGACCTGCATAACGGCACTTGATATCAAGGAATTTTTCAGCGCCGAGATCAGCACCGAAACCTGCTTCTGTGATTGCATAATCACCAAGCTTCATTGCAAGTTTTGTTGCCATAACTGAGTTACAGCCGTGAGCAATGTTTGCGAAAGGTCCGCCGTGAACAAGTGCGGGAGTACCTTCAAGAGTCTGAACAAGATTAGGCTTGAGTGCATCTTTAAGAAGAGCTGTCATCGCACCTGCAGCGTTAAGCTGACCTGCGGTAACGGGCTTTTCATCATAAGTATATCCAACAATAATTCTTGAAAGTCGTTCTTTAAGGTCTGTAATAGAAGTTGCAAGGCAGAGAACAGCCATGATCTCGGAAGCAACGGTAATATCGTAACCGTCTTCTCTGGGCACACCGTTGACTCTTCCGCCAAGTCCGTCTGTTACAAAGCGAAGCTGTCTGTCGTTCATATCAACGCAGCGCTTCCATGTGATTCTTCTGGGGTCAATATTGAGTGAATTGCCCTGATAAATATGATTATCAAGCATAGCTGCAAGAAGATTGTTTGCAGCACCGATTGCATGAAAATCACCTGTGAAATGAAGGTTGATATCTTCCATAGGAACAACCTGAGCGTATCCGCCGCCTGCAGCACCGCCTTTAACACCGAAAACGGGACCGAGAGAAGGCTCGCGAAGTGCAACCATTACATTTTTGCCGATTCTTTTAAGACCGTCAGCAAGACCGATGGTTGTTGTTGTTTTTCCTTCACCTGCAGGGGTAGGAGTAATTGCTGTAACAAGAATGAGCTTACCGTCTGCATTTTCATTTTCTTTAAGAAGAGAAAGATCAACCTTTGCTTTATAGTTTCCGTACTGCTCAAGATATTTTGAATCAATTCCGGCAACTTCGGCAATTTCTGTTATGGGTTTCATAACAACGGACTGAGCTATTTCAATATCTGTCATCATAATTATCAGCATCCTTTAAAATTTGATAATATATATTTTGCATTAAATTTTACTATTTGTCAATATTCTTTCACATTTTTAAATACAATGAATTTAAAATAAAATTTTATACAAATTTGTTGTAATTTAAATATAAAAAGTGTTGTGCAAGAGATTTGATTGTGATATAATTGATGCGGAAATTAAAAAGCATGGAGGTTTTTTCAATGAACTATGATGTTGCTGTTGTAGGTGCAGGCGTTATCGGTTCGCTTATTGCCCGTGAACTCAGCCGCTTCAATCTTAAAATCGCACTCGTTGAAAAATGTAACGATATGGCAATGGGCACTTCAAAGGCTAACAGTGCTATTGTTCATGCGGGATTCGACGCTAAACCCGGTTCGTTAAAAGCAAAGATGAATGTCAAAGGTACGGAGCTTATGCCCGATCTTTGCAAAACACTCGGCGTTCCTTTCAAACCTGTCGGTTCGCTTGTTGTTGCTTTTTCAGAAGAAGAAGTCAACACTCTTGACGAACTTCTTGAACGCGGAAATATCAACGGTGTTCCCGGACTTGAAATTTACGATAAAGCTAAATTGAAGGAAGTTGAACCTTTTATCAGCGATGAAGCAAAAGCCGCTCTCTGGGCTCCGTCGGCAGCTATAGTTTGTCCTTATGAACTCACAATTGCCGCCGCTGAAAATGCGGTTGTTAACGGAGCGGATTTTATCCGTAATTTTGCCGTTGATAAGATTGATTTTGACGGAAATGAGTTTACTCTTTATTCTGATGAAAAAGAAATCAAATCAAAATTTGTTATTAACGCCGCAGGTGTTTACTGTGATGAGATCGCTTCTCTCATCGGTGACGATTCAATTCATACAACACCCCGTAAAGGCGAATATATGCTTTGCGACAAATCCATAGGTCATCTTGCAAACCACACAATCTTCCAGTGTCCTTCAAAGATGGGTAAGGGTATTCTTGTTACTCCGACTGTTGACGGTAACTTACTTCTTGGTCCGAGTGCAATTGATATTGAAGATAAAGAAGATGTTGCAACTTGTGCAGATACTCTCGGTGAAGTGTTGACGATTGCTAAAAAATCAGTCCCCTGCCTCACAACAAGAGAAGTTATAACATCCTTTGCAGGTCTCAGAGCTCATTGCGACAGAAATGATTTTATTATTGAACCGAGCGAAAAGAACGAGCATTTTATCAATGTTGCAGGTATTGAATCACCCGGTCTTTCGTCAGCTCCCGCGATTGCACTCTATGTTAAGGATATGATTCTTGAAGCAATGCCTTCTGAAGAAAAATCAGATTTCAATCCCGTGAGAAATGAGCCTGTTCGTTTCAGACATATGACAAACGAAGAACGCAAGGCGCTCATTGAAAAGAATCCTGCATACGGCAGAATAATCTGCCGCTGTGAAACAATAACCGAAGGTGAAATTCTTGACGCAATCAATGCTCCTGCAGGTGCAAGAGATGTTGACGGCGTAAAGAGAAGAACAAGAGCAGGAATGGGCAGATGCCAGGGCGGATTCTGCGGTTCAAAAGTAGTTGAACTTCTTGCAAGAGAGCTTGGAGTTGAAATCAACGAAATCACAAAATTCGGCGGAAATTCTAAAATCCTTTATGAAAGAACAAAGTGAGGCGGAGATTATGCTTAATTATGATATAGTAGTTATCGGTGGCGGTCCCGCCGGAATGGCCGCTGCGCTCAAAGCAAAAGAATGCGGCGTTGACAGCATATTGATTCTTGAAAGAGCCGAAACACTCGGCGGTATTCTTGAGCAGTGTATTCACACCGGATTCGGTCTTCATTATTTCGGTGAAGAACTTTCAGGTCCCGAATATGCAGACAGATTCATTCAGCTTGTTGATGAACAGAAAATTGAATATAAAACCGACACAATGGCACTTGAGATTACCGAAAACAATGTTGTTTACGCAATAAATAAGGTTGACGGTCTTCTTGAAATTCAGGCAAAAGCAATTATTCTTGCCATGGGATGCCGCGAAAGACCGAGAGGAGCTCTTAACATTGCAGGAACAAGAGCTTCAGGTGTTATGAGTGCTGGAACAGCCCAGAAATATGTTAATATTGACGGCTATATGCCCGGTAAAAAAGTTGTTATTCTCGGATCGGGCGATATCGGTCTTATCATGGCCCGCCGAATGACACTTGAAGGTGCGGAAGTAAAATGCGTTTGTGAGCTTATGCCCTATTCAAGCGGTCTTACCCGAAATATCGTTCAATGTCTTGATGATTTCAACATTCCTCTTCATCTGAGCTGTACCGTTATTGATATTCACGGTAAAGACAGAGTTGAAGGTGTTACAATCGCTGATGTCGACGAAAACCGCAGACCTGTTCCCGGAAGCGAAAGATTTATCGAATGCGATACTCTTCTTCTTTCTGTCGGTCTTATTCCCGAAAACGAACTCACCAGAGCTGTTGGTATTGATCTTGACCCGATTACAAGCGGTGCTGTTGTTGATGAATACAGAGAAACATCGCATAAAGGTGTTTTTGCATGCGGAAATGTTCTTCATGTTCATGATCTTGTTGACTATGTTACTCTCGAAAGTCAGACTGCAGGCGAAGGTGCCGCAAGATATGTTCTCGGCAAAACCGAAAACGCTGAATATATAACCACAAAAGGTATTAACGGTATCCGTTATATTGTGCCTCAGAAGGTTAACATTAAAAATGACGGTGATGTGAAGCTTTATTTCAGAGTTGGTCAGGTTTATAAAAACGCAAGAATCGTTGCAAAATATAACGGTGAAGAACTTATCAGCCGAAAAAGACCCAGACTTGCACCCGGTGAAATGGAAGATGTTGTTATCAAAAACGATATGCTTAAGAATTTCGCTGAAGGCGGCGTAATCGAAATTTCCGTGGAGGTGTGATTTGTGCAGAAAAACTTAATTTGCGTAGCCTGCCCCATGGGCTGCGGTGTTACTGTTGATATTGCAGAAAACGGTGACATTATTTCAATTAAAGGCAATACCTGCAAAAGAGGTGATGCCTATGCAAGAACTGAAATTACAAATCCCGTCAGAAGTCTTGCAACAACAGTTAAAGTTAACGGTGGAATTTATAATGTTGTTCCCTGCAAATCAGCAGGGGCACTTCCTAAAGATAAAATTATGGAATGCATGGTTGAGATTAACAAGGCAGAGGCAACAGCTCCCGTAAAGCTCGGAGATGTACTCGTTAAGGATATTCTCGGAACGGGAATTGATATTGTTGCAACCAATCACTGCCCCGCTAAATAAAAAATTTCAGCAGAGTCATACGGCTCTGCTGATTTTTTATATCTCATATTTATCTTTAATTATTTTGGTTATATTATCTGCGTGCATATTGCATATCTCGTAGCTTGAAGCTTCAACCATCACTCTTATAACAGGTTCTGTTCCCGATTCTCTCAGCAATATTCTTCCGTCATCTCCGAGAGATTTTTCACAGATTTTAACTGCATCCGCGACACCTGAATCTTTTATGACAGCGGATTTATCTGATACCCTGATGTTTTTTACAATCTGAGGATAAAAAACAAAACCTTCGTAAAGTTTACTCATCGGCAATTTTTTGCTGATCATAACTTCCATCATTTTAAGGCTTGTCAGAATGCCGTCACCTGTCGTTGCATACTTCGAAAAAATGATATGACCCGATTGTTCTCCGCCGATACGGTTTTTGTTTTTCATCATATAAAGTCGGGGGCCAAGCGGTCTTAGGAAGACAATGACTAGACCC
>JAZOVN010000301.1:0-4092 GCA_045658725.1 Acutalibacteraceae bacterium
CACATCCTTGTTTTTATCCAAAACAACCGTGCATCCTGAAAACACAGATACAAGAGATACAATCAACACACCTGACAAAATAAATTTCACTTTATTCTTCATTAATCCACCTCATAACATTAATATTTGTGCACATTATACACCACATGTAGTGTAATTGTCTATACATCATATTTGATGTATTAAGATGTTAGCGGGTGATATAATGAAAAAGTATTTTGAGGTTATAAAAGAGCTTCGTGAAGATAACGACCTTACTCAGCAGGAAATTGCCGATATTCTCGGCACTACACAACAGGTATATTCTCGCTATGAAAAAGGAATCAACGAAATGCCTATCCGTCATTTAATAACTCTTTGCAAATATTATAATATCAGCTCAGATTATATTCTTGGGTTAATCGACAAATAATTTTTTAATGGGCATACCTTTTTTGAGGTATGTCTGTTTTATTTTTCTCAAAAATATGTTAAAATGACATTGCAACACATTGTTGCGTGACTTTTTGAGATAAATATGATTAAATTTTAGTGCAAGGAGGTGTCGCCTATGGCTAAAATTTCAAAAAACATTAAAAAGCTCCGCTCCGAAAACAAGCTTACCCAGGGTGAGCTTGCCGATAAAATCAATGTTACCCGACAAACAATTTCAAGTTGGGAAACAGACCGCACACAGCCCGATATCGATATGCTTGAGCTTCTCGCAGATGCTTTCGGCACGGGAATCGAAGAAATTATTTACGGAGAAAAAAGGAATGTCGGTCTTGAAGCACCGAAGCCCGACCGCAGAAAAGCAATGAATGTTGTTTTTGCAACTCTCGGTTCGCTTCTGAGTGCAACGGGTCTTATAATAATCATCGTTTCATTCTGGGATAAGCTCCCTGACCTTTTTCTTGCTTTTCTCAGCTTTCTTCCGCTTTTGCTCGGCGGCACGGTTGCGGCATGGGCATACGCAAAAAAGAAAAACAGCATAGGCTGGAGCGAAGGTTCATCCGTTGCATGGGTCACGGGTCTCGTTGCAACCTTCGGTCTTGTTGTTGCAATGTTCGGCATAGAAATCGACTTTCTCCCCGCAACATTCGGTCTTTCCTCAATGATAATTCCGATTGCGTTCATTATGAATTCGGTTTTTCCGCTCACGGTTTACTGCGGAATTTTAACCTATGTTATCTGTGACTCAATATATTTCAGCGATTATTCCGTCGCGGCACTTTCGGGTCTGATGATGTTTGTTGCAGGGCTTATATTCGTTTTCAGACAGCCGCATGACGACTACAGACGCAAATATTCAACCTGGCTGTTGCTTATTTCCGCTTCGGTTATTTCTGTTTTTTTAGCCGAAAATACTGCAAAAACAGCCGAAGCACCCACTCTTCTGTGCATGCTTCTCGGAATTCTTATTGCACTCTACGCCTCTGACAACGGTGAAAGACCTGCATATCCGTTCAGGTTTATCTGCGTTCCCGCAATCTCTGTTATTCTCTGTGCACTCTGCGTTTATCCCGAAGACTTCATAACAGGCTCATATTATATTTCTTCCGACCCTGCACTGAGTTTTCCGGGCACTACCCCCTTCGTTTCTGCAATCATAATTTCTATCGGCGTTATCACAGGCAAAAAAAGTTTCTCAAAAAATCCCGCAAAAACCGCATTTGTTATTCTTGCTTCCCTTTCCGCCGCACTCTGCACGGTCTGTTCCGTCACCTCGGAATTTTTCAGCCGCGATGCCGACAAGGCGGTAAGCATAATCATCACCCTTATCTCTTTTGCCGCAAGCATAACAATCATTGTTGCAGGCATACGCAAATCAAAAATGCTGACGGTCAATCTCGGTCTGATTATGCTGTGTTTCCTTGTTTATCTCACGATTTTTGCCGGTAACTTTGATATTGTTTACAGCGGAATTGCCTGCATTATCATGGGCGGAATTCTTCTTTTCCTCAACTACAGGATGTCAAAATCCTTCAAAGCAAAGGAGGCGGAGAAAAATGCGTAAATCAAAACCCGTTATTATTCTCTTATCCGTTCAGCTGATAATCGCTCTTTCGCTCGCATTAATCAATCCCGTCTGCGATTATATAGTGCATAAAAAAGGAACGGAATTCACATTTTCGGTTGACAACGCGTGGTTCACGGGCGATTTTGTGAATTATCTTGAGGCGAATTGTTACATTGATTTCCGTTTTGATTTTGACAGGCACGACTATCACCCTGAAAAATACGCCGTTATCGCTACAGACGAAAACGGAATTTCATATATTTCGTCTCTTTCGGAAACGAAACCCGAAAGCGGTGCCTGGCTTGGCACCAAAGAGAAATCATTCGATTATTTCTGCTATTTTGCATCGGAAAAGCTTGATTATGATTCCGTTGAATCCGCCTTTGATATCAACCCTGTATCGGATTTTGAACTGAGCGAAAATTATGACATAACAGTAAGTGTTTCGGTTTACAAAGGCAGGGCTGTTCTTGATAAATTTCTCGTTAACGGAACCGAAATTGAAGAATTTCTGAAAAGCACGAAAGGATTATAAAAATGAAAAACGAACTCACTAAAAAATTACCGAAAAACAGTCCACTCGTCAAAATACCGTTCGGCGGTCTGACATCCAATATGCTCCGCATTCTTGCGATGTGCTTCATGATTTGCGACCATTTATGGGCGAAAGTTGTACCGGGTAACGACTGGATGACCTATGTCGGCAGAATGACATTCCCGATTTTTGCGTTTATGATTTCGGAGGGCTTCATCCATACCTCAAATCTGAAAAAATACATATTCCGTCTGCTCGGTTTTGCGGTTGTTTCTGAAATTCCGTTCAACCTTTTCTATGGCGGAAGCTGGTTTTATCCCTATCACCAGAATGTTATGTTCACCCTGCTTCTCGGTCTTCTCGCAATCATGCTGATTGACAAGGCAAGAAAAGAAAAAACAAAAAAGACAATCATAAAATCCGTTTTGCTTCTTATTCCGATTTGCCTCGGTGCTTTCATAGGCTTCCCTGACTACGGTTTCTGGGGTTTTCTGACGGTGGTCATGTTTTATCTTTTCCGTGATTTCCCCTTTGCATGGCTTGCACAGCTTGTTGCAATGGTGCTTATGAATCTCATCCTCTTTGAGGGTCAGCAGGTTCCTCTTGAGCTTTTCGGAGAAACACATTATATCGCAATTCAGGGATTCGCTGTTTTTTCGCTCATTCCCATCTGGCTTTACGGCGGAAAGAAAGGCAAGTCAAGCAAAATCATGCAGTATGGCTTCTACGCATTCTATCCCGTACACATGATTCTGATTTACCTTGCCGTAACTTATTTTTAAGGCGGTGACATTATGAAACATAAGCGGTTTCTGATTTCCGTTGCCGTAACCGCAGCTGAATTTCTGATTTTTCTCGTGTGGGGACTTAACATGAGCGGCGGCAACGAAATGGGCTTCGGACTTATTACAACATATTTTCTTTTTCCGCTTACAACGCTTATTTTATCCGCATTCCTTGCAAGCGAAAATTATGTTTATATAATCCCGTTTGCCGTTATTATGTTTGCGGCACAGAATTTTATGCCGTTCTTTGTTTTCGGCTCATTTGAAATTCTGCTGATTCTCTGCTTCACCCTTATTCCTGTTTTTATCGGTACACTCATCGGATTCGGAATTAAAAAACTGAAAAAATAACAAATCAGGGCTGTGCCTTAAAGGTACAGCCCTGATTTTCATTTGTTCATAAAGTCAAATAATCCGTGCCAGTCATCACGGGAGAAATAATGCTTGCCGTTTCTGTAGCAAAAGCCTACATTGCCTTCGTTAAGATATCTTCCTGCTTTGAGATAGCCGTCATCCGTATAAACGAAGCCCTTTTTACCGTAAAGCTCATAGACTTCTGAAGATGCGGCACAGAAAAGAAATTCAAGATTCGGTCCTGCCCACACATCCTCAGCAGCAGATGCAATATGCACCCTTCTCGGTGCAATGAGCGCCGAAAGAAAATGCTGTTCAAACGGAGTTTCGTTATCTTCGCCGTAAAAGCTTTTATAATTCTCGCAAAACCAGAATTCAAATCGGTCGATGATATCACCGATTGTTTCGTTACCCTTGCC
>JAZOVN010000302.1:0-10653 GCA_045658725.1 Acutalibacteraceae bacterium
ATAACAAAAGTTATGATGTGTGTTACAAAAGATAAGTTTATGACAGATGGTTTCACAAAACGTTCTATAACATTGCTTTTATCATAAATAACTATAAATATCATTGGAAAGAAAGCGATAATAAATGAAGAAATTTTTTTCAATTTTGTTGTCAACAAATCAGGTTCTTTAAACAAACCCATATTGGTCAAACGGGAAATAAAGTCTTTTTCTCGAGTTCTTAGAAACAAAAAAGCAATTTTAATTGATAAAATAATGTCTTTCATTTTACTTCACCTTAAGTAAATATTTTTCTACCATACTCTTGTTTGCAAGTTTATCTGTTTTCATTATAAAACAATCAATTTTTTTGTCAAGTGATGTGTTGTTTCAATTACTTATATCATAAAGGTGAAATCATGCCGAAATTCACTTTGCAAAAGTGCGCAATTATGCACCATTGACAGTGTATTTGCATTTGGTTACAAAAAGAAACGGCGCAACAAAAGTTACGCCGAATTTTGAAAACAAAAACTGTTTTATGAACCCCGACCTATGACCGAGGGATTTTTGTTATTCAACCCAATTTATGAACTTATAACTGTCAAGCACTCTGAAAAACTGAACGAGTCTTTCATAAAGCGGATGTGCCTCTTCGCCGAAATGAGCATCAACATCCTTTGCAAGGTCTGCGATGCTTCTTTTTCCGTCGATAAGCGGCCACACAAAACTGCCCGTTTTATCAAGATGAATGTAACTCACCTTCGGCTTTTTCAGAAGCTTCTGTGCAATTCTGTTCATCACGCCCTTATTATCAATTTCAATGGTCACAATTCCGTTTTCGTCTGTTTTCCAACGGATTTCGGGATGAACGGGAATTTTGTCGAGATAATTTGTGTCGTTTTTCTTTTTCATGGCTTATTTATTCTTCTGCTTCTTCCATACGGAGAATTTGAGAAGTGAAAGAATTACAAGACCGAACACAACAAGACCTGCAGCCTTTGCAACACCTTCGGGAAGATTGAGAAGACCTGAAATATCAATGAATTTGTCAATTCCGAATACTGCGAGCAATGCAAGAAGAATGCCCACAAGACCTTCGCCTGCAATCATACCTGAGCAGAAAAGGATGCCGTCGTTTGTGATTCTCTTCTTATCCTCTTCGGATTTCTTCATCTTGTCAACGAAAAGACGGACAAGACCGCCCACCATGATGCATGCATTGAGCTGAACGGGAAGATAAACACCGATTGCAAAGGGAAGAACGGGAATTCCGATTATTTCAACAACAATTGCAATGAACACACCGATGAAAACAAGTCCCCAGGGAAGGTTGCCGTCCATAACACCTTCAATAATCATCTTCATAAGAGTTGCCTGAGGAGCGGCAAGCTGGTCACCGCCGAAGCCCCATGCCGAATCAAGAAGATTGAGGGTGCCGCCTATTGCAAGTGCTGCGGCAACAACGCCGAATACTTCGCCTATCTGCTGCTTTCTGGGTGTTGCACCGAGAAGGAAGCCTGTTTTGAGGTCCTGAGAGGTGTCACCTGCGATTGCGGCAACAATGCAAATGATAGAACCGATGGCAATTGCCGCTCTCATACCGTGTGCACCTGTGTCACCTGTTATTTTAAGAATAACGGTTGCAATAAGAAGAGTTGCGATAGCCATGCCCGAAACGGGATTGTTACTGCTTCCTACAAGTCCGACCATTCTTGAAGAAACGGTTGCAAAGAAGAAACCGAAAATAACAACAACTGCCGCACCGATAAGTGAAACGGGAATTGCGGGAACAAGCCACACAAGAATTGTAAGAACTGCGATTGCAACAAGCACAAGCTTCATGCTGAGGCTCTGATTTGTGCGTTCCGAGCCGACATCGCTGCCGCCCCTCATACCCTTAACGGCATCTCTGAATGTGCGGACTATAAGAGGAAGCGACTTGATAAGGCTGATGATACCGCCTGCAGCAAGTGCACCTGCACCGATATAGCGGATATATGAGCTCCAGATTGCACCTGCTCCGCCTTCGGCAAACATTTCACCGATGGGAGCTGTTCCGGGATAAAGGGTAAGGGTTTCACCGAAAAGAACAATCATGGGAATAAGCACGAGCCAGCTGAGAACGCCGCCCGAGAACATATATGATGAAATTTTAGGTCCGCAGATATAGCCTACGCTGAGAACTGCAGGATAAATCTGAGTTCCGATTTCGCCTGCAAAGCCCTTGATTCTGAATGAAATTTCACCGGGCACAGCCTTGAGACCGTCAATAACAAGCTTGAATAATGCCGCAAAGCCCATACCTGCAAAAACGGTTGATGCATTTGAGCCGCCGTCTTCACCTGCAAGAAGAACTTCCGCACATGCCGTGCCTTCGGGATAAGGCAGGGTTGCATGCTCTTTAACAATGAGTGCATTGCGAAGAGGCACCATAAAGAACACACCGAGAAGACCACCGAGAAGAGCGATAAGAGTTATCTCAAGAAGACCGGGCTTTTCCATTTTGCCTTCGGATGCCCAGAGATAAAGAGCGGGAATGGTGAAAATTGCACCTGCGGCAAGTGATTCACCTGCAGAACCCATGGTCTGAACCATGTTGCTTTCAAGAATTGAGTTTTTGCGCATGATGACACGGATTACGCCCATTGCAATAACGGCTGCGGGGATTGATGCCGAAACCGTCATGCCGACACGCAGGCCGAGATATGCATTCGCTGCACCGAAAACAACCGAAAGAAGGATACCCATAATTACCGATGTTACCGTTAATTCGGGAGTCACCTTGCTTGCGGGAACATAGGGTTTGAACTGATTGTTATCCTGCATATGTTTCTCCTTTGGATTTATTTTTGCGTCAGTCTTTTTATATTACAAAATATTTGTAAATTTTTCAATAGTTTTTTCAAATTTCCACAATTTCATAAAATACAACCGCATTCGGGTCAAGTGTGATTTCAAGATTTATTTCGCCATTTGTGACTGTTGCCGTCTGCTCTGTCGGAACAAGCTTTGAGCATTCGGTGTATTTGTCATAAAGCTCGTTTTCATAGATTTCTCTTGCTTCGGGGTCAGAAAGAGTACCCGTGCTGTCAACGGTCGGGTCATCAGGTGACCATGAGAAGCAGTCATCTCCGATGCCGTAAGTTTTTCTGTCTTCAACCCATTCATCAAACCAGTTGCAGTCATCGTCAATCACATATGATATTATTTTAACCTGTTTTCCGTCAAACTGCGGTGCTTTTACGGTGAATTTCAGATCTGCTTCCGATTTGTATTTCACTTTGTTTTTGAAATTATATGCCATGATGCGAAGGGTGTCTGTGTTTTCGTCGAAAGCCGAAACCGCATCAACCTCAGCTTTGAAAATAAGACCTTTTTCGGTTTTTTCGGTTTTTACAAGCTTTGCACCGCCGAATTTTGCGGCATTTCTTGCAACATGATAGCTGACCGTCGGATTACCTGCAAAAAGACCGCCCGAGAGATAACCCCACGATGAAAAATAATTTATGTCGTTTTCAAACATCTGCTTATAAAGTCTTGCGTCATAGCCTGCCTGATAGGTATAGCCGCTGATTCTCGAAAGAAGCTCGTCACTGTCTTTGCCGCCTGTGTTACCGCAAAGAATTCTTCCCTCGTCGATACCGTAAATAAGATTGTTGAAGCCGACGGATTCGGCAACACTTCTGATATAGTCAATCGTTCCGGGAAGATTGTATCCGTCGGTGTATTCGCCTGGTTCATGATCATAAAAGGAAGCCGAAAGATAGCAGAGTCTTGTACCCTTTTTACCCGTTTTATAGTTGGTGCCGTTTGCGCAGTGTCTGATGAATTCTGCCTCATCCCAAAGACCCTCGGTTACGGTCATTGAATGTGCACCGACAAAAACTTCACCGATAACATCCTCAAGTGCCGCAACCGTGTAGTCATAAAGCTTGCAGTATTCAAACGCCGAATCCTCGGGAGTCTCGCTGTTTGCCATGAACCATGCGGAATTTTCATATTCCGTCATAACACCGAAACGCCATGTGAGAACTTCTTCTCTGCCGAATTCATCAACAAGAGCCTGGGCGATTGCCGCTATATAATTATAGTATACATTGTAGTCATCGGGAGGATAGATATTCGTGCCGAACATGGCATCCGTATTTGCTCTTTCGGAATATTTGAGAGGAACACTTCCGAGCTTGAGGAAGGGCTTTGCACCGAGATTAACAACACCTCTGCAGTTTTCAATAAGCACGGTGAAATCATAATCGTCAAGCACTTCTCTGTTATAGGGATCAACAAACAAATCTCTTTCCGCACTTCCGCCCGTGCACTGCATGAACTGAACATAGTTGACAAAATCAAAAATGTTGTTTTCTTCGTTTATCTGTGCATTGACAAACGGATCACCGTCTATCGACCAGATATTGATGTTGCTTGCGGGGTTTGCAAGCACCCTGCCCGTTTCACTTGCATCAACGGTGAATTCATAATTATTGACAGCATCAATTATTCCTGTTGAAATCGTTCCGAAAAATGCAACAATTGCCGCAACAAGCGATGCAAAAAAAGCTTTCACTATTATGCCTCCGTTTCTTTTTCTATCCATGCCATAAGCAGATTGACTATTTTCTTTTGCTGATTTTCCGTGAGTGCCCTGCCCTGCGGCACCTTATACCACTTTTCAAGGCATCCTCTGCAGCAGCAGGCACACGCATGCTGAGCGATGAATACGGGATGTCCCTTCATCGGTGTCTGCCTTCCGTCATTGGGAATAACAGAAGGTGCAAGACGCTTGCGGATTATATCCTCCGCATGAGCTCTGACAGTTTCAAGCCCCTTGTCTTTTATATATTCCTTATCTTTTCCGCTCAGATGAAATCCCGAACGAAATTTTGAATTCCCAAGCTTTTCAAGAGCTTCGCTGACAGTCTGCATATACTCACCCTGAATAATATATCACAAAACCCGACCCTTCGCAACAAAAAGATTACTGTTTGTTGACACATATGTTATAATTAATCCGTCAGAAAACAAAGGAGATTCAACAATGAAAAAAATAATGTTCGTATGCCACGGCAATATATGCAGAAGTCCGATGGCGGAATTCATTTTCAGAAACATGGCGGAAAGGTTGGGCCGGGGCAATGAATTTTCGGTTTCGTCATGTGCCACAAGCACGGAAGAAATATGGGGCGGCATCGGCAACCCCGTTTATCCGCCTGCAAAAGCGGAGCTTGCAAAGCACGGCATTTCCTGCGAAGGAAAGCGTGCCGTTCAGCTTAAAAAGAGTGATTATGACAAATATGATCTGTTCATCGGCATGGACAGCATGAACATCCGCAATATGTACCGCATTTTAGGCTCAGACCCCGATTGCAAAATCAGAAAGCTCATGGAATTCACCGACAGAAGCGGCGATGTTGCCGACCCGTGGTACAGCGGAAGATTTGATGTTGCATACCGTGATATTTATGACGGCTGTGAAGCTCTTCTCAATCTTCTCATATCCGAAGATGCTTGACTTTGCATTTTTATAATAATATACTTGATTCGGGTGATTAAAAATGAAATATACAATTTATCAATTCTTTAAAAAAGGCATTGCGGCACTTGTTGCGGCAATAATGTCATTAACGGGAAGCGTCGGCGGCGAAAATCCGCCCGAACCCGACAGACCCGATGCAAATACCGTTACCGCATACAGCACAGAAAATGCCGACTACACAATGAATATTGACGCAGGTGATGAAATTCACGATATCAGCGATCTTCTTTTCGGAATTTTCTTTGAAGACATCAATTTTGCGGCTGACGGCGGACTTTATGCCGAAATGGTCGCAAACCGCTCTTTTGAATACACAGAGCTTGCCGCGGGCGATGCCCTCTATGCATGGAGTGCGGTAAACGGAGCGGAATTGAATGTAACAAAAGACAGCGAAACTTCGCTTAACGAAAACAATCCTTCTTATCTTCTTCTCACAAACAGTTCCGACTCCCCCGCAGGCATCGCAAACCGCGGTTTTCTTGACGGAATGTCAGTCAAAGAAAATGCCGCATATAATTTCTCGGTCTATGCAAAAGGAATTGAGGGCTACACGGGTAAATTATATGTGCGTCTTTGTGTCGGAGATAAAATAATCGGTGAAGGTGTTATTGAAAGCATAAACGGCGAATGGACAAAATATGAGCTTACCCTCATCTGCACCGAAACCGCTTTTCAGAATGTGACTCTTCAGGTGCTTGCCGATAAAGGCAGCGTTGCTCTCGATATGATTTCTCTTTTTCCCGAAGACACCTTCAAGGGCAGAAAAAACGGAATGCGTAAAGACCTCGGTGAAATGCTCGAAGCTCTTGAGCCGAAATTCCTGCGTTTTCCCGGCGGATGCATAATAGAAGGTAACGATTACGAAAGTGCATATAACTGGAAGGATTCGGTTGCAACGGGCAAAAACGGTCTTCCGCTTGAATTCGGCGGCAGATACGGCGATGTTGCCGCAAGAAAGCAGGGCGTTAATCTCTGGACAAACTTCTCTGCAACGGAAGATCCCAATCCCTGCTTCATGAGTTACGGTCTCGGATTTTTTGAATATTTTCAGCTTGCGGAAGATATCGGTGCGGTAGGTGTTCCCGTTATAAACTGCGGTCTTTACTGTCAGATGAGAGGCAGAGGTCCCGTTGATATGCAGAGCGATGAATTCGCACAGTATGTTCAGGATATGCACGATCTCGTTGAATTCTGCAGAGGCGACGAAACAACAACATGGGGCAAGGTGAGAGCTTCTCTCGGTCACCCCGAACCTTTTGAGCTTAAATATATCGGCATCGGCAACGAGCAGGAAGGCGAGCTTTATTTTGAACGCTATCAGGCATTCCTCGATTCCTTCAACGAAGCAAAAGCAATCAATCCCGGACTCTACGAAGGAATTGAACTGATTTATTCTTCAGGTGCATCCGACGGCACTCACAGCGGTCAGTATCTCCCCTCTTATGAATACGCAAAGCAGCAGCTCGGCAATTCGGATAATGCTGCCGATTTTGCAGGTGCAACCGATCATCATTACTATAACGAGCCGTCATGGTTTTTCAAGAATACGGATTACTATGACGAAAATAATTATAAGCGTTCCGTTGACGAAATGACCGACACGATCTACGGCGGCGGAATTCAGGTTTTCCTCGGAGAATATGCCGCAAGGTCAAACAGACTCCATGCCGCTCTTGCAGAAGCCGCATACATGACGGGTCTCGAACGCAACGGCGACATAGTCAGAATGGCGGCTTATGCTCCCCTTTTCGGCAACCTCACCGCAACCCACTGGTCGCCCGACCTCATCTGGTTCAACAATCATCAGGTGACGGGTTCAATCAGCTATTATGTGCAGAAGCTTTTCTCTGTAAATCAGGGTTCAAAGCTTCTCAGCTCCGCTCTTGACGGTGCAAAGATTGAGCAGCCTGCCCTCGGCGGAAGAGTCGGCATCGGCACATGGTATACCTCGGCTGAATTCGACAATATAAAAATCACATTCAACGAAACGGGCAAGCTACTCGGCAAACAGAATTTCACCCTTCCCACGGACTTCTGGTGGAATTGGGAAAACATTTATGACAGCAATGATTTTGAAATAAAAAAGGGAAAGCTTGTTCAGACCAACACATGGATGCCCTACACCGAAACGGGCATGGTTGCCTATTACGGCTGTGACGAATGGACAAACTACACCTACACTCTTGAAGCAACAAAGCTTGACGGTGACGAAGGTTTCATCATTCCCTTTGCCGTCAAGGATAAGGATAACTGTTATTTCTGGAATATCGGCGGATGGGGCAACACTTATTCCGCACTCCAGCAGATTGAAAACGGAATAAAAACGGGCCGTATCAACGGCACACACAAGCCCTTCACCGTTGAAACGGGCAGAACCTACAACCTTAAAATTGAGATATCGGGCACCAAGGTAAAATGCTACATCGATGATATTCTCTATGTTGACTATGACTTTGCAAACAGTGCGCAGGCAGAGGCTTATCATGTTGTCAGCACCGATGATTCAGGCGATATCATCGTAAAAATAGTCAACACAACCGAAACAAACAGAGTTTTTGCCGTTGACATTGAAAATGCGGATGTAAAATCAACGGCAACCGTTAATCAGGTTGCAGGCGACAGCCTTGATAACGATAATATTCTCGGTGCAAAGGAAGACTGCATCATGGAAGAATTCACGGTTGACGGTTTCTCGGATAAATTCAACTACACCGTGCCCGCATATTCCGTAACCTGCATAAGACTTGAAAGAAACTGAATATCTTTATCAGCAAAAACTCCTTAAAAGGAAGGTTCTGTTATGAAAAGCAAAAAAGAAAAGAAAAAATCCAACCACCACCGTAATATTTATCTTTTTATTTTCGGATGCACCTGCGGTATCGCAGGTCTGATCGGCGGAGTTTCTGCAGCAGCTTCCGGAAACAAAGCCAACATATTATTGACAACTCTTATTTTTCTGTTGTCATATTTTATACATATCATCATGCACGAATTCGGTCATATGGTCTTCGGTCTTGCCACGGGATATAAATTTTCCTCATTCCGAATCGGAAACATTGCACTCGTAAAGCAAAACGGCAGACTTCGCCTTAAATCCTATTCACTTGCAGGAACTCTCGGTCAGTGTCTGATGACACCTCCCGATATGAAAGACGGAAAAATTCCTTATGCCCTGTATAATCTCGGCGGCGTTTTCATGAACATACTGATTTCTGCAACAGCAACATTGCTTTACTGTGTCTGCGGATTTTCCGTATTGCTTTCAAGTGCTGTTATAATATTTGTTTTCATGGGTTTTGCAATTGCCGCACTCAACGGCATCCCCCTCAGCCCCGGTGCAGTAAACAACGACGGATACAATACACTTGAATTAAAACGCAGTCCGAAGGCTCTCCGCTCATTCCGGATTCAGATGAAAATCAACTCACTTCTTGTTGAAGGCGTAAGAGTAAAAGATATGCCCGAAGAATGGTTTTCTGTTCCCGAAAAAGAGGATATGAACAATTCTCTGGTTGCCACCCTCGGCGTTTTTGCCTGCAGCAGACTTATGGATATGCAGGATTTCGATGCCGCCGAAAAGCTTACCGAAGAAATGATTGCAACAGATTCTGCAATTGTCGGAGTTCACCGTCAGCTTATGATTTGTGATATTATTTATTGCAAAGCAATAAGAGGTGCCTCGGCAGAAGAAATCGCATCTCTACTCGACAAAGCACAGAAAAATTTCATGAAATCAATGAAAAACTTCCCGTCAGTCATCAGAACGGAATACGCCGTAGCTCTTCTTTCAGAAAAAAACATTGCAAAAGCAAAAGATAAGCTTGCCGACTTTGAAAAATGCGCAAAAAAATATCCGTATCCTGCCGATATCGAAGGCGAACGCGAGCTTATCGAAACCGCAAACAAGATGTTATCGGAGGCAGGCAAATGAAATGGAACGGCTTTGAATGCCATGAATTCGCTTTTGACGGTCAGAACGCACTTGTTGTTATCCCTGATTTAAAAACAGAAAATCCCGTTCTTGCCGTCAAAACGGAATATTGGAATGCATTTCCCGAAACGGAAATTGAACTTCTGAAAAGCGGATTTTATCTTTGCTTCATTGAAAATGAAAACCGCTGGGGCGCGGATTCCGACCTTAAAAGAAAAGCGGAATTTGTTGAATTTGTTACAGAAAAATACAAGCTCGCCACGAAGTGCGTGCCCGTCGGCATGAGCTGCGGCGGATTGATTGCGGTTAAATTTGCTGCAAATTACCCCGAACTCGTTTCGTGCCTTTACATTGACGCACCCGTAATGAACTATATGAGCTGCCCCTGCGGCTTCGGTATCGGCGATGCGTGCTGTGAGGACTTCCCCGAAATTTTCGACTC
Organism: Acutalibacteraceae bacterium; assembly: GCA_045658725.1. GTDB lineage: Bacteria > Bacillota > Clostridia > Oscillospirales > Acutalibacteraceae > CAG-177. Next base: position 9,889 of record JAZOVN010000302.1, read on the forward strand.
ACTCGGGCTGAAAAGCATATCGGATATCATCTGCTGTCTTGATATGCCGATGCACAGAATTCCCGACCTTATAAAAAATAAAATCCCCGTTATCCTCATTGCAGGCGACAGCGATAAAACCGTGCCCTATGAAGAAAACGGAGCATTGCTTGAAAAGGCATATAAAGAAAACGGTCTGCCGATTGAGGTGCATATCAAAAAAGACTGTGCCCACCACCCTCACGGACTCGATGACCCGAATGTGATTGTTGATTTTATAAAAAAATATTGTTAATAAAACAAGTGCAACAGAACTTTTGCATCCTGTTGCACTTGTTTTTTATTCATCTATTTTTTCAATAATAACAGCATTTCCGTTTGCAGTTACACCGAAAATATAAGGCTGATATGTTGTACCGCCACCGAGATTAGCTGTCTGAGGATCCAGGGTAAGATAATCGAAGTCAACACCTATAACCGCATTGCAACCAAGAGCATAGGCTGCTTCTTTGAGCTCTGCAAGAGCATTTCTTCTGATAGTCACAAGCGACTGCATAAGCTTATCCTTAACATCGGGTCCCGAGCCGAAAACAGCCATTCCTCTCGCAACAGAAACCGCATCATCTCCCGAAATATATCCGGAATATTTTGTGATTTTGTATCCGTCGAAATTGAACCCTGAGGTAATAAGCATCTCAGCCATCGCTTTTCGCTTTTTCATTTCTTCTTCTTCTTGCCGAGCAATCTCCTGATTTTTCAAAAGCTCCTGTCTTGCCTTTTCCTCAT
>JAZOVN010000303.1:0-22656 GCA_045658725.1 Acutalibacteraceae bacterium
ATGCCCACATCACACCGTATTGTTTTCAATTGATTCTGCATTTTATAACTATATTATTAATTATATATAAACTTATATCTAAATTGTTGACCTTGATAATTAAAAATGATATAATAAACTGATTTAATATGGGGAGGAATATCCATATGATAAAAATTTCTCCGTCGGTTCTTGCAAGCGACTTTTCAGCACTCGGTGCAGAGAGCATCAGAATGGAAAAAAGCGGTGCCGACTATCTTCATCTTGATGTTATGGACGGTTGCTTTGTGCCGAATATTACCTTCGGTGCACCCGTTATAAAAAGCATAAGAAATAAAACAAACCTTGTTTTTGATGTTCATCTTATGATAGACAAGCCTCTTGATTATATTGATGATTTCAGAAAGGCAGGGGCGGACATAATAACCTTCCATGCCGAAAGCTCTTCACCCGTAGGCGAAACGGTTGATAAAATCGTTGAATGCGGATGTAAAGCAGGCATAAGCATCAAGCCCAACACAGCGGCAGAGGTTGTTTTCCCTTATCTCGATAAGCTTTCCATGGTGCTTGTGATGACTGTTGAGCCGGGCTTCGGCGGACAGTCTTTCATGCCCGAAACAATGGATAAAATAAAAACCCTGCGTGCGGAAATGCAGCGCAGAGGTCTTGATATTGATATTCAGGTTGACGGCGGAATCAACGAAAAAACAATTGAAACCGCCGCTTCGGCAGGTGCGAATGTTTTTGTTGCAGGCAGTGCTGTTTTCGGTGCACAGGATGCAGCCGCAGAGATTGCAAAGCTCCGTTCTCTTGCGGAAAAAGCATTTAAAGATTAAGCAGCTCAACCGCATTCCCTTCGGCAAGCAGTTGCCAGTGCTCACGGGTGTGTTCATACATCATTTTGCTGCAATTCTGAATAACGCAGAATTCTGAAAGAATATTTCTGAGTGTTTCGGAAGAATATCCGAGAATCAGCCTGTATGTTCCGTTGAGTTCAAAAAGACTGCTTTGGAATTTATGTTCCGAAACGGCAGTTTCGGCGGCAGCTCTGAAAAGACTGTCGAGATTTTCAAAATCACAGATAAGATTATCCTCCTGCTTTCTGAGCGTGTGCTTCTGCGGAAAACGGTTTTTTCTGCCGTCAAGAATGGTGAAGCTCAGCGTGCAGCCGCCCTCGGATTTCGGAGAGGCTTCGATAATCATTCTGCGTGACGGGTCAAGCACACGGCCGAGAGCCTTTCCTGCTTCGCCGAGAACCGTCCAGATAACGCGGCGTGTTTCGATTGTGGAATAATCCATATCTTCATATGTGATATCAAGTTCAATCATATCCTGTTTTGTCAGGTCAACAATAATTCTGTCTTCGGCAGGTGAATTTATTTTCATGGTTTACCTCCTTGATAGAGTGTTCACAGTAATATAATATGTTCTCCTTCGGCGGTATGCAATGATTAAATAATGGGAAATTCAGAGGTGATTACCATTGGCGGAAAAAGTTCGTAAACTGAATACGGTAAAAGCTTCGCAGATTTTCGGGGACTATATTGTTATGCTCATTGCCCCGTGCATCCTTTCTGTTCTCTATTACGGAAGCAGGGCGGTTTCTGTAATTGCGGTGAGCATAATAAGTGCTGTTCTCAGCGACCTTATAATGAGTTTTATCATTAAAAAGAAATTTCTGCTCAAAGACCTGAGCAATGTGTTTATCGGAGCGGCGATTGCGGTTATGCTTCCTGCGGGTGTGCCGCTTTATATTCCCGTGATAGCAAGTGCAACGGGCGTTGCGGTTGCAAAAATCCCCTTCGGCGGCTCTCTCAGAGCACCGTTTGTGCCTGCGGCGGCAGGTTTTGCAACGGTCAGCGTGTGTTTCAAGGAGCAGGTTTTTACCTACACGGAAAATGTTGAGGATAAGCTCCTCGGTGCACAGTCGCTCGCGTCGCTTCTTTCTCAGGGAAATTCCGTGCATTTCAATCTCGGAAATGCTTTTGATATTATTTCGGGCAACATTTCGGGACCCATGGGTACGGGTTGCGGAATTCTTATGATTGTTTGTGCAGGCTATCTTTTCGTGAAAAGAAAAGGAGCACTTCTTGCAACGGCAGGATTCATCGGTGCGTGCGTTGTATTTGTTGCGTTTTTTCCGAGAATCAATGCTTCTTTGTTTACGAGAATTATTCTTGAGCTTTCGGCAGGCTCGCTGCTTTTCGGTGCGGTATTTCTTATTACAGACCACGCAACCCTGCCAAAGGGCGGCGTCAACAGAGTTATTTACGGTGCGGTCTGCGGTGTGGCGTGCATGATGATGAGATATCACGGCACATACGAAGAAACAGTCTGCTTTGCCGTTCTTCTTACAAACGGATTTTCACCCGTTATCGAATCGCTCATCAAGGCGTTTTCTTCCCTCGGAAAAAGGAAGGGGGCGGCTGAAAAATGAGTAATAATCTTTCCTTCAAGGATGTATTTATTAAAGGTGCGGTTATATATAACCCCGTGCTTATTCAGCTTGTCGGGCTTTGCCCCGTTGTTGCGGCATCAACCTCACTCGGAAGTGCCGTTATGCTTTCGGCAGCCCTTTGTCTTGAACTGATAATTACCTGCGTTATTGCAAGTGCATTATTGAAGAAGATTCCGAGATGGATAAGGGTATCGCTCTATCTTATTATCGGAATTGCGGTTGTATGCCCGATTCTCTGGTATGTTGAAACAATGTCGCTCGTCAGTCTCAGCCTCGGCATGAAAATTTATGTTCCGCTCATCGCGGTCAACTCCATGACTGCCGTTCACTGTGAGCAGTTCTCTGTTAAAAACAGCGTGAAGCATTCGTTTTTTGATGCGGCAGCGGCAGGCATCGGTGCTTCAATAATATTTATTCTGGTCGGTGCTCTGAGAGAGCTTTTCGGTGCAGGCACAATCGGCGGAATGGAAGTCAATATGCCCGTAACCTTTAAGGGAATGGCTCTCCCCTTCGGCTGTTTTGTTATTCTCGGCTTTATGGCGGCAGGGCTTAAGGCTTTTGTTGCAAAATTCTATTCTGCCTATTCGGATGATGAAGAGAGCAATGCAGAACCCGTTCAGGATTTCTCTGATGAGGTTACGGAGGTTGAGCTTTTCGAGGAGTTCTGGGCAGAGCCTGCAGAAACTGTCAGAGAGGAAATTCCCGTTGAGAAATCCGCACCCGAAGAGGTTTCGCTTGATATTCCCGAAGAAATAACCGCAGAAGAACCTGTCCGTGAAAGCGGACACAGCTTCAATTCCGCAGCAGAGCTTGACGATTTTCTCAGGTCGCTCGGAATTGACATAGACGGAAAGGGGGATAAGCAATGAAAATGATATCTGATCTGCTTACAACCGCCCTTTATACCGTTTTCATTCAGAATCTTGTGCTCAGTTCGGGTCTCGGCATGAGCGAAGCAATCAGAGCTTCAAGAAAACCCGACAGATTCGGCATATTTGCACTTATGATTTCGGGCTTTTCGGTTATAACGAGTGCAATCTGCAATCTTATAGATTCATTTTTTGTTTTTGAGGGCATGACCTATGCCGTCAGAGCGGCGATATATGCGGCTGTGCTTGCGGCGGTTTATCTGGTTGCGGCAGTCATTCTCCGCATTGCTCTCGGAAAATCCTCAAAGCTTCTCGGAACTCTCGGCATTGCGGCGCTGAATACTCTTGTTTTCACTATTCCGCATATCAACAGCTCCGCTGCTTATTCGTTTGCCGCCAGTCTCGGTTCGGGTATCGGTGCAGGTATTGCGTTTGTGCTTGCGGCGGCACTTATCTATAAGGGTTCAGAAAGACTTGCCGAAAACGAGGATATTCCCGAATTTTTCAAAGGAACTCCGTCTATGTTTATTTATGTTGCAATGCTTTCACTTGCATTTGCGGGATTTACGGATTCCAATATTTTCGGTTGAGGGAGGAAAAAATAATGCCCAAGACAGGAAAAATAGAAAAAACTCTCAAGCCCTCCGAGCGTAAAAGCATAACGGAATTTTCGACCCGTTTCGGTACGGGTCCGACCTATGAAGAGAGGGTCAGAGGCAAAAAAATCGTCACGGTGATACTGATAACGGCAGGAATTCTTGCTCTTATAGGTACGGGCTATTTCTTTGCGGATACATTGATAAAAATAACCGAAATGCCGTATGAACAGACTGCGGCAATGATTGATATTGGCTTTAAGGAAATTACTCATGGAATTCATACCCTATAATTCGAGATTAAGCTATCATAAAAGTCCTTTCGGTGCGGTGAAGGAAGGCACCGAGGTTGTTTTCCGCATCGTTCTTCCCCGAAGCCTTTGCTGTACGGGTGCGGAGCTTGTTGCAGACAACGGTGAAGGAGAAGTCTGCGTTCTTCCCATGACATGGGACGGAATGGAGGGCTTCGACGAGGAATGGTGGAGAGTTGCATTTACTCCCGCAAAAGAAGGGCTTTACGGCTATCATTTCCGTGTTGCACACCAAAACGGCGGCAGTGTCATAACGAGATTTGACAATTCAACGGGCAGACTTTCAGCCGACGGTTCGGATTTTCAGCTTACAGTTTATTCAAAGGAGTTTTCCACACCCGAGTGGATAAAAGGCTCTGTTATCTATCAGATTTTTCCCGACAGATTCTGCAATTCGGGCAAGGCAAAACGGGGAGTCCCGAAAGACAGAATTCTTCGTTCGGATTGGGGCGGAGAACCGATCTGGGAGCCTGACAGCGAAGGCAGAATAACAAAATATGACTATTTCGGCGGTGATTTCAAGGGGATTGAGCAGAAGCTTGATTATCTTGAATCGCTCGGTGTCGGATGTATATATCTCAATCCGATTTTTGAAGCTCATACCAATCACCGCTACGATACCGCAAACTATGAAAAAACCGATTCGCTTCTCGGTACGCAGAAGGAGTTTTCCGAGCTTTGTGCGGCGGCTGAAAAAAGAGGTATAAGCATTGTGCTTGACGGCGTTTTCAGTCACACGGGAGCGGACAGCAAATATTTCAACAAATACGGCAGATATAAGAACATCGGAGCTTATAACAGCGAGGAATCCCCTTATTTTGACTGGTACAGATTCGACAGCTATCCTGACAGTTATGCAAGTTGGTGGGGCGTTGATATTCTGCCCGAGGTTGATGAAGAAAATGACGGATATATCGGATATATCGCAGGCAAAAAAGGCATTCTCCGCAAATGGCTCAAAGCAGGTGCAAGAGGCTGGAGGCTTGATGTTGCGGATGAGCTTCCCGATAAATTTCTTGATGCACTCAGACTTGCCGTCAAAGAAGAAAAAGAGGATGCGTTCATTCTCGGCGAGGTCTGGGAGGATGCTTCAAACAAAATCAGCTACGGCAAAAGAAGACGCTATCTCAGAGGTGCTCAGCTTGACAGCGTTATGAATTATCCGTTTGCCGACTGCCTTATCGGTTTTGCAATTTCGGCAAAAGCAGAGGGCTTCAACGACAGAATTTCGGAAATCTGCGAAAATTATCCCAAGCCTGCCGTTGACTGCCTTATGAATCATATCGGCACCCACGATACCTGCCGTGTGCTCAGCCGTCTTGCAACCTTCGGCAACTGTCACGGCACTCATCTTGAACGCTACAGAGGCGGTCTTGATGAGGAAGCAAAGAAAAACGGCAAGGCTCTTCTCAAGCTTGTTTCGGTAATGCAGTTCACTCTTCCGGGAGTTCCCTGTATCTATTACGGCGATGAAGCAGGTCTTGACGGCGGTGAAGATCCTTATAACAGAGGATGCTATCCCTGGGGAAGAGAAGATGAGGAGCTTGTTGAGCATTTCCGTTTCCTCGGCAGACTCAGAAGGGAACACGAAGTTTTCATCGACGGTGAATTTGTTCCCGTTTCGGCGGCGATGGGGTGCGTTGCTTATGAAAGAAGGGGCAGAGGAGAAAGAATAATGACCGTTGCAAACCGCAACAGCCATTCCATTATTTACATTCTTCCCGAGGAGGGCTATGAAGTGCTGACGGGCGGCACCGTCAGCGGCAGAGAGCTCTGCATTGAAAAAGATACTGCGGCAATTCTCATTAAGAAATAAGAGCGATTTAAGCGGTGATTGATAATGGCAAAAAAACCTAAAAATATAATGTTCAGAACCCGTAAGCAGAGTGAAGACAGAGGCTTTAAAAAATTCTCGGTCATTTTTGCTTCGTGCGTGCTGATTATTCTTGTTGTTTCGTGCCTTGCAATACTTAAAAAATATGATTTTGATATCAGAACGGCGATGGGCGGTGAGCCTGAAACAACAACCGAGGCGGTTTCGCAGGAAACAACGCAGATACAGACTGAAGCGGACAAAACCTATTTTTTCTGGTGTGCGGATTCCGAAAAGGGCGGACTCCATTTTGCGTGGCTTGTGAATTTCAGAGTGCCCGAAATGGCGGCTTCCGTTTGTGCGCTTCCGCTTGACATGATGCTTTCCGACGGAGCGGAAACACTTGATTCATCATTTAAGAAATACGGCGAAAATGTAACGGTTGACAGCCTTGAAAAGCATCTCGGCATAACGGTTGACGGCTACATAGGTTCCGATGATGAAAGCTTCAAGGCGATGATAAACTATTTTGGCGGAATGAATATAACTATTCCCGAGCAGATAGAATACAGAGGCGGAGAATATACAGTTATTCTTGTCAAGGGCAGGCAGAATCTCATGGCGGATACTCTTTTCAAATATATGAGATATCTCGGCACTCTCGGTCCGAGAGGCAAAAATCTGCAGGCGAAGGCACTTATGGAAATGTTTGACTGCGTTTTCAGAGAAAAAAATATCGGTAAATCCGAAAGATATTTCTCCAAGCTTTCAAACACCGTTAAAACCGACCTCACTATCGTTGATTTCCTTGAAGCGAAGGAAAGCATAGAGGCATTTATGAAAGGCGGCATAAAAGATAAGAATATTGTTGAGTCGCCTAAGCAGATTAAAGAATAAAAACAGTTTCGAGTGAAAGGAGAAAGCATGAAAAAGCTGATTAAAGCATTTTTTGCATTGGTGCTGACGGTTGTCTGCGTTTGCTCGGCAGTTGTTATCGGATATATTGTGCTTGTCTCTGTTGAAGCCAATGAATGGCAGAGCACCGAGGCTGTTGAGGTTACGGAATACGGAAGCCCGTATAAATTTTATTATAACAAGCTGAGCAATATCGAAAAGCATGCCTATAATGAAATGCTCACGCAGATTTACGATATGCCCGAGGCGATTGAAATTCCCGATATTGACGCAAAACAGCTTGACAGAATTTTTTCCGCTCTTCTTTATGACAATCCCGATTTGTTTTTTGTCGGCAGAAAATGCACTCTTTTTTCCGAAATGCTCAGAACCTACTGTTCGGTTGAGTATATCATAACAAAAGAGCAGTATCATGAGCGGAAGCAGGAGCTTATCCAAACGGCGGAAGGCGTTATTTCTTCTCTTTCCGACCCCGATGACCAGTGGCAGACGGAGCTTGAAATTCACGATTATATTGTTGATAACTGTGAGTATAAGCTTACCGAGCCGAAGCTCGTGTATTCGTCGTCTTACGGTGCACTTGTCAACGGCTATGCGGCATGCGAAGGCTATTCAAAGGCGGCAAAGCTTCTTCTTGACATGGCAGGAATTGAAAATTCCGTTGTGAGCGGAATTTCAAATAATTTTGACGGCGAAGAGGGTGCCCATATGTGGAATGCTGTTAATATTGACGGCGAATTCTATTTTCTTGACTGCACATGGGATGATCCCGTTGACAAAGACAAAAATGAGCTGAATTTTTATTCTTATTTCAATATAAACGAAGAAATGATTTCTTCAACTCATTCGGATTTTTCCTATGACTTCGGATGTACTGCCACGGCGGCAAATTATTATGTGAAAACAGGCAAATTTTTTGATGAATACAGCCGTTCCGATGAAAAAGAAATTGCCCGTCTCATTGCGGATGATGTTGATTCGGGAATATGGGAAACCCAGCTCCGATTCGGTTCCCGCGGGGCATACGATAAGGCTGTCAAAGACCTTATCGATAACGAAAGAATTTATTCCGTTCTTTCGAGGGCGGATAATCTGGCTGATAAAGAGATAGCATACGACACGATATCCTATTACAAGAATCCCGAGCAGAATGTGTTGGTTCTTGTTCCTGAAAGAGGTTGATTTTATGGATAAGCAGAGAATAGAGGCGGCGGTCAGAGAAATTCTGATTGCTATCGGTGAAGACCCCGACAGAGAGGGTCTTGTTGAAACTCCCGCAAGAGTTGCAAGAATGTATGAAGAGATTTTTTCGGGTCTTGCGGATGACCCTTCAAGACATCTTAAGCTTTTTAACGAAAGCGGCAACGAAGAAATGGTTGTTGTGCGTGATATTCCGCTTTATTCCATGTGTGAGCATCATCTGATTCCCTTCATGGGTAAGGCACACATTGCCTATATCCCGTCGGCAGGCAAGGTTATCGGTCTTTCAAAGCTTGCAAGAATAGTGGAATCATTTGCAAAAAGACCCCAGCTTCAGGAGCGTCTGACAGCACAGATTGCCGATTTTCTTGATGAAAACTTAAAGCCCATGGGCGTTGCGGTTGTTGTTGAGGCGGAGCATCTTTGCATGACTATGAGAGGTGCAAGAGCTTCGGGCGCACAGACAAGAACCTCCGCACTCAGAGGCACAATGAGAAGCGATTCAAAAACAAGAGCAGAGGCAATGCAGCTGCTCACCGGAGGACGCCCGTAATGTTCAAGGCAGGCAAACACGAATTTCCGCTCGGCAAGCGGACATATATAATGGGAATTCTCAACTGCACTCCCGATTCTTTTTCCGACGGCGGACTTTACAACAATCCTCAGTCAGCGGTTGAGCACGCACTCAGAATGCAGGAGCAGGGAGCGGATATCATTGATATCGGTGCAAATTCAACCCGACCCGATGCAATAATTCTTTCAGGTGCCGAAGAAAAGGAAAGGCTCATGCCGATTCTTGAAAAGGTCAGAAAAGAGGTTACGGCGGCGGTTTCGGTTGATACCTTCTATCCCTCATGTGCAAAGGCGGCTCTTGAAGCAGGTGCGGATATAATCAACGATATCAGCGGTGTTTTCAACTCCGAAATGGCGGAGCTTGCAAAGAAATACGGAGCAGGATATGTTGTTATGCATAATCCCTGCGGTGCGGGTACAACGGCGGAATATCAGGGCGGCGTAGTGAATGATATACGCAATTTCTTTCTTGATGCACTGAGGCTTGCAGGTGAATGCGGATTGCCGAAAAGCAGTCTTTGCCTTGACCCCGGGCTTGGCTTCAGTAAAACGGGAAACGATAATCTTGAAATTCTCCGTGAAACGGAGTGGCTCAAATTCAAGGGCGTTGCACTTCTTGTTGCAGGCTCAAGAAAAAGATTTATCGGTCAGGCAAGCGGCGTTGAGGACAGCCGTCAGAGAGACCCCGGTACGGTTGCGGCACATACGGCGGCAATTGCAGGCGGTGCGGATATAATCCGTGTTCATGATGTTGCGGCGGCGGTGCAGGGCGCAAGGGTTGCCGATGCAATTTACAGAAAGCAGGGCTGAAATGGATAAAATACTTGTCAGAGGACTTAAAATTTTTGCTTATCACGGCGTTAACGAAGAAGAAAAAATCGACGGACAGAATTTTATATTCGATATTGATGCATTTGTTGATATCAGTGTGCCGTGTGTGAGCGATAATGTTGACGATACGGTAAGCTATGCAAAAATCATAAAAGAAACAACGAGAATATTCACCTCGCAAAAGGATGATCTGCTTGAAAGAGCGGCTCAGAGAGTTGCCGACGGACTTTTTGAAAGCTTCGGAAGAATTCAGAGTCTCCGCATTCTTCTCAAAAAGCCCGAAGCTCCCATAAAAGCGGATTTTGACTATGTGGGTGTTGAAATTTACAGAAACAGAGGAAATACAAATGAGTGAAGCGGTAATTGCGCTGGGAACAAATCTCGGCAACAGAATTGAAAACATAAATTATGCCGTCAGAGCAATTGCAAAGCTCGGCGGAGTAAAGATTATCAAAGCATCGTCTGTTTATGAAACAGAGCCTGTTGACTGCGATGAGGACGATAAGTTTTATAATGCGGCGCTGCTTGTTGAAACAACAGTATCCCCTGCCGTGCTTCTCGGCGAATGTCTCGGCATTGAAGCGGCAATGGGCAGAGTGAGAGAGAAGAAAAACGGCCCGAGGATTATCGACCTTGACCTTATTCTTTATGACGGATTCAAATCCGAAAGCTATGAGCTGACTCTTCCTCATCCCCGTGCACTTGAAAGAGCCTTTGTGCTTGCTCCGCTTCTTGAGCTTTATCCCGAAGGAAGGGCACCCGGAATGTTTTTCGGCCCGAAGCTCAGGGATATGGGTACAGACGGCATAACAAAAACTGAAAAAGAAATCATAATTCCGATTTATTGAGAGGTAATGCAGATGGCAGGCTCAAACATATGTGATAACTGTGCACATTACGATTATAACGAAGAATATGAATGCTACGAATGCCTTGTCAATCTTGATGAGGACGAGCTTTACAGATTCATGCAGGGCGGACAGAGCGAATGTCCGTATTTCAACCCGTATGACGAATATAAAATTGTCAGAAAACAAAACTGAGGTGATTTGAATGAGCAAGAAAAAACAGCCCCCCAGAATGCCCGTGAAAAAAGAACCCGAAATAGTAAAACTTCCCGAAAAAAAGATGCCCGTCAAAACAATCGTCATTGCTGCAGCGGCACTCCTTCTTGTTGCGGCGATAGTGCTGGCGGTTGTGTTTGCGGTCAAGCCGTCAGATAACAAAGAAACAACGGCGCCTTCGGGACATGAGGTTGTTTCAAACAACAGTGAGGGCTATGAATATGTGGATTATAAAGGCGTGAGCATGGCAAAGCCTTTTGTTGATATCCTCACACAGGCTGAAGCAGACAGAAAAAATGCCTGCAAGGAATACGGAACAGCAGTTACGGTAGGCGATATTGATATTTCATATCCCGAGTTTCTTGCAAATTACTATGATCAGCATTCACTCAAGAAGCAGGATGTTCAGAAATCCCTTGATCAGAACGGCATGAATATGACGGGTTATGACCCCGAAGTTATGCCTGATGAGCAGCCTTGCCTTAACAGAGGCTACACATGGGCTGAAGAATTTACCCGTGATGCCATAGTTACTCTTCAGGATGAATACTCATGCTTTGATAAGGCGATTGAAGAAAAAATAACTTTTACCGATGATGAGGTTACTCAGCTTATCAGCGAATATAACCGCATCGAGATGTACAGCCAGGTGCAGAACAAGACCTATGAAGAGCTTTTTGCGGATGTTTATACCGAAGGCTACACCGAGGCTATGTTCAAGGCAAGGGAAATCCGCCTTGCATATAATCAGAAATACAGACAGCATGCAAAGCAGGAAATTGCCGAAGGCTATTCCGATAAAATGCTCAAAGAAGAGCTTGAAAAAGATCCGACGGCATATACCGTTGTCAAGGGCAGAATTTATCCAATTGAGGGCGAATATGATGCGGTTGAGGCTTCAAAGGTAAGCAACGAGCAGGAATTCCTTGATTATGCAACCGCAAACTATCCCAAGGAAGGCTTTGTTGCCGAAACAAGAACGCTCTGCAACTATGTCAATAAAGAAACTGTCTCTTCAACCTACGGTCCCGAGGTTGGCGAGTGGATGTTCAGCCGGGACAGAGTGCCCGGAGAAATTGCGGTGGTTGAGGGTCAGATTTTCAAATATCTTGTTTATGTTGAAGAGCCTTCATATTTCAGCGTGAGCAAAAAAATCATGTATTTCGGCTACGAATATTTTGAAGGAATAACCGAAGCCGAGGTTGAAAGCTACAGAAACGAAATCGATACTCTTTATAATGACTGGAAGGCAGGCGGCGAAAAGAAAGACGCCTTTGCCGAGCTTTGCCTTGAATTCAACGGCATTGAAAACATCGATGCAAGAGCAGGCGACTTCTTCTATGCCTTTGATGAGTGGATTCACGATGATGCACGCAAGACGGGCGACCATACGGCAATTGAAATTGAGGGCGTCGGCTATGTTGCTTTCTATTTCATCGAAGAAAACAAGGATGATTTCGATTGGAAAGAGACCATGAAAACAAGGCTCAGCGAAAATGAATATCTTGAGTTATACAAGACGGATGTTGAAAAGAATTATGAGGCAAAACGCCGTGATAATGTTATAAAGAAGGCTCAGAAGGAAGTCAACGAAACCATCACAAGAATGATTGAAAAAGAAAAAGCAAACTAATAAAAATAACGGATATCGAAAAAACCGATATCCGTTATTTTTTATAACAATCTTAAAATTTCATCAACGCACTGTTCTGCCGTAAGCCCCGTGCAGTTGACGGTTATATCGGCATATTTTTCATAAAGAGGAGCACGCTCGGCATAAAGCTCTGCGATGGATGTGCCGTCTTTCATGGCAATTCCTCTTGTATGTATGTTTTTAATGCGTTTTTCAAGCTCCTGCGATTCAACCTTAAGATAAACCGCCGTACCGTTTTTGCGGAGCTTATTCATTGCCTCTGTGCCGTAAACGGCACTTCCGCCCGTTGCTACAATACAATTATAAAAATCCGACTTGCAGATAACCTCATTTTCAATTTCAAGGAATCGTTCAGTTCCGTGATTTCTGATAATCTCGCAGAGAGCGGAGGAATATTTTTTCTGAATAATCAGGTCGGTATCCGCAAAATCCATGAGCATGGATTTTGCAAGCAGAACACCGATTGTGCTCTTGCCTGCACCTGGCATACCGATAAGGATAATATTTTTCATATTCATATATTTGATGCCTTATAAGTGAAAAGTTAAAAGTGAACGGTGAAAAGTTCAGGAAGGGCTCTGCCCTTACCCGATTATAAAATCGGAGCGGAGCGACCCTTAACTCTTCACTTTTCACTCTTCATTCTTTACTTAACATAAATTCACAGATTGAGAATCAGATCACATGCTTTCGGGAACGGTGATGCTGAACATTGTGAGGATATTTCTCAGAACATTCTTTACACAGAGGCAAAGGCTGAGTCTTGCCTGCATGAGAGCCTCATCCTCGCAGTTAACACGGCATGCGTTATAGAACTTATGGAAGAGGGTTGCAAGGTCAACGGCATAGCGTGTGATCTTTGCAGGGTCATAGTTCTTTGCGGAAATAACGATTTCATCGGTAAGTGAAGCAAGATGTCTGATAAGCTCCTTCTCTTCGGGGGCGGAGAGAAGCACAAGCTCGGGAATGGTGCATTCTCTGGGCTGCTTGCCTTCGCCTGCAAGCTTTTTGAGGATGCTGCAGATTCTTGCGTGAGCATACTGACAGTAGTAAACGGGGTTCTGTGAGCTCTGTTCAACAGCAAGGTCAAGGTCGAAATCCATCTGTGAGCCGGGCTCTCTCATGTTGAAAAGGAAGCGGACTGCATCGATGGGAATTTCTTCAAGAAGGTCAACAAGAGTGATTGCCTTGCCTGAACGCTTGCTCATACGGACTACTTCGCCGTTGCTTGTGAGACGGACAAGCTGCATGAGAATGATGTCAAGGTCATCGCCGTTGCAGCCGATTGCATCAAGAGCACCCTTCATTCTTGCAACATGACCGTGATGGTCGGCACCCCAGATGTTGATTGCTCTGTCGAAGCCTCTTATCTGAAGCTTGTTGCGGTGATATGCGATGTCAGCGGCAAAATAGGTGGGATTGCCGTTTGTTCTGATGAGAACCTCGTCTTTAAGCTCAAGCTTTTCGATTTCTTCAGGAGTTTTGCCCTCTTTTTCAAGTCTTGCACCGAGAACTTCTTTGTTCTTATACCAGAGAGCACCGTCTTTTTCGTATGTAAGTCCCTTGCTCTTCATGATTTCAAGAGTTTCGGCAAGCTCGCCTCCGTTGTGGAGAGTGCTTTCAAGGAACCATGTATCGTATTCAATGCGGTATTTTGTGAGATTTTCTTTCATAGCCGCAATATTTTTGGGGAGAGCATATTCAACAAGAGCCTTTCTGCGCTCTGCTTCGGTGGCGTCGATATATTTATCGCCGTGGATATCAGCAAATTCCTTTGCACGGGTGATGATATCCTGACCGTGGTAGCTGTCTTCAGGAAGCTCGGGAGCGTCTGCACCCTTATAGAGCTGCTGATATCTGATATCGAGCGAAAGACCGAATTTTTCAATCTGATTGCCTGCGTCGTTGACATAGAATTCACGGCTTACATCGTAGCCTGCAAAATCCATAACCGATGCAAGTCAGTCGCCGAGACCACCGCCTCTTGCGTTACCCATATGCATGGGTCCCGTGGGGTTTGCGGAAACGAATTCGATATTTATTTTTTTGCCTTCGCCGTAGTCGGAGCGGCCGTAGCTTTCGCCTTTTTCAAGGATATCCTGAATGATGCAGGCGTTGAAACTTTCCTTGAGATAGAAAATCATAAAGCCGGGGCCTGCGATTTCGCATCTGTCAAAGAAAGTATCCGAAAGATCAAGTCTGTTTGCGAGTGTTTCAGCGATTTTACGGGGTGCACTTCTGAGGCATCTTGCCCATGCCATTGCACAGTTTGACGAATAGTCGCCGTTTTCTTTGTTTGCGGGAACTTCGATGATGAAGTCGGTGAGATGAGCTTCGGGGAATTCGCCGTCTGCAACTGCTCTGCCTGCGGCTTCCATGATTGCGGTGCGAAGCTCTTTGATTGTCTGCTTTACCAGAACTGACATTTTTTATTCCTCCTGTGCTTTATTGGTAACTGTTATTTCAAGTTCGTTTTCCGATGCGGGAATGTTGTTGAAATCAATTGTGTATGCAAATCTGAGCGTGCCGCCCGATTCGCCGATATTGTTTTCGATGTATTTGCAGTAAATGCCCATGAGCATTTCGCCGTAAGGCGTTGTGTAGTAGCAGCTGTGACGGCGGTCAAGCTCAACGGTCATTTCGGTGTTGTATCTGCCTGAGCGGATCATGTTTATTTTTTTGCCGCCTTCAACAGTAAGGGTTGTTGTGCAGTCGAGCAGCTCTTCGTCTGTTTCCTTGTAGATGAGCTTGCATCCGTTTCCGGATATTTCAAATTCACCTGCCGTGGTCAGCTCGCCCGTGTATTCCTCGCCCTCCTGAATGTGACGGTCGGTTATTTTTATGATAGCGTTTTTCATATGTATTTCCTTTGAGAAGTGAAGAGTTAACGGTGAAGAGTGAAGGGTTAAGGGTCGCTCCGCTCCGATTTTATAATCGGGTAAGGGCAGAGCCCTTCCTGAACTTTTCACTGTTCACTTTTATCTTTTCACTGCAGATTATCTTTCCATTGCCAGCGTCAGAAGCTTATCAAGAAGCTCTGAATAGGGAACTCCCGAAGCGGCAAAAAGCTTGGGATACATGCTGATTGATGTGAAGCCGGGAATGGTGTTGGGCTCGTTGAGTTTGATTGAACCGTCTTCACAGACAAAGAAATCAACTCTTGTGAAGCCTTCGCAGCCGAGTGCTCTGTATGCTCTGACAGCCTCAGCCTGAACGGCTTTGAGCATCTCGTCGGAAAGTCTTGCAGGAATGTGAAGTTCGCTTTCGTTTGCGAGGTATTTTGCATCGTAATCATAGAATTCGTTGCAGGGAACAACCTCACCTACCACTGAAGCAACGGGATTTTCGTTGCCCATAACGGCAACCTCAACCTCCATGCCGATGATTCCTTCTTCAAGAACAACCTTTTTATCGTGTTCAAAAGCTTTTTCGCAGGCAGCTTCAAGTTCTTCAAGATTTTTAGCCTTGCTGATGCCCACGGATGAGCCTGCGTTTGCAGGTTTTACAAAAATCGGGAAGCCGAGCTTTTCTGCGGCATTTGTCAATAAAGCGGCTTTATCGCCCGAATAAGCGTGTTTATCAAAAGCAGTCCACTCAGCCTGTGCAATGCCCGAAAAGTCTGCCATAGCGTTTGTGACAGCCTTATCCATGCAGATTGCACTCGCTGCGGTGCCGCAGCCGACATAGGGGATGCCCGAAATTTCAAAAAGACCCTGCATCGTGCCGTCCTCGCCGTTTTTGCCGTGAAGCACGGGGAATGCAACATCGATTCTTTCGATTTCCGCACCGTTTGCAAGGCGGATTATGCCGTGATGGGCACGGTCACACGAAATAACCGCGGGCTCAAGGTTTTCGGTGTCCTCAAGCCACTTTCCTTCGGGGAGCATGTCGGGTGAGCCGTTATATACATAGCATCTGCCGTCTTTGGTGATGCCCATTTTGATAATATCATATTTTTCTGTCGGAATATTCTTGATAACCGAGCTTGCGGAGTTCAGAGAAACATCGTGTTCGCTTGAAACGCCGCCGAAAAGAACGAGAACTTTCTTTTTCATAGCTTGCATCTCCTTAATAGTTGTCGCTATAATCCCATTATATTCTTTTTATGATTTTATTATAATAACACAGCATTATAAAATAGTCAACAGTCCAAAGTCCGTCATTTCCCACAAAATACAATGAGTTATGTATTTTATTTCTATATCTAACTTATATTAAACAGTTGACTTTTCTATCTTTATATGTTATATTTAACTATAATTATATTTATATATTAAAAGGAGTTTTTGTCATGGCTGATATTTATGCTGTACTTGCCGACATTAACAGCGGACTGAATGAAACACTCAAGGAATGCGGCTTTGCTGTTGTTGTTCCCGACGGAGTTGAAAAGGACGAGCTTCCCGCAACAACCGTTGCAGGCAGAATAACAATCGAATACAAGGGCGAAAACAAGGCTCTCAAGCTTGAACATTTCAACAACAAAATTTCTCTTCTCGGCGTCAGCAAGGAAGGCGAAATTCTCAGCAGTGACTATTCTCAGCTTTCACTTTCGCTTCTCGATGCGGAAACCGCAGATGCGAAGGATGTAAAATATATCGTCAACGAATTTTCCGAAACTCTTGTTGAGCATTTCGGAACAAAGGCAAAAAAGCCCTCAAAGCAGAAGCTTCCCACTCCCGTTTCAAAGGCGGCGGCAAAGAGCGGTGCGGTTTCATATGACCCCAACACCCTTGCAAACCGCTTTACGGCAATTTATTCCGAGCTTCGCGAGGAATATAAAGCAAACTGCGAAAAATACGGTCAGTTCCTTCCCGAGGATTTCTTCATCAATCACGGTACTCCCGCAGTGCTTAAAACAATCAAGGAAAACGACCCTGCAAAGATGAAGAGACTTTTCAATCTTCTCAACGAGATTTATGAAGACGGCACCAACGAAACCCAGAGCATCATTGCCGTAACCATTCTCGGTGCAATGAACAACGATCAGGAAATGCTTGCAAACTGTGTTGATTACATGAGCGACGATATGATGAGCCCCGTAATCAATATCAATAAATATCTTGCATCCGCAAGCGGAAAGGGCGCAAGAATGCGTCTTGAAAATCCGCCTCAGTATAAACCCAAGAAGGCAAAGAAAAAAGGCATGATGTCCATGCTCGGAAACGGAAATTAAGGTGATAATATGGATATTGAAAACAAAGATCTGAATGTTCCCCAGACAGAAGAAGCAGAGGAAGAAATCGTTGCTTTTGAAGCCGATTCGGAGGAAATGAATACCGTTGTTACCGAAGAATACGATGCCAGCCAGATTCAGGTTCTCGAAGGACTTGAGGCTGTCCGCAAAAGACCGGGCATGTATATCGGTTCAACAGGTCCGAGAGGTCTTCACCATCTTGTTTATGAAATCGTTGACAACTCAATCGACGAAGCTCTTGCAGGCTACTGTACTCATATTGAGGTTGAAATCGAGCCGGGCGATGTTATTTCCGTTCGCGATAACGGACGAGGAATTCCCGTCGGCATCAACGAAAAAATGGGTCTTCCCTCGGTTACCGTTGTTCTGACCGTTCTTCACGCAGGCGGTAAGTTCGGCGGCGGCGGATACAAGGTATCGGGCGGTCTCCACGGCGTTGGTTCATCGGTTGTTAATGCTCTTTCAGAGTGGTTTGAGGTTGAGGTTTCTCAGGCAGGACATGTTCACCGTCAGCGTTTCGTCAAGGGCGGTAACATCGAAACCGACCTCGAAATCGTAGGCGATACCGAAGAAACAGGTACCTTCATCCGTTTCAAGGCAGACCCGCTGATTTTCCAGGAAACAACAGTCTATGACTTTGAAACTCTTGAAAGAAGGCTCCGTGAATCCGCATTCCTCAATGCAGGACTTTCAATCAAGCTTACAGACAGCAGAGATCCCGAAAATATCATTGAGCGTGAATATTGCTACGAAGGCGGTCTTTCGTCATTCGCAGAGTATCTCACGGGCGTAAGAGGTCTTACTCCTCTTCACGAAACTCCCGTTCATTTTTCGGGTGCAAAGGGCGACAGATACGCAGAAGTTGCTCTTTTCTATAACGACAGCTACAACGAGCTTATTCTCTCGTTTGCAAACAATGTCCGTACCATCGACGGCGGTACTCACGAAACAGGCTTTAAAAATGCGCTGACAAGAGTATTCAACGATTACGGAAAGAAATATAAAATCCTCAAAGACGGCGATAAGAAGCTTTCGGGCGATGATGTAAGAGAAGGTCTTACCGCAATTATCTCCGTTAAGCTTACCGAAGCACAGTTTGAGGGTCAGACCAAAGGCAAGCTCGGCAATACCGACATTCAGTCGCTCGTAAATGCTCTTGTTTACGATAAGCTGGTGACATATTTTGAAGAGAATCCCGCCGTTGCAAAGGCGATATCCCCAAAGGCACTCGATGCCGCAAGAGCAAGAGAAGCCGCAAGAAAAGCCCGTGAGCAGGCAAGAAGAAAGTCTGTTCTCGAAGGCAACTCTCTTCCCGGAAAGCTCGCAGACTGCACCGAAAAGCAGGCTGAAGGCACAGAAATCTACATCGTAGAGGGTGACTCGGCAGGCGGCTCCGCAAAGGAAGGCAGAGACAGAACCTATCAGGCAATCCTTCCCCTCTGGGGTAAGATGCTCAATGTTGAGAAGGCAAGACTTGACAGAGTTATCGGCAACGACAAGCTTCAGCCCGTTGTTACCGCACTCGGTACGGGTATAGGCGACGATTTCGATATCAGCAAAATCCGCTATGAAAAAGTTGTTATCATGGCCGATGCCGATGTCGACGGTGCTCATATCAGAACCCTTCTTCTCACATTCTTCTTCAGATATATGCGTCCTCTTATTGAAGAAGGACATGTTTATCTCGCACAGCCTCCTCTTTTCAAAATCAGCAAGGGCAAGAAGTTTGCCTATGCATTCTCCGATCAGGAGAGAGACGAAAAGATTGCCGAATTCGGCGGAAGCTGTGATATTCAGCGATACAAAGGTCTCGGTGAAATGGACCCCGAGCAGCTTTGGGAAACAACAATGGACCCCGCAACAAGAATCATGCTCCGCGTAACTCTTGCAGATGCAATGGAAGCAGACGAAACCTTCTCAATCCTCATGGGTGATAAGGTTGAGCCCCGCCGAGAGTTCATTGAGCAGAATGCAAAATTTGTTGCAAATCTTGATATTTAAGGAAAGGACTGATTGATAATGAGTTTTGGCGACGCAAGAGATACCCAGAAAATTATAAATGTTGACCTTAACAAAGAAGTGCGTCAGGCTTTCCTTGACTATTCGATGTCGGTTATCACATCCCGTGCTCTTCCCGATGTCCGTGACGGTTTAAAGCCTGTTCACCGCAGAATTCTTTACACAATGCATGAAAACGGACTGACTCCCGACAAGGCATACAGAAAGTGTGCCGATACCGTCGGTTCGGTTCTCGGTAGATATCATCCCCACGGCGACGCATCTGTTTATGATGCAATGGTCCGTCTTGCCCAGACCTTCTCGATGAGATATATTCTTGTTGACGGTCACGGTAACTTCGGTTCGGTTGACGGCGACCCCCCTGCTGCATACCGTTACACCGAGTCGAGAATGAGCAAGCTTTCACTCAGAATGCTCACCGATATCGATAAAGATACGGTTGATTTCACCACCAACTACGATGACCGTCTGAAGGAGCCCACCGTTCTTCCTTCAAGATTCCCCAATCTTCTCGTCAACGGTTCGGTAGGTATCGCTGTCGGTATGGCAACCAACATTCCGCCTCATAATCTCGGTGAGGTTATCGACGGTATGTGTGCAATGATTGATGACCCCGAAATAAGCCTTGAAGAGCTTATGGAGCATATCAAAGGCCCCGATTTCCCCACAAGAGGCGTTATCATGGGCAGAGCGGGCATCAGAGCCGCTTACGGCACGGGCAGAGGCAAAATCACTCTTCGTGCAAAAGCGGAAATTGTTGAAAAGAAAAACGGCAGATTTGAAATTCAGGTAACTGAAATTCCTTATATGGTCAACAAGGCAAGGCTTATCGAAAGCATTGCAGACCTTGTTAAAGAAAAGAGAATCGAAGGCATTTCCGATGTCAACGACTATTCGTCAAAGAAGGGTATGCTTATTTCGATTGACCTCAAGAGAGATGCAAATCCCCAGGTTGTTCTCAATCAGCTTTATTCGTTCACTCAGCTTCAGACAACCTTCGGTGTAATCATGATTGCTCTCGTCAACGGCGAGCCCAAGCAGCTCACTCTTAAAGAGGTTCTCAGCCACTATATCAAGTTCCAGCAGGAAGTTATCACCCGCAGAACAAGATTCGACCTCAAAAAAGCTCAGGACAGAGCACATATCCTTGAAGGTCTTGCAAAGGCTATTGATATTGTTGACGATATTATCGCAACCATCAGAGCATGTAAGGGCGGTCAGGCAGAGGCAAAGACCGCAATTATGGAAAAATTTGATTTCGACGAACCTCAGGCAGCAGCAATCGTTGCGTTCCGTCTCGGTCAGCTTGCAGGTCTTGAAATCCTCAAGATTCAGAATGAACTCGACGAGCTTAAAGAGAAGATTGCCGACTATCTTGATATTCTTGCAAGCGAAGCAAGAGTTCTCGATATTGTCAAGACAGAGGCAATTGCAGTCCGCGACAAGTTCGCTGACGAGAGAAGAACCGAAATCGTCAATGTTTCGGGCGAGGTTGATATCGAAGACCTTATTCCCGAAGAAACCTGTGTTTATACTCTCACCAACATGGGTTATATCAAGCGTATTCCCATGGATGAATACAAGCAGCAGAACAGAGGCGGCAGAGGTGTAAAGGGTCTTACAAGAAGAGATGAAGATGTTGTTAAAACAATGTTCACCTGCTCGACCCACGATTACATCATGTTCTTCACAACAAAGGGTAAAACCTACCGTCTCAAGGGCTATGAAATCCCCGAAGGTTCACGCCAGAGCAAGGGTATGAACATAGTTAACCTTCTTCCCGTTGAAGAGGGCGAAAGAGTTTCGGCGATGATAAGAGTTCCCGAATTCGGCGAGGATAACTATTATCTTTCCATGCTCACAAGAAACGGCATTATCAAGCGTACAGAGCTTGATGCATATAAAAATGTCCGCAAAAACGGCGTTATCGCAATCAATCTTGACGATGATGACGAGCTTGTATGGGTCAAGCTCACCGAAGGCGGCGAAAATCTTATTATTGCAACAAAGAAGGGCATGTCGATTGCCTTCCGTGAAGACGATGCAAGAGTTATCGGACGAACTGCAAGAGGTGTTCGTGCACTCAAGCTCAAAGAGGGCGACTGCGTAGTAGGTATGGATATCCTGACCGAAGGCAAGAAGGTTCTCACCGTCAGCGAAACGGGCTACGGCAGACTCAGCGAAATCACCGATTACAGACTTCAGAACAGAGGCGGATCGGGTCTTACAAACTATCATGTTGCAAAATACGGCGATGTTGCGGCAATTGAGGTTGTCAACCCCGAGGATGACCTTATGCTCATCTCGTCAGACGGTATTATCATCAGAATTCCCATGGAAGCCATCAGACTTTGCGCAAGACCTTCAAAGGGTGTGCGTGTTATGAAGGTGACAGAGGGTGAAAGACTGATAACAGCTGTTTCCGTTCCCCGAGAAGAGGGTGAAACTCTTGATGAGATGCCCGAAGATGAGGGCGGAGCAGAAGAAAATAATGCTTCAGATGAATAATAATTCATCAGGAGAACTTTGATAAGCATAAAAATACATCTCATTTGTCAAAAAAATGACAAAAAAATCAAAAAATTTTCCTCAGGTACTTGCCAGATTGGTTTTGATTTGATATTATAATTTTATAGTCGTTAAAATGAGATAGTTTTTCAAAATAAAAGAAGGAGGCGTAACGATGAATATTGCTTTAATCGCACATGACGCAAAAAAAGAGCTTATGATTCAGTTTTGCATAGCCTATTGCGGTGTGCTCAGCAGACATGATATTTATGCAACGGGAACAACAGGAAAAATGGTTGCAGAGGCAACCGGACTTGATATTACCCGATTTCTGAGCGGCACTCAGGGCGGCGGTGAGCAGATTGCATCAAGAATCGCCTGCAACGAAATTGACCTTCTGCTGCTTTTCAGAGATCCCCTCACTGCGAAGCCCCATGAGCCCAACGAAGCAACGCTTCTCAGGCTCTGCGATGTTCACAATGTCCCTGTTGCAACAAATATTGCAACGGCTGAGGCACTCATACATTCACTTGCCAGAGGCGATCTTGATTGGCGTGAAATCGTCAATCCTTCGAGGAGATAATCTTTCGATAAGACGCTCCTGCATGGCAAAAAATCATGTTTTTTCCGGGGTTGTCTTTGCGTGACGCCCCTGTATTTTTATAAATG
>JAZOVN010000304.1:0-14918 GCA_045658725.1 Acutalibacteraceae bacterium
GGAACGCAGACAACAACAATAGGCTTGAACACCATGTTTTTACATATCTTTGAAAGAAAATAGCGGAGAATATGCCTGGTTGCGGTAAAATCGGACACAACACCGTGTTCCATGGGTCTTACAACTCTTATTGATTCGGGATTTTTCCCTACCATATCCCATGCACGCTTACCTACCGCGATAAGCTTTCCGCTTTCTTTTTCATATGCGGCGGCACACGGTTCAGACAAAACAATCCCTTTATTTTCGACATAAATAACAATTGATGTTGTGCCAAGGTCAATACCGATATTTGTTCCGAGCATTTCTTCACCGCCTTTCCTTTGATTTATCTTTCTTTTTCGTAAGTGCTCCTGCTACGCAATAAACTTCTTTTGCTCCGTAAAGCCAGAGCATTTTTGCACACTCATTGAGAGTTTCTCCCGAGGTTGCGATGTCATCGCATATGAGCACGGTTTTATCTTTCACTTCTTCGGGATTCACTACATCAAAAACACCCGTAAGATTTCCTTTTCGTATATTATAATTCAGCCCGTGCTGCTTTTCAGTTTCGTAAATCTTTGAAAGCACACCCGGTCTGTATTCCAGACCGAGATTTTTTGATATATTTTCACAAAGCAGAGCACATTGATTATATCCTCTGTTTCTGATGCTTTTACGGGTCATGGGCACTTCGGTTATGAAATCGAATTCAATCCCGTCATATCTTCCAAGAACCGTATCTGAAATTTCTTTTCCGTAAGCCACCGCATTATCCGGACTTTTTCTGAATTTGAAAGCATGCATTCCTTTGCGGACATTCCCTTCAAAATAAAACGGAGCAACAAGACTTTCAAAATACATTTCAGCACCCTTGCATGAGCAGAAATCTGTTTCTCTGCCGCATTTTCTGCATACATTCCCCGTTATTCTCGGAAGATTTTTTTCGCATTCCTTACAACTGAGCAAATCGTAGGGTATCACACATCCGCAATATGCACATCTTTTCGGCAAAACGGAAAACAATATCTGTTTTATAAAATCAATCAACCGTCTTCACCCAACATTATAAAGCTTTTGAGAGCAGAATATCTTTTTGCTTTGCTGTTATTGAGGGTCATTTTCTCAACCACGCTTCGTGATCCGACAAGAATCATAAGCTTTTTCGCTCTCGTTACAGCCGTATAAAGCAGATTTCTGTATGCAAGCTGTTCAACAACTCCCGAAACGGGCATGACAACCGCTTCAAACTCATTTCCCTGGCTTTTGTGAACGGTTACGGCATAAGCGTGTTCAAGCTCTGCACCTGCTTCGAAAGGATATTCCGCGGTTTTATCGTCAAACCTGACATAGAGCATATGAGCAGGTTCATCTATCTTTTCAAGGAGACCGATATCGCCGTTAAATACTCCGAGACCTTCTTTTTCTTTGCTTGTCCACGGTATATTATAATTGTTTTTTGTCTGCATAAGCTTGTCACCCTCGCGGAAAACACGCTGACCGAAATTGTGTTCACGCTTATGTTTTGCAGGAGGATTGATTGCATTTTGCAAAAGCTTATTAAGATTGACGGTTCCCGATTCACCCTTTCTTGAAGGGCAGAGAACCTGAATATCCTCAAGCGGTGAATATCCGTAAGCCTTCGGAAGTCTTGCAGAACAAAGCTCGGTTACCGTCTTTGCCGCAAGGAACGGACTGTTACGCTCCATAAAGAAAAAATCTTTATCTGTAACGGAAAGCTCGGGTATTTCGCCGCCGACGATTTTGTGGGCATTTGTAACAATAAGGCTTTCCATTGCCTGACGGAAAACTTCCTTGAGTTCCACGACGGGCAGAGCCTTTGAATTTATCATATCGTGAAGCACATTGCCTGCACCGACGGGCGGAAGCTGATCGGAATCCCCGACCAATACAAGCCTGCAGCCGATGGGGAGTGCGTCGAGTAAACTTGAAAATAAAACTATATCAACCATTGAAAGCTCATCAATGATTACCGCACCTGCACTGAGCGGATTTCTTTTGTTGCGCTGAAAAACGGGATGGTCATTTCTGTCCCATTCAACCTCAAGCATACGGTGGATTGTCTGGGCATCCCTTCCCGTAAGCTCGCTCATTCTTTTTGCGGCTCTGCCTGTGGGAGCGGCAAGAGCAACCTCAAGTCCCTGAGATTCAAACACCTTAAGGATACCTCTGAGGGTTGTTGTTTTTCCCGTACCCGGTCCGCCCGTGAGAATGAGTATTCCTTTTTCAACAGCAAGCTTTATTGCAAGCCTCTGCTGTTCATTATAGCAAACACCGCTTATAAGTTCGGCATTATTGATTTCGTCATCAATGTTGCAAAAGCATTTCGGTGCATAGCGTTTCATAAAAAGAACCGTATTCGCCGCACGCTTTTCCGCATTATAAATATCGGGCATAAAAATATATTCTCTGCCGCTGATAATATCTGAAACAAGCTGCTTCTGCTCAATTACTTTGTCAAGATGAATTTCAATTGTATCTTCATTACAGCCGAGAAGATCGCAACACGGAGGAATAAGCTTTTCTCTCGGCAAACAGGTGTGTCCGTTATAAAGATTATGACGCACCGCATATATGATTCCTGCCGAAATTCTGTATTCATCAGCAGGCGGAACGGGAAGTTTTCCTGCAATTTCGCAGGCTTTATCAAAGGTGATTCCAATTCCTTCGGAACAAAGAAGATAAGGATTTCTTTCAACCGTTGCAACAGAATTCTTTCCGAAAACCTTGAAAACCCTGAGGCATTCTGCCGTTGTCATGCCGTATTTTTCAAGAGAAATGAGAGCTTCTCTTTCTGCTGCACGCTTTTTGAATTCTGTTGAGATTTCCCTTGCTCTTTCTCTTGATATACCCTTTATTTCGGCAAGGCGTTCGGGACAGTTTTCGATAACCGAAAAGGTATCTTCTCCGAAGCGTTCAACAATTTTTTGGGCTGTTCTTTCTTTTACACCTTTGATTATTCCCGATGAAAGATAAGAAAGCATATCTGCGGCAGTTTCGGGCATTTCACGCTGACAGCCTTCGATTTTGAATTGCTTGCCGAAGGTCGGGTGAACAAGCCATTTTCCGCTGAAGGTAACTTTTTCTCCGCAATAAAGCTCGCCGACATTTCCCGTTGCAGTAAAAAGCTCACCGCCGCTTGAAAAATCAAGAACAGTGTAGCCGTTTTCATTATTGCGGAAGGTTATATATTCAACCGTTCCCGTTATTGTTACCAATTCTTCCATATCAACCAAATATCAATAATCAATTATATAAAACGAGCGGGTGCCGAGAGAATCTGTAAGCCGAGTTCTGTCATTTAAGGCAATCATCTGTCTACGCCTTGCGTTGCCGCAAGGCTTTAGCCACCCTTCGGAGTATCGTCGAGCAAACGACGGAGCAAAGCTCCTCCCCCGGTCGGTGTTGCTTCGGATAGGGTTTGCAGGGCCGTGCGGTTCCCCGCACGCCGGTGAGCTCTTACCTCGCCTTTCCACCCTTACCTGTGATGCACAGGCGGTATATCTCTGTTGCACTTTCCCTAAGGTCACCCTCGGCGGCCGTTAGCCGTTATCCTGCTCTGTGAAGCTCGGACTTTCCTCACGCAGCAACTGCTGCCCGCGACTGCCCGACTCACTCAGCACACACGCTCCGTTATATTTTAAATCACCTTTGTTAAAATGTCAAACATTTAATCATAATATTTAAAAATATTTACATTTAAAGTATTGTATATCTCCCATTTTTGCGTTAGAATGTCTGTAATCAAACAGAGAAGGACAGTTAATATGGAAGATATATACATTTCAAAGAAAAGGCAGAATACCAACGATCTTGAAATTGTCAATTTTGATTTGCCGCCTGCTCCGCCGCAGCAACAGCCTCCTGAAAAGAAAAAGAAGAAGAAAAAGCACGGATTTCTGAAAACGCTTGCAGTTATTCTTCTGACGGTATTTCTTTTCACTTCGGTTTTTATCTTTGTTTTTGCTGCCGCTTCGGGTTACACAAAAAACGACCTTGAAAGAAACAAATATGTTAATTCTTATGAATTAAAAAGCAGTCCCCTTGTTTCCAATATTCTGCTTCTTGGCGTTGACGGAAGTTCGGATTCGTCTTCACGCTCAGACTCGATGATTCTTGTTTCGCTTGATTACACGCACGGAAAAATCAAGCTGACTTCATTTCTCCGTGACAGCTGGGTTGAAATTCCTTCAAAGGGCAAAAAAGCAAAGCTCAATGCAGCCTGCACCTACGGCGGACCGCAGCTTGTTGTTGACACAATTGAATATAATTTCGGTGTTGATATCGACCACTATGTTATGGTTGATTTTGAGATGTTCACCGATATCATCGACAGTCTCGGCGGAGTTGATGTTGAAGTTACAAACAAAGAAGCAAAATTCATCAACAGAACAACCCGTCATACCGTTGAAAGCGGCGAAAAAGTTCATCTCAACGGTGATGAGGCTCTTGTTTATTGCAGAATAAGAAAGCTTGACTCGGACTACATGAGAACATACCGTCAGCGAAAAGTCATAACCGCTCTTATCGGACAAGCAAAGTCTGCAGGCGTTGGAACACTTCTTTCTGCAATGAAGGATGTTTTTCCGATGATTGAAACAGATATGTCAGCCGCAGAAATAACCGCACTTGCATATAAAGGCGGATTCGGAGTTCTTGCTTTTGACATTGAGCAGAACCGTGTTCCGACAGATGAGCACATGTATCCCGACACAATAAGCGGTCAGTGGGTTGAGGTTGTTGATATTGAGGCAACCAAGGATTATCTGCAGGAATATATTTATACCAATAATATTGTTATAGAGGACGAATAATAATGGATGTTATTTTCAGAAAATTTGAACACTCTGACAAGGATTGTTTTTTCAGCATGGTAAAAAAGTTTTACGCACCCCCTGCCGTGCTCCACTTTCCGAGTGATGAGGTAATGATGTCGGCATTCCACGCTTCATTTGATCTTCCCGATTATATAAAAGGATATATGTTTGAATGTGACGGAAAGCCTGCGGGTTATGCAATTGTGTCACTGAAATTCGAAACTGAGGTCGGCGGAATTGCCGCATGGATTGAAGAACTTTTTGTTGAAGAAGAATTCAGAAGCAAAGGCATCGGAAGAAGCTTTTTCAGATTCCTTGCCGACGAATTCAAAGGAAAAATAAAAAGAATCCGTCTTGAAGTCGGCGATGAAAATGATGGTGCAAAAAAGCTTTACGAAAACATCGGTTTTGAATTTCTTGACTATAAGCAAATGGTTATCGACAAAGACTTTTAAAAAGAAAAAGCCCACAGTGATTGCAGTAAATCACTGTGGGTAATTTTTTATGCTTCTTCTGCCATAAGTGCAGCAAATTCTTCGCCCGTCATCTTTTCATTTTCAAAAAGCTTCTGAGCAATGAGATGAAGCTTATCCATATGCTCTGTGAGAATTGTTTCTGTTCTCGTGTAAGCATTTCTGATAATATTTTCGATTTCCTCATCAATCTGAGAAGCAACATTTTCGGAATAGTTACGAACCTGGCCGTAGTCCTTGCCGAGGAAAACCTCGCGGTTTGAACCGCCGAATGCAATGGGACCGAGCTTTTCGCTCATGCCGTATTTGGTAACCATGTTTCTTGCAGTTTCGGTTGCTCTTTCGATATCATTTGATGCACCTGTTGAAATATCTCCGAGCACAAGAGCTTCAGCAACGCGTCCGCCGAGAAGGCATACAAGGCTGTCAAGCATCTCGTTTTTGGATGTGTAATTCTTTTCCTCAACAGGTCTGTGAAGTGTGTAGCCGCCTGCCATGCCTCTGGGAATAATCGAAATCTGATGAACGGGATCTTCGTGCTCAAGATAAAAGCTTGAAACAGCATGACCTGCTTCATGGTAAGCGGTAAGCTTCTTTGATTTTTCATTCATCTTGTGAGATTTCTTCTCGGAACCGACCTGAACCTTGAGTGCGGCTTCGTCAATCTCTTCCATGGTGATTGCTTTCTTATCGCTTCTTGCGGCAAGAAGCGCTGCTTCGTTAAGAAGATTTTCAAGGTCTGCACCCGTGAATCCGATTGTTGCATGAGCAATGCTGTTAAGGTCAACATCGGGACCGATGGGCTTGCCTTTTGCATGAACCTTAAGAATTTCAAGTCTTCCCTTGGTATCGGGATAATTAACGGTTACCTGACGGTCAAATCTGCCGGGTCTGAGAAGTGCGGGGTCAAGTATATCAGGTCTGTTGGTTGCGGCAATAACAATAACACCTTCGTTTGCACCGAAACCGTCCATTTCAACAAGAAGCTGATTAAGTGTCTGCTCTCTTTCATCGTGTCCGCCGCCCATACCTGCGCCTCTGTGGCGACCGACAGCATCGATTTCATCGATAAAGATGATTGAAGGAGAGTTTTTCTTTGCCTGATCAAAAAGGTCACGGACTCTTGATGCACCTACGCCGACATACATTTCAACGAAATCGGAGCCGGAAATTGAGAAGAAAGGAACATCCGCTTCACCTGCAACAGCTCTTGCAAGAAGAGTTTTACCTGTACCCGGAGGGCCTACAAGAAGAACACCCTTGGGAATTCTTGCACCGAGAGCATCAAATTTTGAGGTATCTCTGAGGAACTGAACGATTTCTTCAAGCTCTTCTTTTTCTTCGTCTGCACCTGCAACATCCTTGAAGGTTGCTTTTCGCTTTTCATCCTTGGCATGCTTTATTCTTGCTTTACCGAAGCTCATGGTGCGGTTGTTTTCGTTGGTCATGGTCTGATTCATGCGTCTGAACATGAAGAAGGTCAGACCGCCCATTGCAACGAGAAGAAGAAGGGTTGGAACAATGTTATAAATCCACTCACCCGTTGAACCTGCGATATAATCCGCTTTGATTTTTTTATCGGGATTTTCACGGTTATACTTTATAACGCTGTCATGAATATCCTCAACAAAAAGGGTTACGCTGGGAACGGAGAAATTCTTCTGCTGCTTATCGCCCTCAACATAATACACAAGAGCACCGCTGCTGAGATTAAGCTTATATTCGGTAATCTTTCCCTCATCAAAGAGAGAGACAAGCTCATAATATTCTGTTTTTTCCTGTTTCTGATTGCTTGCATAAAAAACCATTGCACTGATAATCATAACGGGAATAAGAATATACGGCAGCAAGGTTATAATTTTCTTTTTGAAATTACCGGGATTAGTATTTTTAGTATTCAATTGGAACAATCACTCCTTAAAATAGCATTTCCAAAGGATGCACTATTATTTTTCGTATACTTCTCTTTTAAGAACTCCGATAAACGGAAGATTTCTGTATTTTTCATCATAGTCAAGCCCGTAACCGACAACAAATTCATCGGGAACTTCCGCACCTGAATAATCCGACCACACATCGTCAACAACTCTTCTCTCGGGCTTATCAAGAAGGGTGCAGATCTTCATGCTCTTCGGCTTTCTTGATTCAAGAATTTTCTTGATGTAGCTGAGTGTTTTGCCAGAATCAAGAATATCTTCAACAATAAGAACATCATAACCTTCAAGATTAATGTCAAGGTCTTTCACAATTTTGACAACGCCCGAAGATTCGGTTTTGTTGGCATAACTTGATACGCACATAAAATCAATTGCACAGGGAACTTTTATTTCTCTCATAAGGTCTGCCATGAAAATAACAGAGCCCTTGAGAATGCTGACAAGAAGAAGGTTTTTATCTTTGTAGTCTTCGCTGATCTGAGCACCGAGACGGCAGACTATTTCATTTAAATCTTCTTCGCTGTAATATACTTTTTCAATATCCTTAAGCATTACGTAAATCCTTTCATACCCATCCTGCTATCTTTTTATCTTAACAATAACTATTTTTTCGGTTTCTTTTGTGACCGCCGCCCGTGCATCAACTCCGATTCCTTCAAGAATCAGAAGTCCGTTTTCATCGGCAACAACCGCAATTGACTCTCTCTTTTCGGGTGGCACTGCAAGCTCATTAAAAAGCTTTTTCAGAGTTTTGGTGCAACCTCTTGCAGGAAGAGTTATTTTATCACCGGGTTCACGGCTTCTCACAAACATTCTTCCGTGTATTTTATCATAATCCAAAAGATATTCCAAGACTTGTTTTGAAATGTTTTGTAAATTATTTGTTTCCTTAATATTAACAATTTCGGTTTCAATAGAAACCTCACCGAGTACTTTCGTTTCTTCGGGGAAATCGAGAATTCCTTTTCTTACACGAACGGTTACTCCGCCGTTAATCTGAACCGCTCCGTGAGTTCCGAGAAGCGAAATTATGTTTTCTGCCGAACGGTATTCGGGAGTCACTCCCGCCTCTTTTTCGCAAATCATAATCAGTGCACGCTTCATAACGGGCATTGCCGCAGAAAGAAGAACTTCCACACTGTATCCACTCTCCGTTTTTGCTTTTTCGGTAAGCTCTTTTGCCAGAGATGCAAGAAACATTTCATCTTCGTTAATTGCTTCAATACACCTTGAAACATTTTTCTCAAAAGAAAAATTGATTTCACGGAGCTGGGGAATTACATTATGTCTGATTCTGTTTCTTGAATATGCAACATCGGAATTAGTTTCGTCAGTAACATATTCAATGGAATTATCGGCACAAAAAGCATTTATTTCTTCTTTTGTGCATCCGATAAGAGGTCGGATTATGTTACCTCTGACGGCAGGAATTGAGCAAAGACCTCTGAGTGCACTGCCTCTTGCCAGATTAAACAGCAGGGTTTCTGCCCTGTCGCTGAGATTATGTGCGGTAGCAATTATAACATTCTCTCCGAGAGAATTGAAGAATCCGTATCTTATCTGCCTGCCGCACTCCTCAAGTCCGAGTCCTTTTTCCTTTGCAACTGACGGAATATCCGCTTTAAGAACACGGCATTCTATGCCCATTTCCGCACATTTTCTTTCAACAAAAAGCTCGTCTCTTTCCGCCGTTTCGCCTCTGATACCGTGGTTGACATGAGCGGCAATCAGGCTGAAGCCGTATTCATCTTTCAGAGAATTCAGAATATCAAGCATCGCCATTGAATCGCTGCCGCCCGAAACACCTGCAACAACCGTTGAACCTTCGGGAAGCATATTATATTTTTCAATTGCCGCTTTAACTTTATTAATCATCGTGAATTTTCTCCAGCTGAAGGAAGAGAGTATGCTCACCGTCAAACGCAAACTGAACCGTTCCCGTTTCGCCGTGACGGTTCTTTGCAACGATAACCTCGGCAATATTTGCCTCTGCTGCCGATGCACCGTCATCCGCACCGTCATCATCTTTTTCGCCGCTGTAATAGTCGGGGCGGTAAAGCATCATAACGATATCGGCATCCTGTTCGATTGAACCCGATTCTCGAAGGTCAGAAAGCTGAGGTCTGTGTGACTTGCCTCTGCCTTCGGTTCCTCTCGAAAGCTGAGCACAACAGATAATGGGAATGTTGAGGTCTTTCGCCATCATCTTGAGGTTACGGGTGATTTCGCTGACTTCCTGAACACGGTTTTCGGTTCTTGTGCTGCCCTTGATAAGACCGAGATAATCGATGATAACACATTCAACACCACCGAGACGCCTTACTTTCGCTTTCATTTCGGGAACCGTTATTGTGGAGGTGTCATCAAAATAAAGCTCACAGTCATTGAGTGCGCTCGTTGCCATGCCGAGTCTTATCCATTCATCCTGAGAAATGTTACCGTTTCTCATTTTCATGCTCGAAACTCTCGCTTCGGTGCCGAGAACTCTCATTGCAAGCTGTTCTTTCGTCATTTCAAGAGAGAAGAAAAGAACCTTTCTTTTGCCGATTGCCGCAACATTACGGGCAAGGTTGAGAGCAAAGCTTGTTTTACCCATCGCAGGTCGGGCACCGATAAGAATAAAGTCGGAACGGTTAAGACCCGTTAAAACTTTATCGAGATCGGAATAACCCGTTGTGTAGCCCTTATAGAGATCCTTGTCTTCACCCGTGATTTTTTTGAGAGTGTCATAAACATTGTTGACAATGATATCCTTGAGCTTTGAAGGTGCGTTTGTTGTTTTGCCCTGACGGATGTTATAGATTTTCTGCTCTGCATTATCAAGCAGAGTATCTGCCGTTTCTTCCTGGGCAACCGCACTTTCAATGGTTTCGCTCGAAATGCCGATAAGAGTTCTCATATAGAACTTTTCTCTGACAATCTTTGCATACATTTCAACATTTTCGGTTGACGGAACCATCTGGGCAAGCTCAAAAAGATAGTTTCTGCCCGAACCGTTATCATAAACACCCTGCTGAACAAGCATATCAAGAATGACAAGGGGATCTATGATTTTTCCCGATGCATCGGTGGTCAGCATTGCGGCAAAAATGGCTGAATGCTGCGGAAGATAAAATGCTTCGGGGCTGATATATACCGCCGCCTGCGAAAGACACGAGGGATCAACAAGGATGCTTCCGAGCACCGCCTGCTCCGCTTCCGCACTGAACGGCATCTGAATATTATCCAACGATAACAAACTGTTGTCTGCCATTTTTTAGTCTCCGTTCGGAATAAATTATTCTGCTACCATAACAAACATCGAAGCCGAAATTCCGTTATAGAGCTTGACTTCAACGGGATATGTTCCGAAAGCCTTGATATCTTCAACCGCTACCTTGCGCTTATCGAGTTCAAGACCGAACTGCTTTGATATCGCAGCCGCAACATCCTTTGATGTTACCGAGCCGAAGAGCTTGCCGTTTGCGCCTGCTTTTGCAGAAAGCTTTACTGTTTTACCTTCAATTTTTGCAGCACTTGCCTTTGCAGCGGCAATTTCTGTTTCGATGCGGTGCTTTTCGGCAGCCTCTCTGTTTTTAAGCTCGCTCATTGCCTGAGCATTTGCTTCCATTGCAAGCTTTCTGGGGAAAAGGAAGTTTCTTGCATAACCGTCTGAGGTATTAACAAGCTCGCCTTTCTTTCCGAGTCCTTTTACATCCTGAGTCAATACTACTTTCATTTTTGTGTCTCCTTAATTATTATCGAAAAATTCTTTTATTGCGTTTTTAAGTGCCGCCTCCGCTTTATCCATGTCATATCCCTTGAGCTGACAAGCCGCCATTGTCTGGTGACCGCCACCTCCGAGAAATTCCATCACAAGCTGAACATTGACATCTCCGAAGCTTCTTGCCGAAATATTTACGGCTCCCGCATTTTCAAACATAACAAACGAAGCCTTGATATTATTTACCTTAAGAAGCTCATCGGCTGCCTGGGCACAAATAACTCTTATATCTTTTGAAGTGAACTCCGCTCTTGCAATCGCACATTTCATAAAGCTTTCTGCTGATGAAATAACCCGTGTGCGGAGTTTGTTGATTTCCATGGTATTCGCAAAAAGTCTTTTGACCTTGACGGTATCGGCATTTCTGTCTTTGAGGAATGCTGCCGCTTCAAAGGTTCTTACGCCCGTACCGATAACAAAATCCTTGGTGTCAAGCATAATACCTGCAAGAAGAGCTTCGGCAACCGTCGGGCTGATATTCATTTCGGGGTTGATATACTGAAGAAGCTCCGTCACCATTTCACAGGTGGAAGATGCTCCGGGATCATGATGGAAAATAAGTGCACTGTCAATATCGGTAACCGCTCTTCTGTGATGGTCGATAATAACTCTGGTTTCCGCCTTATCATAAAGCTTCGGGAATTCAACAAAGCTTTCGATATGTGTATCAACAACAATCAGAAGAGTTTTTTTATTCAGAAGTTCAAGTGCGTGCTCCTGACCGATAATGATATCTCCCATATTTTCGCTGTCAAGCTTTTCGAGAAGAGTTGCCGCAAGAGTCTTTTTTCTGTCGGTTGCAATAAAAACGGGAATATCAAAGCTCTGCACCGCACTTGCAAGACCGACGGCAGCTCCGATTGCATCAAGGTCGGTATACGAATGACCCATAAGAATAACATTGCTGCTTGATTTGATAAGCTCTGCAAGGGTTGAACCGACGATTCGGGTTTTAACCTTATTTCTCTTTTCCGCACTTTTTGAAACGCCGCCGATGTAATCATATCCGTCTTGTGTACGGATTGCAACCTGATCGCCGCCCCTGCCGAGTGCCATTTCAAGAGCCTTTCTTGATTTCTTTTCGCAAGCTCTGACACTTTCGCCCGAAGCAACACCGATCGAAAGAGTTACACCTGTTTTTTTACCTTTGTATTCATATCCTCTGACAGTTTCGAGCACGGAAAATCTGTCTTCAGTCATGCGGTCAACATTTTTTCTTTCGGTTATGACAAGATAACGGTCATCACCGATTTTTTTAATAAAGCTGTCATAGGCTTCTGACCAGTTATCAAGTGCCGCTTCAACCTGACTGCGGATTTCGGTTTTTTCGCTGTCTCTGAAGTCGCTTCTCGAATCGTCGAGATTATCCATTTCAATCATAACCGCATAGGGAAGAGTTTCAAGATAGCGGATTTCGGTCTTTTTAAGCCTTGTGTTATCAAGGAAATAAAGACCGCATAATTCCTCGCCCTCAGACTGATAAGTGACCGTATATACGGAATAATATCTGCCGTCAACGGATACGCAGGTTTCCTGCGAGTGTATTATTGAATCAAGAGTGATTCCGTTTGTATATTTCTCGATTTTATCGGTCTGCGATATTTCTCCGCATGAAATCTCATTAAGAAAAAGACCGCTGCACCATTTTATGTATCCCTTTCCGTCACACACGGCAACAGGAAAAGGAAACGAAGATAAAACCTTATTATCGGTAAAATCGAGTTTTTTTGATGTTTTGATTAAAAATTTCTTGTATCTGTTTTTTGCGGTTACCGCTCTGTAGATAACGATAACACAGACAATCAGAAAAGCTATGCACTCTGCAATTGCAAGGCGCGGCTCGAGAAAAACGGTCATGGCAATAAAAGCCGCAGAAATACCCGCAATAAGGCAGATTATCAAGCTGTCATACCAAAAACCCCTGAATTTCATTTAAACCTCCATAATAATCGGAAGAATCATCGGACTTCTCTTTGTTTTTTCATAGACGAAATGAGAAACCGCATCTCTGAGCTTACCTTTTATTGCGTTGATATCGGTAATGTTGTTGTAGTAGCAGTTTTCGAGCGATTTTTCGGCAACCTTGCGTGCCTGAGCGATAAGCTCCTCTGCTTCCTTGACATAAACAAATCCTCTTGAAACGACCTCGGGACCTGCAATAAGCTGACCTGTTTCATAGTCAACCGAAGCGGTTACAACAATAATACCGTCCTGACCGAGATGCTTTCTGTCACGAAGAACAACGCTTCCGACATCTCCCACACCGTAGCCGTCAACAAAAATTTTGCCTGCAGGAACGGGTGCACCGCTCTTGATAGAGGATGAAGTCATTTCCGCAACATAGCCGTTATCGGCAATGAAGATGTTATCTTTCGGAATACCCATTCCTTCCGCAAGCATCGCATGCTTCCGCAGATGCTTCTGCTCACCGTGAACGGGAATGAAATATCGGGGCTTTACAAGTCCCATTATGAGTTTCAGCTCTTCCTGGCAAGCATGACCCGAAACATGAACATCATACATCTTTTCGTAAATAACCTCTGCTCCGAGTTTGAGAAGCTCATTGACAACCTTGCCCACGGTCTTTTCGTTACCGGGAATGGGTGTTGCGGAAATAATAACATAGTCGTTGGGGCAGATTTCGACCTTTCTGTGGTCAGAAAAAGCCATTCTTGAAAGAGCAGACATCGGCTCGCCCTGACTACCTGTGGTAATAATAACAAGCTGGTCTGCAGGATATTTATTGATTAAATCGGCGTTTATAAGCACATTTTCGGGAATATTGAGATAGCCGAGCTGTGCACTTATATTAACTACATTTTCGAGGCTTCTGCCCATGATTGCAACTTTTCTGCCGAGAGAGCTTGCAACATTGATAATCTGCTGAACTCTGTGGATATTCGATGCAAAGGTTGCAACGATAATTCTGCTTCTGCCTGCTTTTCTGAAAAGCACCTCGAAAGATTCGCCGACCTTGCGTTCGCTTTCTGTATATCCCGGTCTTTCGGCATTGGTTGAATCCGAAAGAAGGGCAAGAACTCCCTCATTGCCGAGCTGAGCGAAACGGGAAAGGTCTATCATTCCGCCGTCAATGGGAGTGCTGTCAACCTTGAAGTCGCCTGTCTGGATTATCGTTCCGCCCTCACACTTTATTGCAAGAGCGATTGCATCGGGAATTGAGTGGTTAACATGAATTGCTTCAACTGAAAATCCGCCGAGTTCAACAACATCTCCGGGTGCGATTTCATGAAGCTTTGTGCTGCTGAGAAGACCGTGTTCCTTAAGCTTGCCCTGAATAAGACCGATGGTAAGCTTGGTTCCGTAAACGGGAATATTGACGGTTTTAAGAAGATATGCAAGTCCGCCGATATGATCTTCGTGGCCGTGGGTTATAACAATACCCTTTATTTTGTCAATATTTTTTTCAACATAACTGAAATCGGGAATAACAAGGTCAACGCCGAGCATTTCGGGGTCGGGGAAGGCAAGACCGCAGTCAACGAGAAACATATCGTTTTCGTACTCATAAAGGGTCATGTTTTTGCCGACTTCATTAAGACCGCCGAGGAACGAAATTTTAACGGGAGTTTCCTGAATCTTACGGTGTTTCTTTGCAGAACCGTTTCTCGGCTTTGAATAGCCTCTCTGCTGTTTTTTGTTGCTTCGGAAATTCCTGCTTTTCTGCTGATTCTTGGCTCCGCCGTCTTTAGGCTGCTTTTCTTCAGTAAATTTTTTCTTTGTATTTTTTTCTTTTGTTTGTTTATTGTTTTTTTTCTGCATGATTTCTCCTATCCTGGTAGTAGTCAGTGGTAAATAATATATAATCTCATGTCAAGTCTATGTTTTTGCGGAGCAGTGCTCCTGCCCCACTATATATATTATCCTTTTATTCTTTTAAAGTCAAGTTTTTATATTATAAATTAATAAT
>JAZOVN010000305.1:0-3863 GCA_045658725.1 Acutalibacteraceae bacterium
ATATTTCCACCCGCCCTACTACTACTACTAAAATTAAGATATGATATGCTATCTCTATACAGGCTGAAAACCCGCGGTTTTCATTTTTTGCCGATAAAATCACGGTTAACCGTGTGGATAACTTTTTTCATATCTTTCAGATTCTTCAGGAGGTATACCAAATGAAAATTATATGCAATACGGTTGCGCTTTCGGAGGCTTGCCAGAATGTTCAGAGAGCGGCTTCAACTAAAACCGCAATTCCCGCAATTGAGGGTATTCTCATGGTTGCAAAAGAAGGCACTCTGACTCTCACGGGCTATGACCTTGAAATGGGCATCACAACCTCGATTCCCGCAAGAATAGAGGAGGAAGGCGAGCTTGTTCTCAATGCTCACATGTTCAGCGAAACTCTGAGAAAGCTCCCCGCCGATAATGTTAACATTGACAGCGATGCAAGACAGATTGCAACAATTTCATGCGGTGAGTTTGAATCAACACTCATCGGTATTTCTGCTGAAGAATATCCCGACCTTCCTTCGGTTTCGGGCGGTTATCCCATTTCCGTAAAGCAGGATACCCTTAAAGATATGATAAGAAAAACTATCTTTTCCGCTGCTGTCAAGGATACCAAAATAGTTCATACAGGTATCAAGTTTGAAATTGAGCAGAATCATATCAGACTTATTGCTGTTGACGGTGTCCGTCTTGCAATCAGAAATGAAGATATCAACTATGATGGTGAAAATCTTTCATTCGTTGTTCCTGCAAAAACTCTTTCTGAAGTTATGAAGCTTATGAATGACGATGATGCCGAAGTTACTCTCGGAGTAGGCAAACGCCACATTATTTTTGAAGTTAACGGATACAATATAATTTCCCGTCTGCTTGACGGTGAATTCCTTAACTATAAGGCTGCTATTCCTTCATCAACCAAAACAGTTATAAATGTTAACACAAGAAGCCTTATCGACAGTATCGACAGAACTTCTCTTATCATCACCGATAAAATCAAGAGCCCCGTCAAGTGTGTTTTCGGTGACAATCTGATCAAGATTTCATCAATCACATCACTCGGAACGGCAAATGACCGTCTTTCCGCTCAGATTGAAGGCGAAAGCTGCACAATCGGCTTCAATAATAAGTATATGCTTGATGCTCTCAAGGTCTGTGACACAGATGAAGTGAGAATCATGCTCAACGGTGCTGTTGCTCCCATTCTTATTGTTCCAAACAGCGGCGATTCATTCATATTCCTTATTCTTCCCGTGAGGCTGAAAAATGAAGATTAAAGTTAAAGTTGCCGAAAAAAGGCAGATTACAAAAAAAATAGATACGGATTTCATCCGTCTTGATGCTTTTCTCAAGATGTGCGATGCCGTTCAGACGGGCGGTCACGCAAAAATCGTTATTCAGGAAGGCGAAGTCAGGGTTAACGGAGAAATCTGCACCCAGCGTGGCAAAAAACTCAGAAGCGGCGACAAAGCCGAGTTTGAGAATGTTGTTTATAATGTAGAATAATATCGGGCGGGGGCTTGCTCCCGCTTTGAATCTTTAAGGAAAGGTATGATAAAATTTGATAATTAAATACCATTCCGCAAAGAATTTCAGAAATCTTGATGCAATTGAATTTGAGCCGCATCCCGAAATGAATATCATTTACGGCGAAAACGGTCAGGGTAAAACAAATATTATTGAAAGCATCTGGCTTCTGACGGGATTTTACAGCTTCAGAGCAAGAAAAAATGCTCAGCTTATTGAGCAGGGCAAGGATGAAGCTGAAATAAATAACAGATTTTATTCACACATGCGTGAACAAAATGCCGTTATGAAAATCAATAAGAAAAAAGAAATAACTCTCAACGGAATCAAGGAAGAATCGCCGAGAGTTATGATGGGCAAATATTATGCTGTTGTTTTTTCGCCTTCAACTCTCGGAATCGTTCAGGACGGACCGGGCGAAAGAAGAAAACTGATTGACATTGCTCTGAGCCTTATCAAGCCGAATTATGCGGTTATAATGTCAAGATATCTGCGTGTGCTTGACCAGAGAAACGCCCTTCTCAAAAAAATGGGCGAAAGAAGCTTTGAAAATGATTATATTGCTCCGTGGGATGCTGAACTTGCAAATCTCGGCACAAAAATCATAAAATACCGCCTTGATTATGTTGAAGAGCTTTCTGCACTTTCAAGCGAAATTTATAAAGGAATCAGCTCAGGCAGGGAAGAATTCACTTTTTATTATGATTTTTCAAAAGAAAATATAAGTGAAGAGCAGATAAAAGAAAAGCTTGTTGCCGAAATAGAAAAAACCCGTGAAGCTGATCTTAAAAGGCTTTATACAAATGCAGGTCCTCATACTCACGACCTTGTTCTGAATTTAAACGGCAGAGATGCAAGAGTTTTCGGCTCGCAGGGTCAGCAGAGATCGTGTGCACTTGCGATGAAGCTCGGAGAGGCTTCTATTATTGA
This sequence comes from Acutalibacteraceae bacterium, assembly GCA_045658725.1. Taxonomy (GTDB): domain Bacteria; phylum Bacillota; class Clostridia; order Oscillospirales; family Acutalibacteraceae; genus CAG-177. The sequence goes on from JAZOVN010000305.1 coordinate 2,452, forward strand.
AAAAGTAACGGGTGAAAGCCCCGTTGTGCTTCTTGACGATGTTATGAGTGAGCTTGACGAGGGCAGACAGACCTTTATTCTTAATTATCTTGATAACTGGCAGGTTTTTATTACCTGCTGTGACCCGTCAACCCTGCTCCGTTCAAAAAAAGGCAGGGCATTTGAAGTGACTGACGGAAAAATAAAGGAAATGGAGTAAATTATGTATCTTCATCTCGGAATGGATAAGGTTATTACCTTTGATGAAATTATCGGAATTTTTGACCTTGACACAACCACCGTTTCAAAGCGTACGAGAGATTATCTTGCAAAGGCTGAAAAAGCGGGAATTGTTGAAAATGTATGCTACGATATCCCGAAATCTTTTATAGTATGCCGTGATAAAAAAGGCAATGAAAAAGTATATATTTCACAGATTTCTTCATCAACTCTCCTGAAAAGAACGGGATATGTTGATTCGCTTACGAATGTGTGATAAAAATTAACACCACTTGACTTTTAATCAAGTGGTGTTTTTTAATTTTACTTATAATCCTTCATGTATTCGCCGTGTGCTTCAATGAGTTCATCAACCATTGCTTTGATTTCGTCAATTGAAAGCTCTGCGGCGGTATGAGGTTCAAGCATTGCTGCCATATAAATATCTTCTCTCTTTTTTGTGACTGCTGCCTGAATTGTAAGAAGCTGAGCATTGATATTTGTCATGTTCATTGCCGCAAGCTGAACGGGAAGCTTGCCGACATGGCAGGGATGAATGCCGTTATTATCGATAAGGCAGGGAACTTCAACGCAGGCATCTGCAGGAAGATTGTCGATAAGACCTGTGTTGAGAACATTGCCGCCGATTTTATAAGGAGTACCCGTAACGAGTGATTCCATGATATATGATGCATATTCGCCCGAACGCTCATGGGTAATCTGTCCGTTATCCATGATTCTTTCTTTTTCAGCCTTCCAGCCTGCAATCTGATTTACGCAGCGTCGGGGATATTCATCAAGAGGAATGTTGTATCTTTCAATAAGCTCGGGATATTTTGATTTGATATAGAAGCAGTTATATTCGGCGTTGTGTTCACTTGATTCGGTGCAGTAATAGCCGAAATTTTTGATATATTCAAATCTGACCATGTCGCTGTGCTTTTCGTTTGCATTCTTTTCTGCAGCTCTTCTGCGGATTTCGGGATAAAGATCGTTACCGTCTTTATCTTTGATTTCAAGAAGCCAGCCCATGTGGTTGATACCTGCGATAAGCTCTTTTCTGCCTTCAAGCTTATCTTCCATGCCGAGTCTGTTGAGAAGGTCCTTTGAGCAGGACTGAACGGAATGGCAGAGACCGATTGTTTTGATTTTTGTGTATCTCTGCATGTAACCCGTAAGGATTGCCATGGGATTTGTGTAGTTGAGGAACCATG
>JAZOVN010000306.1:0-8852 GCA_045658725.1 Acutalibacteraceae bacterium
GAGATACTTGAGCTCTTTGCCCATAAGATAACCTACAGCTGCTACTTCAACATAAGCTGTTACGCCTACTGTTGAGCAGTGTGCTCTGTGAGCTGCACCGAATGCATCGTTAACATACATTTCGCAGATGCTTGCAAGATCCTTTGAGAAAGCTTCGCCGTTCTTTGTTTCTTCTGCACGGAAACGGGTGTTTTCAAGAAGAACAACATCGCCGTCGTTCATAGCAGCAACAGCAGCCTTTGCGTTTTCGCCTACAACTGTATCGTCAGCAGCAAAAACAACTTCCTTGCCGAGCTTCTCGCTGAGTCTCTTTGCAACGGGAGCGAGTGAGAACTTTGCTTCGGGGCCGTTCTTGGGCTTGCCGAGATGTGAGCAAAGGATAACCTTTGCACCGTCATTTATAAGCTTCTGGATTGTGGGAAGAGCGGCGTTGATTCTGTTTTCGTCTGTGATAACGCCTTCCTTGAGAGGAACGTTAAAGTCGCAACGAACAAGCACCTTCTTGCCCTTTGCATTGATGTCGTCAACTGTTTTCTTGTTAAGTAAGCTCATTTTCTTCAATCCTTTCAGAATTTTTATTATAGAGTAGTCGCATACTTTACCAATTATTTATTTTATAATATTATGTCAAATTTTTCAAGTATTATTTATCGGCAAAACGCCGAATATATGAGGATTTCGGCAACAATTTATATCTTGACTTTACAATGTGATTTTGGTAGAATATTCAAAGCTGATTATCCCCTTTTGTATGAGGGCTGTTTAATTGAATATTTGCCTCCTTAGTTAAATGGATATAAGAACCTGATGCTGACGCATCAGAACCTTGTTACTCGCTGTCGCTCGTAATAACAGTCCCCGATAAAAATAAATATTTGCCTCCTTAGTTAAATGGATATAACAGGCCCCTCCTAAGGGTCAGTTGTGGGTTCGATTCCCGCAGGGGGTGCCACTCCGATGATTTTTTCATCGGAGTTTTTCTTTTGCTCCTTGATTATGAACAAACTGTTAATTGTACTGCTTTTTTTCGTTACCTTTCTTCTTTTTCGTCATATATATACAGAAGGAAATCAACCGCCTTCCGGGCAGAGTGAAACCGTGCATCTTTTCAAAAAACACACGGTCCGTAATTTCTTCACTCTGACCAGGAGACAGACAGCACATCGGCTGACTGTACTTTTCCCCTGCCGAAAAACTGCATTTACGGTAACGAACCAAACGGTGGAATAAAGGCAAAATCTGTCGACAACCCGACACCGGAACGCTGAGGCTGAACAATGCGGCAAACCAACCGCAGCAAAATGCAACCTGCTGCGTGCCTGTCTCCTGTTTTACGCAAAAAAATACTGCTTCACAAAATTGTGAGGCAGTATTTTTGTTTATCGTGCAAAAGATAAAATGACAAACACAATCCATGCAAGAACGGTGATGCCGTATTTTTCAAGATATGCACCCGCATAGGTAATTGCCGACGGAACAATAAAAATTATTCTGCCGAGAATGTTCATTTTCTTCTGTGAATAAGCAACATCAAAAAGATTGATTGCATCTTCAACAAGAGGAAACACATTGCACATAAGTGAGATGCCGAGATATGTCATAAGAATATTAATAATGAAAAGTGCGGGGCCGTCGGAATATCTGATTCCGAGGAATTCAAGGCTTACAAATCCCATGAGAAAAATCGGGAAGCCCGTTACGAAATTCATGAAGCCGGGACCCGTTGCCATAAGATAAGAAGCAAAGCCCTTCTTGGGAAGCCCGTGTTCAACATGACCGCATGCTTCGTCAAGTCTGAGATAACCGGGAACTTCAACGGGAAGCCCGAGAAGCTTGCAGGTGAGTTGCTCCCAGAAACCTCTGAGATATGCTCCGGGGAATGTGAGAATTTTAGTTATAATATAAAGTACCGTCATGCGAGATCACACACTCCTTCCGTAAGAACTTCTTCGATGGTTTTTTCACCGTTCATAATTGCAGCAACCTGATTCGAAGGATCAAAAGATGAATAGTATTCAATAATCTGATCGATGTAAACCGCATTTGTGGTTCCCGTAAGATTATTTTTCTTGCAAATTGATGCACAAAGATAAACAGTATTATCAAGCTGCGGAGTATAGCCGCTGTTATCCATATAATACTGTGCCATATAAGTTGCGTTTGAATCGGCGGTAAATGCCTCTTCAAAAGCCTTCAGATAATCGCCTTCAAGAAGATAAACAAGTGCAAGCTGACGGTGAAGCTCTGCCGAAAAATCATTTTCAACAAAACCTTCTTCACATACCGCTTTGCTCTTCTCAATATCACCCGTACAGCGGTAGAAGCCCGATTCGAGTGCATAAGCGGTGTCATATCCTTCATTGTTTGCCTTGAACTCTTCAAGAATTGCGGTTGCTTTTTCGGTTTCACCCTTTGCAAGTGCAATTCTCATCTGAAGGTCATAAGCTCTGTAATTATTCTTATCGTTTTCCGCAAGATAATCAACATATCTGAGTGCCTTATCGTATTCGCCGTCCTGACAGAGAGAATCTGCAATTTCAAGGTTGTAGAGCCATGAATAATCCTTGCCCTGTGCCTTTGCTTCAGCTTCGGCAGCTTCGATATATTTAAGCTTTTCTTCGGAACCGAGCTTATAGAAATCGGCTGCATTGAAAAGGAAATAGTTGCGGTAAACCTCGTTTACGCCTTCCGCACCTTTGAGAGCTTCAAAAGCTGCAAGAGTTTCATTTTTATCGGCACCGCCGAGCATACCGTCAATCGCATCACTCATAAGGGTGTAGCTCTGATAAAAATCATCGTAAAGCTCAACGATTTCTTTGATTCCCTTGAATTCTTTAAGTGCATTCTCGCCGTAAACCATCATTGCAATATATGCAGAATCAAGAGGTGATCTTGCCTTTGCATAGGCTTTAATCATCTTTTCTTTATTGCCTCTGCCTTCTTTGACAAACATTGCGAGCAGGTTGTTTTCGTTGATGATGCTCTTGATTTCATCCGCACTTGAGGAAACCTGAGAATATTCGGAATATGCGGTGTACCAGCGTTTGTTTGCCGCTTCAACATCACCCTGCAATGCTTCAATTGCGGGAGCACTGATAAGACCTGCAACAATAAGTGCAAAGAAGCTTATCACAATAACGGCAAAGCCCGAAATCCATGCAAGGGCAGGAATTTTTCTTTTATACATTGCCGCTTCGCATGCGGGGCAATATTCGCTGTCCTCGGCTTTTTTGTTTTCTCCGCAGATAATGCAAAGGTCTTCTTCGCTCAGTTCATCAGCAGCTTCATCGGATACGCTGTTTTCTTCTTCTGAACCTTCTTCCTCGGCATCAACAGTATCTTCTGTTTCTTCGGTTGTTTCTTCGGAAGCGTCTGATTCTTCGGCAGCTTCTTCGGCTGTTTCGGGAGCTTCTGCTTCTTCAACTGTTTCTTCAACAGCTTCGGCAGCAGTATTTTCCTCTTCTTCGGGAAGGGTGTTTTTGTTTTCGTTATCCAAGAAGTATCCCTCCTTATTTTTAGTAACTTTTTTATTTTATCACTAAAATTCAATATTTTCAATAAAAATAATAATTTTTGCAGTTTATTCATAATTGCAAAAGGTATTCTGGCGACTTTATCGGCAATCAAAATCCCCGTGCTAACAATGCACGGGGATGGTTTTATCTTCCGAAATCAATGAAATTTGATGTTATGTAAATCATAATCAGAAGGGCGATTATCATGGGAACTGTCATAATAAAAGCCTTCATTTTTTCTTTTTCTTTCATAACGGTGAATGACGGCACGAGTTTTCTTTGCTTTCTGATTATCACAAACACAACCGTACCGATAACCGTTACCGCATAAAGAACCGATGTGAGTGCAAGATATACCGTGTTGAGCTTGCTTTCGTCGGTAATATCCGCAACGATGAATTCAACAATAACCGAATAAAGATTGTTGCAGAAATGAATCAGGATTCCCGTTCTTATACTGTTTGTTATGCAGACGGCATAGCCTATTCCGATTCCTGCAATAAGGGCAAACGGTGCCTGAATGAGGTTGCCGTGCATAACCGCAAAAAGCAGAGCGGATGCAATAATCGCAAACTTATCGCCGTATTTTCTCAGCGACTGAAGAATAACGCCTCTGACGGCAAATTCCTCAACAAGGGCAGGCACTACGGCAATTGAAACGGTATAAATTATTCTGCCCGCAAAATCGGTGGGCGGATAGTATTCGGGTGACGAAAGCAGGATTCCGAGCCTGTCCATAAAATCAACAAAAACACCCGTCACATAATTACCTGTAAGGCAAACGAAAAAACCCAGACAGGTTACGCTGAGCATAAGAGGAGTGCTGACGGGTTTTCTGAAATCAACAACGGGAGTATTCTTACCTTTGTTGAGAAAATATCCTGCAATTCCGAAGGGAACCGCAATTCCGAAAACCGAAAGAAAAATGCTCACAACGCTCTGCATGGCAGGGTCGCTGTCATAAATTTCACCGATCGGAGAAAGATAAATAAGGATTGACAGAATATTCTGAATAAGAACATACCCTATAACGCTTGCACCTGCCGCAAAACCGATGCGTTTTATCTGTTTTTTCTCTTGCTCTTTTTTTATGTATATTGAGTTCTCTGCCTCATAAAAATTATACAAAAAACCACCAACTTTGTTCCTTTTTTGCAATTCAACCAAATTTTTCTCTTATTATAACCTAAATTTCTATCTCTTACAAGCATTTTAAATCAAACATCTGTTAAAAATTTGTTGTAATAAATTAAATTTTAGTGTAAAATATACTGTATCGTTTTTTACAGACGGACAGTTATAGGAGGATTATTATATGGCAATCACCAAAAAACAGCTTGAAGAAATGATTTCATCAAAGCTCTCTCATTTCTTCGGCGTAACTCCCAAGGATGCGACAAACGAACAGTTCTACAGAGCTCTTTCCATGATCGCAAGAGATATGGTAAGGGATTCAAGAAGAGAATTCGATAAGCTCTCGCTCGAAAAGGGACAGAAGAAGGTTTATTACCTTTGCATGGAGTTCCTCATGGGAAGAACTCTCAAAAACACACTTTATAATCTCAATCTTACATCAACTGCGGAAAAGGCTCTTTCGAGCTTCGGTGTTAAGCTTGAGAAGCTCTTTGACTGCGAGCCCGATGCGGGTCTGGGCAACGGCGGTCTGGGCAGACTTGCAGCATGCTATCTTGATGCTCTTGCAAATCAGGGCTACAGAGGCATGGGCTACTCAATTCTTTATGAATACGGTATTTTTAAGCAGAAAATCATTGACGGCTGGCAGACCGAAATGCCCGATTTCTGGCTTCCCGGCGGTGATGTGTGGCTTGTTCCCAGAGAAGACAAGACCGTTGAGGTTAAATTTGAAGGCGAAGTCATCGATTCATGGGAAGCATCATATCATCATGTTGAGCTTGTCAACTGCAAAACCGTCAAGGCTGTTCCCTATGATATGATGGTTGCAGGCAAAGACGGCAAGGGTGCCGCCGTGCTCCGTCTCTGGTCGGCAAAGGTTGACGGTCTTGATATGGCTATGTTCAATCAGGGCGATTATATGCGTGCAATGGAAGAAAAGGCTATGGCAGAAGTTATCAGCAAGGTGCTTTATCCTGCAGATAACCACCCCGAAGGAAAGAGCCTTCGTCTGCGTCAGCAGTATTTCCTTGTTTCTGCATCGGTCCAGGATATCGTTCAGCGTCACCTCAGAGATTACGGTTCACTCGAAAACTTTGCTGAAAAGAACGCAATCCACATCAACGATACCCATCCCACAATGGCTATTCCCGAGCTTATGAGAATCATGCTTGACGAATGTGGCTACGGTTGGGACGATGCTTACAGAATCGTTGAGGAATGCTGTGCATACACAAACCACACCGTTATGGCTGAAGCTCTTGAATGCTGGGGCGAAGACCTCTTCAAGCGCCTTCTTCCCAGAATTTATCAGATTGTCAAGGAAATCGACAACCGCTTCAGAAAGAAAATCTGGGATGCAACGGGCGATGCAGGCAGAGTTGAAAGAATGGCTGTCATTTCAAACGGTGCAGTTAAAATGGCTAACCTCTGCGTTGCTGTGTGCCACAAGGTAAACGGCGTTTCCGCTCTCCACAGTCAGATTCTCAAAGACACAATTTTCAACGAGTTCTATACACTTGAGCCCGATAAATTCACCAATGTCACCAACGGCATTGCTCACCGCCGCTGGCTCTGCCAGGCAAACCCCGGTCTTACCGGAATGCTCACAGACCTCATCGGCAAGGATTTCATTTATGATGCATCAAAGCTTTCAAAGCTTGCAAAATATTCAGACGACGCGGGTGTACTTGAAGACCTTCGCAGAATCAAGCTTGAAAACAAAGAGAATTTCGCTGAAATCGTAAAGCACAAAACAGGCATCAGCCTTGATCCCAACTCAATTTTTGATGTTCAGGTCAAGCGTCTCCACGAGTATAAGCGTCAGCATCTCAATGCTTTCCAGATTCTTGCAAAATATCTTGAAATCAAGGCAAATCCCAACGGAAACTACACTCCTCACACCTATATTTTCGGTGCAAAGGCAGCTTCGGGCTACTACATGGCAAAGAAAATCATCGAATTCATCTTTGCTCTTGCAAATCTCATCAACAACGATCCCGATGTCAAAGACCTTCTCAAGGTTGTTTACATGGAGGATTATAATGTTACCATGGCAGAGGCTCTCATGCCTGCAGCCGATATCAGCGAGCAGATTTCACTTGCAGGTACCGAAGCAAGCGGCACGGGTAACATGAAGCTTATGATAAACGGTGCGGTTACCGTCGGCACAATGGACGGTGCGAATGTTGAGATTTACGATGCCGTAGGTCCTGAAAATATTCTTATTTTCGGCATGAGCACTCCCGAAGTAAACGAGCTCAAAAAGGCAGGCTATAATCCCCAGAATTATTACACCAACAATGCCGAACTCAACAGCCTTATCAACTTCATCAACAAGGGTATCGGCGGAAAGATGTTCGGCGAAATCGGCGGTTCAATCACCCACCACGATCCCTACATGGTTCTTGCAGATTTTGCGGACTACAGAAACATCCAGAAGCAGGCAGAAGAAATCTGGTCTGATAAGGACAGATGGACAAAGATGTCGCTTATGAACATTGCAGGTGCAGGCGTTTTTGCAGCTGACCGCTCAATCAACGACTACGCAAGAGATATCTGGCATGTTGAAAAAATTGACCTTCGCAGCAAGAAATAATAATAAAAAAACGGGCGGCTCGATAGGGTCGCCCTGTTGATTTGAGGCAAATCATGACCGATACATATTTTATGAATCTTGCAATTGAACAGGCAAAGCTTGCCGCTGACGAACTTGAAGTGCCCGTCGGTGCGGTTATCGTGCGTAACGGAGAGGTTGTTTCGGTTGGCAGAAACCGCCGCGAATACGGCAAAAACGCTCTTGCTCATGCCGAAATCGAAGCAATTGACCTTGCCTGCAAAAAGCTTGGCGGCTGGAGGCTCTGGGAATGCGAAATGTTCGTTACTCTTGAGCCCTGCCCCATGTGCACGGGAGCGATAATCAATTCAAGAATAAAACGCCTTGTTTTCGGTGCATCGGATATCAAGGCAGGCTCGTGCGGCTCTGTTATCAATCTTTTTGATTTGCCCTACAACCACAAGCCCGAGGTTATAAGCGGATTCATGCAGGATGAATGTGCCGCCCTTCTTTCGGAATTTTTTGCGGATTTAAGGAAAAGAAAAAATGAAAAGAAATAAATCAAGGCTTATATATTCAATCATCTTTATCCTGCTGTTTGCGGTTGAAATTCTGATTGCGGTCTTCGTTCACGATAAATTCATACGGCCTTTTGTCGGCGATGTTCTTGTTGTTATGCTCATTTGTGCCTTTGCAAGAATATTCATTCCCGAAAAAATCAGGCTTCTCCCCGTTTTTGCAACACTTTTTGCCGTTGCGGTTGAAGGCTTGCAATATTTTGATTTCGTTAAGCTTCTCGGACTCGAAAACAATCCCGTAATCAGCACCGCACTTGGAAGAACCTTTGATATAAAAGATATTATTTGTTATATTATCGGCGGAGCCATATTCTTTGCAGCCGAAATCATTTTCAGGAGGAAAACCGATGAATGTTGAAAACATCTTTTTTGCAATCGAGATAATCGGAACTGTTGCTTTTGCGATAACGGGTGTGATCACTGCTCTCGAAAAGAAATTTGACATTTTCGGTGCACTCGTTCTCGGCACGGTAACGGCAGTCGGCGGCGGTATTCTGCGTGACCTTATTCTCGGATTTACTCCTCCCATGGCATTCCGCAAATCCGTTTATGCAATAACTGCGGTTATAACCTCGCTTGCAATTTTTGTCATTGCATATTTCTTCGGCAAGAAAATCCAGAAGCACTATGACATTTATTCGCAGGTTATAAACATCTTTGATTCAATCGGACTTTCTGTTTTTGTTGTAGGCGGTGTAAACAGTTCAATTGAATGCGGTTTTGAAGAGAATATGTTCCTCTCCATTTTTGTTGCAACCTTAACGGGTGTCGGCGGCGGCATTATGCGTGACATAATGGCAGGCAGAGTACCGAAAATCCTCCGCAAAAGAGTTTATGCCCTTGCGGCGATAATCGGTGCAATCATTTATTACATTCTTATACATTATAATATCTGCTCATCGACCCTTGCGATTATAATCGGTGCAGGTTCGGTTATAATTATCAGAATTCTCGCAACGATATTCCACTGGAATCTGCCGACAGTCAAAAATCTTGATGAATAAAAAAATCAACGGAAGCGTACTTTTTCGGTACACTTCCGTTTTTAATTTTACTTTTCACTTACCGCAG
>JAZOVN010000307.1:0-2981 GCA_045658725.1 Acutalibacteraceae bacterium
CGGCATAACAAAAGAGAATTTCAAAGAGTTTTTTAAAGAAAACATTTTATCAGCAGTTGAAGGGAAGTAATATTTTATGAATTGCCTTACTCTTAAAAAATCAAACTGCAAAAACTGTTATAAATGCATCCGCCATTGCCCGGTCAAAGCTATCCGCTTTTCGGGCAATCAGGCGCATATTATAGGCAATGAATGCATTCTCTGCGGTCAGTGCTTTGTTGTGTGTCCGCAGAATGCAAAGGAAATTGTTAACGAGGTTGAAAAGGTAAAGGTGTTTATTCAGAGCGGTGACCCCGTTGTTGTGAGCCTTGCTCCTTCATTCATTGCAAACTATGACGGCGCGGGCATCAATGCTATGCGTTCTGCATTGAAGAAACTCGGCTTTTTTGATGTTGAAGAAACAGCAATCGGTGCAACCATCGTCAAAAACGAATATGAAAGAATTCTGGCAGAGGAAGAAAGAGATGTTATTATCTCATCCTGCTGTCATTCAATAAATCTGCTTATCCAGAAGCATTATCCCGCTGCTCTCGGCTATCTTGCTGATGTTATGTCGCCTATGCAGGCACACTGTCAGGATATCAAGAAGCGTATTCCCAATGCAAAAACCGTTTTTGTCGGTCCTTGCGTTGCAAAGAAGGATGAAGCTGAATATTACGAAGGAATCTGCGATGCTGTTCTCACTTTTGAAGAACTTACCGAATGGCTCAAGGAAGAAAACATCGAGCTTGAAGCGATTTCGGATAAAGACGAATTCAGCCGTGCAAGATTCTTCCCCACAACGGGCGGTGTGCTCAAAACAATGACCGAAGTGAGCGACTATACATATGTTGCAATCGATGGTGTTGAAAACTGCATTCAGGTTCTTAAGGATATCGAAAAGGGCAAGATTCATAAGTGCTTTATTGAAATGTCCGCTTGTGTCGGCAGCTGTGTAGGCGGTCCCGTTATTGAAAAATACCACCACACCTCAAATATCAAGGACTACATTGAGGTTGCAAATTATGCGGGCAAAAGAGATTTTGAGGTTGACCAGCCCAGAGCAATCGAACTCAAAAAGAATTTCAGCTTCATCGAAAGAAAGCTCCCGTTGCCTTCAGAAATCGAAATCAACAATATTCTCCGTCAGATGGGCAAATTCAAGCCTTCCGATGAGCTTAACTGCGGCTCCTGCGGATATAATACCTGCCGTGAAAAGGCAATAGCTATTTCGCAGGGCAAGGCTGAAAGCTCTATGTGTCTGCCTTATCTTAAGGATAAAGCCGAAAGCTTTTCGGATACAATCGTTAAAAACACTCCCAACGGACTTATCGTTCTCAACGAACAGCTTGAAGTTCAGCAGATAAACACCGCCGCAAGAAAGATTATGAATATCCGCAGTGCATCGGATGTTCTCGGTGATCAGGTCGTCAGAATTCTTGATCCGAGCGTGTTTATGACCGTTCTTTCAACGGGTAGAGATGTCCGTGACCAGCGTGTGTATCTTGCGGAATATAAAAGATATGTTGAACAGACGGATGTTTATGACCGTGATTCGCACCTTCTTATCGGAATTATGCGTGATGTAACCGATGAAGAGGCAGAGCGCGAAAAGAAAGAAAACATCAGCCGTCAGACCGTTGAAGTTGCCGACAGAGTTGTTGAAAAGCAGATGCGTATTGTTCAGGAAATCGCATCACTTCTCGGCGAAACTGCCGCTGAAACAAAAATCGCTCTTGCGAAGCTGAAGGAGTCGATTACCGATGAATGATTTGTGTGCAGATATCGGCTATAAAAGTGTCAATCATTATGGCGAAGAGCTTTGCGGCGACCATGTTGACGTTGTTGAGCAGGACGAAAACTCAACAGTTATCGTTCTTGGCGCCGGTCTCGCAAGCGGTGTTAAAGCAAGCATTCTTTCGACCTTGACCTCAAAGATAATTTCAACTATGATGGCGGAGGGGCTTCCTATTGAGGAATGCGGTTCAACCATTGCGGCAACCCTTCCTGTTTGTTCGGTGAGAGGCGTTGCATATTCAACCTTTACGATTATTCATCTGAAAAACAACGATATTGCAGAGGTTATTCAGTATGATAATCCGCAGGTAATCGTTATCCGTGACGAACAAAATTATGATTATCCGAAAACCGAAATGAACATTGGCGGCAAAAAGATTTTCAAAAGCGTAATCAAGCTTCGCGAAAACGATATTTTTGTTGCGATGAGTGACGGCTGTCCTCATGCAGGCATAGGAATGTCGTATAATTTCGGTTGGAAGCGAGAAGATATCATTTCGTTTATCGAAACTCTTGCTCCCGTCGGATATACCGCCAAAACTCTTTCAACAATCCTTGTTGATGAATGTTTCAAGCTCTATGGCGGCAAACCCGGTGACGATGCAACAGCCTGCATTGTTCGAATCAGAAAACGTGAGCCGATGAATCTTCTTTTCGGACCTCCGTCAAATCGAGACGATGCAAACCGAATGATGTCGCTCTTCTTCTCGAAAGAGGGCAAACACATCATCTGCGGCGGCACAACCTCATCAATTGCCGCAAAATATCTCAATAAACCGATTAAAGCAAGCCTTAATTTTGAGAAAGCCGATGTGCCTCCCATTGCGGAAATCGAGGGTGTTGACCTTGTAACAGAAGGTGTTATAACCGTCAACAAAGTCCTTGAATATGCAAAGGATTATCTCGGCGAAAACGAACATTATGAGCATTGGAGCTTAAAGCGTGACGGTGCTTCATTAATTTCCCGCTTGCTTTTTGAAGAAGCAACTGATATAAATTTCTATGTGGGCAGAGCAATCAACCCCGCTCATCAGAATCCCGACCTGCCCATTAATTTCAGCATAAAAATGAATCTTGTTGAGGAGCTTTCCGCTTGCCTCAAAAAGATGGGTAAACGCATTAAGGTCAGCTACTTTTAAGGAGAATTATTATGAGAAAGTTTGACACAAAAGTTCAATATCTTAAATACAAAGTTCTGCGTGAAG
>JAZOVN010000308.1:0-5360 GCA_045658725.1 Acutalibacteraceae bacterium
ACATGGCTACGATCCGACTTACCCGATGGGATTTGATTCGCGCGACTGCGGTCGCTTGGTCGCTCGCGGTCACAACAGTCCACCGGACTGTTGCTCTGTACCGCTCGTCCTTCAAATCCCACTAAAAAACAAAAAGTCATCACAGCAAAGCTGTGACAACTTTTTTTGGTGGACCCGGTGGGATTTGAACCCATGACCTTTCGGATGCGAACCGAACGCTCTCCCAACTGAGCTACGGGCCCGTTTATATTTTTATATTAAGGGCATTATTTGGTGTTTAAAGCTGACTTTATACTGTACCGATGTAATAATGAACACCCGAAGGATTGCCGTTTGCATTGCAGATAACAACTTCGTTGCTGTAGATTGCCCAATCAATCCTCAGTCACTTCGTGACAGCTCCTTTGGAAAGGAGCCAAGGGCAAGCAGGATGAGGAAACATCCTGCTTACTTTGGTTAACTTTTCAAACTGTTACTTGTATCATATTTGTCAATCAGAGAACTGTTTCTTGATTGGTTTCAGCAGGGAATTCTTTGACAAATCGATATTTTTATTTTAATCAATAAAGTTCTGCTAATATTCCTATTTCTTCACAAGTAAGAATCAGGCTATTTAAACCAACTTTATCTGGCTTTCTTGTATCTGCTCTTATCCAGTTAATCTGCAAATAATATGTTTTTTCTGTTGTCTCTAATTTAATCTCCCAGCATCTGAAACTATAAACATAGCCACCGCCACTTTCGTCTTTTTCCCTAGTGCCGCCATGATATTCCGTGTTTATTATTTCTCCGTTGATAGTCTGCAAAAACTCACTGATTTCTTTTTGAGGGTCTTCCATACGCTGTTTTGTTTCTTCAGACAACATATCTTCTATTGCTTCAATATCATTTGATTTCATAGCGTCAACGATCTTGTTTGTTATTTCTTGTACACCGGGAAATGTTAATTGCTGATATGTTCCTACAATGAACGAACTGAAAGGAAACAAAATAACAAGAACCGAAAGGATGCTGATAAGTATTTTTGTCATATGTTTATCCTCCATTAGTAATTGATATAGAGCTGATAACCATTATCGCTGTAATATCTGCACGGCTTGGAACAACAAGCATAACTACAAGAGCATTTTGTCGGATGCATCGAACTGCATTTGTGATTAGTGTGATTGTCATATCAACGCCGAGCGTCAAGTCGGTAACGACATCATAAAAGCCGTTTATACAATAAAATTATAAAACCTGCATATGGGATTGTCAACAAATTCCTGCAAAATCTTTCGGTTTTGATATTGATATAAGACGGTGTTCGGTGTAAAATAGTTTTATATTTTCAATAACAAGGCGATATATTATGGTTATAGATTTTCACACTCACTGTTTTCCCGATAAGCTGGCGGAAAAGGCATTGCCCGTTCTTAAACTCCGCTCGGGAATAACAAGACCCTTTCATGACGGTACGGTTGCGGGTCTGCTTGAACTTGCAAAAAAAGACGGCATTGATTATTCCGTTGTGCTTAACATCGCAACAAATCCGCACCAGCAGACAAAAGTAAATGATTTTGCAATTTCGCTCAAAGAAGTTGACGGTATTATTCCTTTCGGAAGCGTTCACCCCGACAGCCCCGATGCTCTTGACGAGCTTGAAAGACTGAAATCAAACGGAATAAAGGGTGTCAAGCTTCATCCCGATTATCAGGATTTCTTTGTCAACGATAAAAAGATGCTTCCCATATATGAGAAAATCGCGTCGCTCGGAATGATAACCCTTTTCCATTGCGGCTATGATATCGGCTATCCCGAACCCGTTCACTGCACGGCTCAGGCACTTTCGGAGGTTTTGCCCGTTTTTGGCGGAGCACCCGTAGTTGCCGCTCATTTCGGGGGAATATGTTCTTTGCCCGAAACCCGTAAATATCTTGCAGGAAAGAATGTTTATCTCGACACGGCATATTGCTACGGAATGATAACTCCCCGTTATGCAAAAGAAATAATTGATATTCACGGTGTTGACAAAATCCTTTTTGCAAGTGACGCACCGTGGAATGCACCGTGGCAGGATATGGAAACGGTCAGATGCTTCGGTCTTTCTTCGGAAGAAGAAAAAGCAGTTCTCGGCGAAAACGCACGAAAACTGCTCGGTCTGTGATTTATCTGAGTTCATCAAGGGTCATTTCGTAAGCAGGAAGGAATTCTTCAACAAAAACCTTTGCTTCGGGCAGGTCAAGCTCGTCGATTGATTTGCGGATGCCTTCTCCTGCTTTTATAAATTCAGAATTGCCTGCCTTCTTTTCTTCGTTGCACTTGATGAGTGCACTGATTTTATCGGCAGCTTTCACAAGCTTCCACAGCTCGGAGTCATCCTCTTCGGGAATGAACATTGCGGAAAAATCGTCTCTGAAATCCTCGGGAAGCATATCAACAAGGCTTCTGCAGGCATTTTCTTCAACCGTTTTATATGCAAGGCGGACCTCTTCGCTGTAATATTTGACGGGCGTGGGCATATCGCCCGTGAGAGTTTCGGGTGTGTCGTGATAAAGTCCGATAAGGGCGGCTCTTTCGCCGTTGAGATTTTTTCCGAAACGCTTGTTGCCGATAACGGCAAGTGCATGGGCAATAACTGCAACCTCAAAGCTGTGTTCACAGAGATTTTCGCTGTGTTCATTTCTCATGAGTGCCCAGCGGTTGATATATTTCATTCTTGAAACCATTGCAAAAAATCCGTTTTTCATTTATAATCACCTGAGAATATATTTTCTATTAATATACCACAACAGCTGTTATTTTTCAACATCGGAAAGGAGGTAAATATGAAACGCTGCATTTACTGTCTGAATGAATGCCCCGATGATGCAAAATCGTGTCCTCTGTGCGGCTTCAGCGGCGGCAAAGACGAAAAAAATCCCGAAAACTGCCTGCCAACAGGCACAAGGCTCAATAACCGCTATATTGTAGGCGGCGTGGTTTCAAAAGGCAAAATATTTACTTCCTATCATGCGTTTGACACCCAAAGCCGACAGAGGGTAAAAATTTCAGAATATCTTCACGAAAAGCTGATTTACCGACTGCCGGGCGAACTGATAATAAAGTTCAATGACGAACGCTGCAGTGCAAGAGGCGACAAAGAAATTGCGGCTTATTATTCGCATTATCTGAAGCTCTGTGCCGTTTCCAAAACAAGCATTCTTGATTTTACGGATTGTTTTGCCGAGAATTCAACCTTCTATTTTGTTTGTTCCGTGACATCGGGTGTTCCGCTTTCTTCTTTTATCGGAAACAGAAAGACAATGTCGTTTTCAAAAGCTGTCATGCTGATGAAGCCCGTTGTTGAATGTGCGTGCAAGCTTGCAAAGGTGGGCAAGTGGCACGGCGGGATTTCACCGTATTCGCTGATTACCGACGGAGGAAAAATCGTTGCTCTGACGGGATATACATATCCTCCGAAAAGCGTTCTTTCTCCTTTTGATGCACCCGAAAAACAGCTTGGTGCAAAGCACTGCGGAGCTTATACCGATGTTTATGCAATCGGTGCAATTCTTTATGAAGCGGCAACGGGAACTCTTCCGCCTTCCGCTGCCGAAAGAAGCAAGGGAAAGACCCTGCGTTTCCCTGAAGGCATTTCAGAAAAAGAAAAAAGAATAATCGCACGGGCACTTGCTTTCGACAAAAACGAAAGATATCAGTCCGCACAGGAGCTTGCGGCAGAGCTTGGCGGTCAAACCTTCCGCACGGAAAAGAAGCCGTTATCTGACCGTTTGCCGATAAGAAAAATCATTCTTGCACTTGCGATAGCGGTTATCATTGCAGGTGCGGCTGTTCTGATAAATACATATGTTATTGAGCCTGCCAAGGAAAACAAGCAATCCGAGGAGCTTGCAGAGCTTGTTTCTCAGGCAACAACAACCCCCATGGTTGATCCGTGGATTGAAATAAAAAACAAGTATCCCGACATTGAATTCCCCGACGGAATGAATCCTGCTTTTTCGGATCTTTATGCGATAAATCCCGAGTTCGCAGGCTGGATTTCGATTCCCGAGCTTAACATAAATTATTCCGTTGTTCAGGCCGAGGATAACGATAAATATCTCAGGCGTGACCTTTACGGAAAATATACCTCCTACGGTGTGCCGTTCTTTGATTATCACTGTCAGATGAGAAACCTCAGCAGAAACACCGTTATTTACGGTCACAACATGAGGCATGACGATAAGATTTTCGGCACTCTGGAGCAATATAAAACAATCGATGGCTTCAGAAAAGCTCCGCTTATCGGAATGAGCACGCTTTACGGCGACTACACCTTCAAGGTTTATGCCGTGTTCATCTCAAACCGTGATGCATCCGACGATAACGGGAAAATTTTCAATTATATTTTTGTTAACGCAGGTGAGGAGCGTTTCAGAAATTATCTTGCCGAAATCGACAAACGCAAGCTTTATACAACGGGTGTTGACATAAATGAAAACGACAAAATCCTGACTCTTTCAACCTGCTGTTATGATTTTGAAGGTGCAAGCCTTGTTGTTGTTGGCAGACTTCTGCGTGAGGGAGAGAGTGCTCAGGTTGATTTGTCGCTTGCCTCCGAAAATCCAAGCCCGAAATTTCCGCAGGCGTATTATGATGTCAAACGAATTGATAATCCCTATAAGGATGACCCGATTATTTTTGAATAGGAGAATAATATGAAATTTCTTGTTGTTGTTGATATGCAGAATGATTTTATCGACGGTGCACTCGGCACGAAAGAAGCCGTTGCAATTCTTCCTGCCGTTAAGGCAAAAATCGAAAATTTTGACGGCAGAGTGCTTTTTACGAGAGATACTCACGAGACTGATTATATGCAAACGCAGGAAGGAAAGAATCTTCCCGTTGAGCATTGCATAAAAGACACCGACGGCTGGCAGATAAGACCCGAGCTTGATGCACTCCGCAAGGAAGAGGCAATTGACAAGCCTTCCTTCGGCTCCGTTGCACTCGCTCAGCTTCTCAAGGCATATGATAATTATGAAGAAAAAATAGAAAGCGTAACCCTTATCGGACTTTGCACCGATATCTGCGTTATCTCAAATGCAATGATAATCAAGGCTTATCTTCCCGAAACTCCGATTTTTGTTGATGCGGAATGCTGTGCGGGTGTTACCCCCGAAAGCCACGAAAGAGCACTCGATGCAATGGCTGTTTGTCAGATAAATATTGAAAACAGATGATACAGCGATTAAAAACTTTAAATCGCTAAAGTTTTTTCGCGAAAACTATTGACAAACCGATTTCAAAGTGCTATTCTTTAGCCAACAGATAACAAATCAGAGGTTATTTCAATGAAAAACAATGTTTTCACAGCAGCATATTTTTACTTTTACTTT
>JAZOVN010000309.1:0-9836 GCA_045658725.1 Acutalibacteraceae bacterium
AAACCCCTCCGCTTCGCTGACGCTCAGCACCTCCCCTGAATGGGAGGCAGCCATTCAGCTTCCTTTCTCAACAGCCACCAGTTTACCTAAAAAACACGAAAAAACGAGAAATCGGAAGAAAAACGAAGATAATCTGTGATATTCAAATGCAAAAGAACAAATTTGACCTTTTTTGACTATTGACCTTCTGACCTTTTCTGACTATAATTGAGTTAAAGTCAAAGAAAGTCAAAGTCAAACATTCACCAAGGAAAGGACGAAAAAATATGAGTCTGAGCAATGATATTGCAAGAATTCTTCTTGAAATGCTTGAAAATGACGGCACAACCGAAATCCAGCGTAACGAATTCGCACAGAGTATAGGATGTGTGCCGAGTCAGATAAATTATGTTATTTCTTCACGCTTCACACCCGAGCAGGGATATATTGTTGAAAGCAGGAGAGGCGGCGGAGGCTATATCAAAATCACACGCATGAAGCTTGACAGACCCTCGCTTATCATGCATACGGTTAATTATATCGGTGATGCGATAGACTATGCAACCTGCCGTGCAAATGTGCTCAATCTTCTTCATAACGGTGCGATAAATACTCAGTGTGCAAAGCTTTTGCTTGCCGCAACGGGCGAAAATTCGCTCAGGGCATTGCCGCCTGCCGTCAAAGACAGAATAAGAGCCTCAATATTCAAACAAATGCTTATTTCGATAGAAGGAAAGGATGATTGATTATGTTATGTCAGAATTGCGGAAAAAACGAAGCAACAACCCACATCAAGCAGATTATCAACGGTGATATGGCGGAGAGTCATCTTTGCTCCGACTGCGCATCGCACCTCGGCTATTCGGATGTTTTTTCGGGCTTCGGTCTGAATCTTTCGGAGTTTTTCGGAGGCTTTCTCGGTGATATGATGCCGTCTCTTTCGGCAGGCAATGCTCCGAGATGTCCTAAATGCGGCTCGTCTTTTGATGAAATTGCCCGTGACGGCAGAGTCGGCTGTGCCGATTGCTACAGAACATTCTATGATAAGCTTCTTCCGTCAATCCAGAGAATTCACGGAAAGATAAAGCACAGCGGAAAAACAGTTTCTTCCGTACCCGAACAGCCGAAAACGGAAACTGCGGAAGAAAAAATCGCAAAGCTCAAAGCTGCAATGAATGATGCCGTTGCAAAGCAGGAATTTGAAGCAGCGGCAAAAATCAGAGATGAAATCAAGGCTCTTGAAGGAGGCGAAAACAGATGAATAAATGGTATATAGATAAAGGCGATCAGGGATACATCGTTCTCAGCACGCGAATCCGTCTTGCAAGAAATCTTGATGAATTCCCGTTTCCCGCAAAGCTTGATATTGCAGGCAAAAACAAGGTGAATGAGCTTGTGAAAAGCGTTCTTTTTGAAAATGACAGAAAGGATTTCAGCTATATTGAGATGAAAGACCTTTCGAGAATTCAGGCGGTGTCGCTTGCGGAAAGACACCTTATCAGTCCCGAATTTGCCGCAAAAAAAGACGGAAGCGCACTTGTGCTTTCCGCGGATGAGAGCGTCGGAATCATGCTCTGTGAGGAAGACCATATCAGGCTTCAGGTGATGAAGGCAGGTCTTGCTCTTGAAGAGGCATATGACATTGCCGATAAGCTTGACAGCATGCTTGCTTCAAAGCTGAAATATGCTTTTGACGAAAGAATAGGCTATCTTACTCAATGCCCGACGAATCTCGGCACGGCAATGCGTGCATCGGTTATGCTTCATCTGCCTGCCCTGACAAGATGCGGTCAGATGAACAGACTTGCAAACACCGTTTCGAAGCTCGGTCTTACCATCAGAGGAGCATACGGTGAAGGTTCGCTTTCAAAGGGTGATATTTACCAGATAAGCAATCAGATAACTCTCGGCATAACCGAAGAAACCGCTATCGCAAACCTCAAATCAATTGTGCTTCAGCTTGTTGCACAGGAAAGAGCGGCGGCAACCGAAATTATAAAAAATCCCGTTGAAGAGGATAAAATCTTCCGTGCTCTCGGAGTGCTCAGAAATGCAAGACTTCTCAGCACAGATGAATTCATGGAGCTTATTTCAGTTGTCAGACTCGGTGCGGCAAGGGGAATTATTGATATTCCGATAGAAAAAATGAATGAACTTATAGTCAGTATGCAGCCTGCAACAATCAGTGCTGCAAATGCAGAGGCAACAACGGCTTCTGCGAGGGATGTAATCAGAGCCAAAACAGTGAGGGAAGTTCTGGCGTAATTTATAAAATCGGGGGGATTTTATATGTACAGATTTACGGGCTTTACTCAGAAAGCCAATGATGCACTCAACAGTGCGGTAACTTCGGCAGAAAACCTCGGTCATACCTATGTCGGCAGTGAGCATATTCTGCTCGGTCTGCTTGCGGAAAGCGGAGGTATGGCACATACAGCACTCACAGCAAGAAAGGTAACTTATAACGAGGTTGAAACGGTAATCAAAAGCAGCATCGGAATCGGTTCGCCGACGGTGCTTTCGCCGAATGATTTCACGCCGAGAGCGAAAAATATTATTGATACGGCAATTCTTCAGGGCAGGAACATGGGACATTCCTATATCGGAACGGAGCATATTCTTATGGGAATTATCCGTGAGGGCAGCGGAGCCGCAACGGAAATTCTCAGCCGTCTCGGAGTTCAGCCGCAGGATTTGCTCAATGACCTGACGAATGCACTCGGAAGCACTTCTCAGCCGTCACAGTCAAAGAAGGATGCAAAAGAAAAATCGGATACACCGACTCTCAGTCAGTTTGGCAGGGATCTGACGGTGCTTGCAATGCAGGGCAGAATTGACCCCGTTATAGGCAGACACAATGAGATTGAAAGGGTTATTCAGATTCTCAGCAGAAGAACGAAAAATAATCCCTGCCTTATAGGTGAGCCGGGTGTAGGCAAAACCGCAATCGCGGAAGGGCTTGCCCTTAAAATCGCAACGGGTGAGGTGCCCGAGCTTCTCAGAAGCAAAAGAATAATCACGCTTGACCTTACGGGAATGGTTGCAGGCACAAAATACAGAGGCGATTTTGAAGAGAGAATCAGAAATGCGATTGAAGAAGTCAAAAAGGCAGGGGATATAATCCTTTTCATCGATGAGGTGCATACTCTTATCGGTGCAGGTTCGGCGGAAGGTGCCGTTGATGCGGCGAATATCCTCAAGCCCTCGCTTGCAAGGGGCGAACTTCAGGTTATCGGTGCAACCACTCTCGAAGAATACCGCAAGCACATCGAAAAGGATTCCGCTCTTGAAAGAAGATTTCAGCCCGTTACCGTCGGAGAGCCTTCCGAAGAAGAGGCGGTTGAAATTCTTAAAGGAATCCGTGATAAATACGAAGCACACCACAAGGTTAAAATTACGGATAACGCAATTCTTGCGGCTGTCAAAATGTCGTCGAGATATATCGGTGACAGATATCTGCCCGATAAGGCAATAGACCTTGTTGATGAGGCGGCTTCAAGAGTAAGGCTCAAGGCATTCACCGCACCGCCCGACCTCAAAGCACTTGAAAACAAGCTTAAATCGCTTAACGAAGAAATGGAATCCGCTGTTAATTCGCAGGATTTTGAAAGAGCAGCAGAAATCCGTGATGAAAAAAACAAGGTTGCCTCGGAACTTGAAAACGAAAGACAGCTCTGGAAGGATAAGAGTAACCGTTCAACGGGCGAGGTCGGTGAGCAGGAGATTGCTTCAATCGTTTCGCAATGGACGGGAATTCCCGTTGTTCAGCTTACGCAGGAAGAGAGTCAGAGACTTCTTCACATGGAAGAGGAGCTTCACGGCAGAATAGTCGGTCAGGATGAGGCGGTAAGTGCGGTTGCAAGAGCTATCCGCAGAGGCAGAGCGGGGCTTAAAGACCCGAAAAGACCTACGGGCTCATTTATCTTTCTCGGTCCTACGGGTGTAGGTAAAACGGAGCTTTGCAAAACTCTTGCATCGTCAATGTTCGGCGATGAAAATGCAATGATAAGGCTTGATATGTCCGAATATATGGAAAAGCACACCGTTTCAAGGCTTGTCGGTTCGCCTCCCGGATATGTCGGATATGAAGAGGGCGGTCAGCTTACGGAAAAGGTACGACGCAGACCCTATTCGGTTGTTCTTTTTGATGAAATTGAAAAAGCACATCCCGATGTTTTCAACATGCTTCTGCAGATTCTTGAAGACGGAATTCTTACGGATTCGCAGGGCAGAAGGGTTGATTTCAAAAACTGCATAATCATTATGACTTCAAATGTAGGTGCAAAAATGATTGCTCAGAGCGGTGCGGGCACTCTCGGATTTGCTCCGCAGAGTAACGAAACCCTGAATGAAAAGAAAATTCGCGAAGCAGTCATGGGCGAGCTTAAAAATGTTTTTAGACCCGAATTTATCAACAGAGTTGACGATATTATTGTTTTCCATCAGCTCGGCAAAGATGATATCAACGAAATTGCAAAAAGAATGCTTTCAGTGCTTTCAAAGAGAGTCGGTGAACTTGAAATCGGGCTTGAATTTTCCGAAGAAGCGGTTGATGCAATCGGAAAAGCGGGATTTGACCCCGTTTACGGTGCACGGCCTCTGAGAAGAGCCATTCAGCAGCAGATTGAGGATAAGCTTTCCGAAGAGATGCTTGAAGGAAAGCTTGTTGCAGGCAAAAATTATGTATGCAGATATTCGGATGATGTTTTCACTTTTGAAGAAATATAAATCATATGTAAGGGCGGCTGTCACAGGTCGCCTTTACTTTATTTTAATAATATGTAAATTCTTTCCGAAATTTAATGCAATTCTATTGTTTTTTTAACAAAAATCTGTCATAATGCAAGAGTAAAAATAATTTTACGGAGGATAATACCATGAAAAAAATCATAATAGCAATAGTTGCAGTTGTTATTGCGGCGGCAGTCGCAGTCGGCGGATATTTTATTTTCTCTGATAAGAGCGAACCCGAGCAGGTTGAGCTTACCGTTATCAAGAATGATTTCACTCTCAATGACACTCTTCTCAATTCACTTATCAAGAATCCCGACAGATATCAGGCAAGACTTGCAAACGAATACGGCATGGGTGAAGCTCTTGCGGCTCAGTTTTATGCAGCTCCCGAAGAGTGGCTTGCATATGAGCAGATCATTGAAGTTACCAACAACTCCGAGGAAAGTGTTACAATTTATGGCTTCGAGGTTAAGGATAACGGCGAAAACGGCGTTTTTGTCAACACAAATCTCGGCGGTGAGCTTGGTGTTTCTCCCGGAGGAACAGGCCCTGCATCCTTCAGCATCCTTTTCTCAGACGGTGACCTTTCAACAGAAGAAGCAAAGGCTCTTCTTGACAAAATGGAAATCAAGGTTATTTACACAAAAACTCCCGCTGAATATGATGACGGCAGCGTGAGCACCGAAGAAACAAAGACCGCAATTATTGAAGCAAACTAAAAGGATTATCACAACATGGGTTTTTTAAAACGAAATTCATCCCCCTCGGGACCTCCCGAATATCTTATAGTCGGTCTCGGAAATCCAGGCAGACAGTATGAGCTGACCCGTCACAATGCGGGCTTCCTGTTTGCGGATTTGCTGGCGGATAAGAATAATGTCAAAATCAGTAAAATACAGTTCAAGTCAGTGACCGCCTCAATCGAGCTGGGCGGTCACAAATGTCTGCTTATGAAGCCTCAGACCTTTATGAATAACAGCGGAGAGGCTGTGAAGCAGGCGGCGGCTTTCTATAAAATACCGCCCGAAAAAATCATTGTTGTTTTTGATGATATTTCCCTTCCCTGCGGTAAGCTCCGCATCAGAAGAAAGGGAAGCGCAGGCGGACACAACGGAATCAAGAGCATTATTTATCTTATGAATTCCGATAATTTTCCGAGAGTCAAGCTGGGTGTCGGAGAAAAGCCGCATCCCGATTATGAGCTTGCCGACTGGGTGCTCTCAAACTTCAAAAAAGATGAGCTTCCCGCTTTGCGTGAGGCTGCGGAAAAGGCATGCGATGCTGTTGAACTTATGGTCTGCGGCGAAACCGACAAGGCAATGAGCAATTTCAACAGCTGATTATTTCATCATGCTGTTAAGAGTGTTTTCAACGCTCTTCATGCATTTTATGGCGTTCTTCCTGCAGGCTTTTTTGCTGCTTTTTGACATCATTGAAGACCCGATGACCGCTGCAGCCGTGCCTACGGCAAGACCGATTCCCATACCCTTCATGACAGACATGCTTTTTGATGATGAAAGCATCATTCATTTTCCCTCCAATCAGATATTTTCAAAAATATTTTGTCCGATTGAGGGAATAAAAACAATGTAAATAATTTCAGGTGAATAAAAATGTCAGTTCTTAATATTGTTCTGGTTGAGCCTCAGATTCCGCAGAATACGGGCAACATCGCCAGAACCTGTGCCGCAACGGGAGCAAGACTCCATCTTGTTGAGCCGATGGGCTTTAAGGTTGATAATGCAAAGCTTAAAAGAGCAGGTCTCGATTACTGGCACCTGCTTGATATAACATATTATAAAGACCTCAACGATTTTTTTGAGAAAAATCAGGGCGGCAATTTTTTCTATTTTTCAACCAAGGCAACCAAAATTTATTCGCAGGTTGAATATCCTGATAACTGCTATCTCGTTTTCGGAAAAGAAACCGCAGGTCTGCCCGAAGAGCTTCTTTATAATAACAAAGAAAGCTGTGTTCGTCTGCCGATGATTAATGACAGCTCTGCAAGAAGCCTCAATCTTTCAAATTCCGTTGCAATCGGTGCTTATGAAGTTCTCAGACAGTGGAATTTTCCGGAGCTTTTAACCAAAGGAAAGCTGACGAAATTCGACTGGTAGGAATAAATGCAGGTCGTAAAACGACAGGAGGAAATGAAAATGAAACCTCTCAGCGCACTTTATAAATCCATTGATGCGATTTTAACCGCACAGTCAAGGCATGTTACCAAAAAGAAGGCGGCAAATCCGATTGAAGATGCAGAATTTATCTGCACCCCGAGAGCAAGGGGCACAACATTTTCGCTCGGTTATTCAAAAGAAAAAATTCTTCCCGATGATATTGATAAGAAAAAATATTACATAGCGGGATACGGCGAAAACAAGCCGGCAAAGGGCGTGCTTGATGCACCGCAGACCCATGCGGTATGGCTTGACGATTTATCGGGCAAGGGCGGAATAGTTCTTGTTTCGATTGACGATGTGGGAATGCTCAACAGCGATGTCAACAAGCTCCGTGCAAGGCTTAAGGATTTCGCAATGCTCAGCGGATGCAGAAGCATCAATATTGTCAGCACTCATTCTCATGCAGGCATTGACACAATGGGCATCTGGGGTCCCCTTCCCCTGAGCGGAAAAGACCCGAAATATATGGAGCTTGTTTTTTCTCAGACGGTAAAGGCGGTAAAGGATGCTTATGCCAACCGAAAAAACGGCAGGCTTTATCTCGGCAGAGTTGAAGTGCCCGATATGCAGGAGGATATACGCACTCCGATTGTTTATTCAAAAACGCTTACCCGTCTCAGATTTGTTCCCGATGACGGCTCGAAGCAGACATATATTATCAACTTTGCATCGCATTCCGAATCTCTTCAGGGCTGTAACGAGCTTGTCAGCGCAGATTTTCCCTGCTATCTCAGAGAAAAAATTCTTGAAGAAGCGGATGCGGAAACGCTTTATTGCGTCGGTGCAATCGGCGGTATGATAAGCATGGATATTCCCGACGAGCAGGAAATCCGCAAAAACGGCAATGACTTTTCCGAATCAACCAAAAGAATCGGCAGACAGCTTGCGGATTATGCCCTTTCGATTAAAGAAGAGGATGAAATCCTTCTTAACGCAAAAATCGGAAGC
This sequence comes from Acutalibacteraceae bacterium, assembly GCA_045658725.1. Lineage (GTDB taxonomy): Bacteria > Bacillota > Clostridia > Oscillospirales > Acutalibacteraceae > CAG-177. Next base: position 7,842 of record JAZOVN010000309.1, read on the forward strand.
ATCACTCAGGAGGTCTATTTCAAAGCGGAAAATACCATTCTGCTGATTGCCGCAAAAGCAGGAATTCTTTCTGCAAAGGAATACAGAATGCCCGATAAATCGGGATTTGCGATGAAATCCGAAATCAGCTATTTTGAGATTGATACCCTTAAAATCCTCATGCTTCCGTGTGAAATATTCCCCGAGCTTGTTTACGGCGGATATCTTTCTGCGGATGAATCCGCAACGGGCAAGGGCGGAGAAATCAATCCCGTGCCGCTGAAAGAAATTGTTGGCGATGATGTTATGATAATCGGTCTTGCAAACGATGAACTCGGTTATGTTCTTCCGCCGAATGACTTCCTTCTCAACCCCGAAGCTCCGTATTTTGAAAACGGGCGTGATCACCATGACCGTAAACATTACGAGGAAACAAATTCTCTCGGACCGGGTACGGCGGCAAAAATCGCAGAAACAGTTACAAAAATCATATCAGCAGTTGAAAAATCAAAAAAGATGTGATATTATATACAAATAATATGTTGAAAGGATTTGAACCTTATGAAATCAGCTCTTTGTTTATTCCTTGTTCTTGTAACAGTTACTCTTTGCTTCTTCGGATGCTCAAACATTCCCGATGAGCCCGCAACAACAGATACAGTTACCGTTAAATACGAAAATCCTTACGGTGCAACAGCGGCTGCTCCCGTTAATGTTGACCCCACAGCAGGCGGCACAACAGCTCCCGTTCAGTATGTTAAAACAACAAATAATGTTGAGTTTGTTCTCAGCAGCTATTATGTTTATAAAAATTCGGTTGCAAAAATCAATGCTGTAGAGCTTGAAGATGACGGTTTTTCACTTGCTGCAGACGGCAAGGCAGATGTTGAAATCATGGCAATCGGCTCAAGAAAAGAAAACATGAAAATCGGCTACACCGCATACGACGCAGAGGGCAATGTTGTAAGAAGCAGCTATATTCTTGCAAAGCTTGATGATGTTAAGGAAGGCGATGTTTGCGAAGGCCGCCGCTTCGACATTCCCAGAGAAGCAGTTAAGGTTGTTTTCAGCAACTATATTGACAAATAAGATAAAAAATTATGAGGGACTGCAATGCAGCCCCTCAATTTTTGTTTATGCTTCGGTAACGGCGGAGTCGGCAGGGATATCGGTTGAAGCTTCGGTCTGTGTTTCGGCTTCTGTTATTTCTGCAGTGATTTCTTCTGTCGTTTCGGTTGTGACGATCTCCGCCTCACCGTATTTTGCAATTATCTCGGCTTCCATTTGTTCAATGTCAATCCAATCTTTTGTCAAAGGTGTGTATTCGCCATTTGCAACAGCTTGTTCAAAATCTGATTCATAGACAAACGGATAATCACCGCTCAAATAATATTCATTTATTATATCGTCGTCGAATGTATAGATTATATCTGCATTATATATTTCAAACATTTCCTGGTTTATATAGTCCTTGGGATTCATTGAAAGAGGCGGACTGTCAGGATCATACAGAACCTTTGCGAGTTCAAGATTGGCTTTTTCAAAATCTTCCCTTGAAATATTGAAATCAAGAACAAATCGTTTAACAATCATTTCATTTGTATCGTCAGGGTCTTCAGAAAAAACCTTTTCTTTCCACGAGAGCAACTTATCTTTATCAACCAACAACGAAAGCTGATAAGTAATACGGTAATAGCATTGCCTGTATTTTTCTTGAACTATTTCACCACCGCCCACATCTGATTCCTGCGATCTGTTTGTGTATTCTGTAAAGGTAATTTCAGGTGTTGCTTTCTGAATGTTATTTTCGCTTGGAGTCAATGTGTTTTGTAGGCTTGTTTTATCAGAATTGCTTTTTTGACATCCGATAACGCAACACAGTAAAACTACACACAGCAGACAGATGCTTATAATTTTATTCATAATTAATCCTCCTTTTTATCGTCGCCGTACCAATATGGACCATTGTGATGTAAAACGGTTGAGCATTGTTTATCAATTATAATTTTATTTTCA
>JAZOVN010000310.1:0-23581 GCA_045658725.1 Acutalibacteraceae bacterium
CGAAGGCTGTGAAGAAGAAGCAGTCGGCCACAACGCTATCGCTGCAGGCTTCCAGGGTCAGAGACAGTGGACAGACTTCTATCCCAACGCTGACTTCGCTGAAGCTCTTCTCAACACTTCATTTGACTGGGAAGGCATCAGAGAGCCCTATATCCTTGCAACCGAAAACGATGTTCTCAACGGTATCGGTATGCTCTTCATGAAATTGCTCACCAACAGACCTCAGATGTTTGCTGATGTCCGTACTCACTGGAGTGCAGACGCTGTCAAGAGAGTTACAGGCTATGACATCGAAGGCAAGGCTAAGGAAGCAGGCGGATTTATCCACCTCATCAATTCAGGTGCTTGCTGCCTTGACGCTTGCGGCGAAGTTAAGGATGAAAACGGCAACGGCATCATGAAAGAATGGTATAATGTTACCGAAGAAGATGCAGACAAGATTCTTGAAGCTACCACATGGAACGCAGCTGACAACGGCTACTTCAGAGGCGGCGGATATTCATCAAGATTCCTCACCAGAGCAGAAATGCCTGCTACAATGATCCGTCTTAACCTCGTTAAGGGTCTCGGCCCCGTTCTTCAGATTGTTGAAGGCTGGACTGTAAACCTTCCCGACGAAGTTTCAGACACAATCTGGAAGAGAACAGACTACACATGGCCCTGCACATGGTTCGCTCCCAGATGCACAGGCGAAGGCGCATTCAAGAGTGCTTATGACCTCATGAATAACTGGGGTGCAAACCACGGTGCAATCTCCTACGGCCACATCGGTGCAGATATCATCACAATGGCATCAATGCTCCGCATTCCCGTTGCTCTCCACAATGTTGACGATTCCAAGATTTTCCGTCCTGCTTGCTGGGGTGCATTCGGCACAAAGGATCTCGAAGGCGCAGACTTCAGAGCTTGCGAAAACTACGGTCCTCTTTACAAATAATTAATCAATAATAATATCCCCCGTAATTCCGAAAAATCGGATTTACGGGGGATAACTGTTTTTAATATGTATGGTCACAGATTTCCTTGATTTTTCTCTGAAGTGCAAGGAAATCTTCAAGTGCATCGGGCTTCTGGTTGGGATTTCTCAGAAGTGCGGCAGGGTGGAAGGTTCCCATAAAGAGAATTCCGCCTTTTTCGATGAATTCACCGTGCTGCTGTGTTACCTTGAAATCCTTTGAAATGAGCCTCTGTGCCGAAATTCTGCCGAGGCAGACGATAATTTTCGGACGGATAAGCCTTGTCTGCTCACGAAGCCACTCAATGCATTTATCCTGCTCATCGGGCAGAGGGTCACGGTTTTTGGGCGGGCGGCATTTCACCATATTCGCAATATAGATATTCTTTCTGCGGTCAAGGTCAATCGCTTCAAGATATTTATCAAGAAGCTTTCCGCCTCTGCCGACAAAAGGCTCGCCCTGCAAATCCTCGTTTTCGCCGGGTCCTTCGCCGATAAACATAACCTCGGCATTTTCGTTGCCTACACCGAAAACAAGGTTTGTTCTCGTTTCGCAAAGAGAGCACTTCCTGCATTGCATACAGTCAGCCTTAAGCTGTTCCCATGATTCATACATCGCCGTTGCCACCTCTGTTTCTGAATATTTCTTCGGATTTTCCGGCATCCTTTCCGATTTGCTCCGAAAGCTTTTCCAAAGAATCAAATTTTGTTTCATCGCGAAGATACTGAAGCAATCTGACTTCAATTTCCTGCCCGTAAAGATTACCGCTGAAGCCGAGAATGCAGGTTTCACTGCGGAAATCCTCATTCTCAAACGACGGACGCAGACCGATATTGGTCACCGAGGGATATTCCCTGCCGTCAACAACCGTCACGGAAGCATAAACTCCCTTCTTCGGAATAACGAAGCCTTCGTCAAACCTCTGATTGATTGTCGGTGCTCCGATGAGTCTGCCTCTGTGCTGACCGTCAACAACTGTCAGCTTATAGCGGAATTCCCTGCCGAGCATTTCGTTTGCAAGAGAAACATCTCCGCTTTCAACCGCCTGTCTTATTCGTGTTGAGCTTACGGGTTCACCGCCGAAATCAACGGGAGGAGTTATTTTAAGCATAACACCGAATTCCTCGCAGAGTGCCTTCAGTTCTGCAATTCCGCCCTCGTTATTTTTTCCAAAGCGGTAATTCCAGCCGCAGCAAACACCGCCTGCGTTGAGCTTTTCAATAAGAATTTTTTCAAAAAACTCACGGCACGACATATTCCGCACTTCTCTGAAAGGAACAATTCTTTTTCCTGCTCCCGTTTTTGCTATGAGTTCATCACGCAGAGCCGCCTGCAGAATCATATCGGGTGCCTTGCCCGAAACGGTGAGCATCGGATGTCTGTCAAAAAGAAGCACCAAAGGCAGAAGCCCGTGCTCTTTCTGCATTTCAAAAGCACAGGCGATAACTGCAATATGTCCTTTGTGAAGTCCGTCAAAGCTGCCGAGCGTGACGGCGGTTTTTATTTCAGTCATATTATTTCTTCTTAAACTGCTGTTTCATTCTCAGCTCTTTTGAGAGAATACGCTTGCGGAGTCTGAGCGAAGTGGGAGTTACCTCAAGAAGCTCATCATCCTTGATGAATTCCATGCACTGTTCAAGGCTGAGCACGCTGTGAGGCACAAGTCTGAGTGCATCATCCGAGCCTGAAGCACGGGTATTTGTCAGATGCTTTGTCTTGCAGACATTGCATACTATATCTTCATTCTTTGCACATTCGCCTACAATCATACCCTCATAAACATCGACGCCTGCAGGAATAAAGAGGCGACCTCTGTCCTGAGTGTTGAAAAGACCGTAAGCCGTGCTCATTCCCGTTTCGTGAACAACGATTGAGCCTCTTTCACGGGTCTGGATATCGCCCTTATAGGGAGCATAGCCGTCAAAAAGCTGATTCATGATTCCGTTACCGTTGGTATCAGTCAGGAATTCGGCACGGTAGCCGATAAGACCTCTTGACGGAATTTTGAATTCAAGATGAGTTGAGCCGCCTTCACGGGCACCCATATTTTCAAGCTCACCCTTGCGTGAGCCTAATTTTTCGATAACCGCACCGACATACTGCTCGGGCACTTCAACAATAAGAAGCTCCATGGGCTCCATAAGCTGACCGTCGATTTCCTTGAAGATAACCTTGGGTCTTGAAACCTGGAATTCGTAGCCCTGTCGGCGCATTGTTTCAATAAGGATTGAAAGATGAAGCTCGCCTCTGCCCGAAACCTTGAAGGTATCGGTTGATTCGGTTTCTTCAACTCTCATGCTCACATTCGTTTCAACCTCTTTGAAAAGTCTGTCACGGATGTTTCTTGTGGTAACAAACTTGCCTTCCTTGCCTGCAAACGGGCTGTCATTAACGATGAAATTCATCGAAATGGTGGGCTCGTCAATCTTGATGAAGGGCAGAGCCTCAACATGGTCGGGATGACAGGCGGTTTCGCCGATATTGATGCCTTCGATGCCCGAAACGCAGATGATATCGCCTGCTTCGGCTTCTTCGCATTCAACTCTCACAAGACCCTCAAACTGATAAAGTCGTGAAACCTTGACATTCTGGGTTGTGCCGTCAGCTTTGCAAAGGGTAATCTGCTGATTTTTCTTAATGCGTCCTCTTTCAACTCTGCCAACACCGATTCTGCCCACATAGTCATCATAATCAAGGCTTGAGAAAAGCACCTGAAGAGGCTCGTCGGGATTGCCCTCGGGAGGAGCAATGTTTTCAAGAATAGCATCAAAAAGAGGCTGCATATCGCCGCTGCGTGCATTGGGGTCAAGACTTGAATATCCGTCTCTGCCGCTGGCATAAACAACGGGGAATTCAAGCTGATCTTCGTCTGCACCGAGGTCAATGAAGAGGTCAAGCACCTCGTCAACAACCTCATAGGGGCGTGCATTGGGGCGGTCAATCTTATTGATAACAACAAGAACCTTCTTCTTAAGACCGAGAGCCTTTTTAAGAACGAATCTTGTCTGAGGCATACAGCCCTCAAATGCATCAACAAGAAGAAGAACGCCGTCAACCATCATAAGGATGCGTTCAACTTCGCCGCCGAAATCGGCATGACCCGGAGTATCAACAACATTGATTTTTGTGTTTTTATAATGAACCGAAGTGTTTTTTGAAAGGATTGTTATTCCTCTTTCACGCTCAAGGTCGTTGGAGTCCATAACACGGTCGGCGACTTGCTCATTTTCGCGGAAGGTTCCGCTCTGCTTGAGCATTTCGTCAACGAGAGTTGTTTTGCCGTGGTCAACATGAGCGATGATAGCAATATTTCTTAAATCTTTTTTATTGGACAAGGGAGTCACCTTTTCTTTTATTTTTAGTGAAGAGTTAAAAGTGAATAGTGAAAAGTACAGGACAGGCTCCGCCTGTGACCGATTGAAAAATCGGGTGTGGGCAATGCCCACCCTTAACTCTTCACTTTTCATTCTTAACTGTTCACTTCAGAAATTTTATTCTTCAATCTTAAATCCTTCTTTTGCACGCTTTTCGGCAAGGTCTGCAAGCATCTTTTCCTTGTTCTTGCCCGAAATCTTATAGAAGAACATCGGGATTGAGCAAAGAAGCATGCTCAGACCGGGAAGAAGTGATACAAGAGTAAACATTGCAAATCTCTGACCGGGATCAACATCCGTTGCAGCCATGATAGCTTCCTTTGAAAGCATAGCGGCAGGATCCATATCAATTGCCATATAAAGCACGATGATACCGCAGGTTGAGAATGCGTTGCCGATTTTGTTGATGAAGCCCTGGCAAGCTGAGCCGAGACCGTTTTCTCTTACACCTGTGGTAAGCTCCATATAGTCAAGGCTGTCGCAAATCATTGCATATGAAATAACATTGATAACGCCGAGGGGGATCGACTGAACCATAATGAACGGAGCAAGAATATAGATGCTTGCAAGTCCGGTTGCATAGCCGATAACGGTTGTAACAACGCTTGCCGCAAAGCCTGCAAGGCAGGTTGTGATAACGATTTTCTTGTAGTCAAACTTCTTCATGAGTATGGGCATAACAAGAGTTGTGCCGAACATACCGACGATTGTGCAGACCTGGAAAATTGTTTTGACAAGGCTGATGCTGTTGAGGATATCAGCCTGTGTGGGATTTTCGGGTCCTATGTAGAAGGAATAACGGGCAACATGGATTGCCGCCGCCTGAACAAGATATCTGCCGCTTGAAAGAATACCCATCATAACAACAAGCATAAGGGGCTTGCAGTGGAAAATTCTTGAAAGGCTGCCGGGCTGACCGGGAACTTTTTTCTTGTTGGGAAGCGTAACTCTTTCCTTGATATGGAAATAGCAGTTAACATACATTATTCCGCCGATAACAACTGCGAAAAGTGCAATGAGAAAATATTTTCTCTTTTCAAAGTCGAGCGGATTGGGAGCATTGCCCGAGCTTGCATAAATCGCATTGAGAATAAGGGGAATTGCAAGGAAAAGAACCTCGGGAAGTGCGGAACCGATGCTGTTGATAATCTTTGTGAAAGAAATAACATCGCTTCGCTCTTTTGAGTTGGGAGTGAGAACATTGGGAAGAGTCCAGAAAGGAACATCCGCCATGGTGTATGCCATACCCCAGAGAATGTAAACAACCGCAGAGAAAATCATAAGCGGAGTCTGTGCCATATCGGGGCTGAGATACATGAGAAGGGTGAGAACGGAGATAATGGGAGTAGCCATAATGATATAAGGCTTCATTCTGCCGTTTTTCATTGTTCTTCTGTCAACAATCATGCCCATCATCGGGTCGTTGATTGCGTCCCACACTCTTGCACCGAGCATGAGGATAAGAACAAACATAAGGGGAAGCTGGAGAACATTGACATAATAGTCACTGATGTAGCTTGACATCATGGCATAAATCATGCCCTGACCGCCCGCACCGAGAGCATACATCCAACGCTCTTTGTTGCCGACATACTTTTTATTTTCCATAAAAAAGTCTCCTTTTATTTGTTTTCAGAGATTTTCTTTGCCCATTCTTCTTCAAATTTAATTTTTATTCCCTCATAAACCTCTGCAGGAATATCGGGATTTCCCTTTGAATAGCCGGGAACAAGCATATCACCTGCAACCTTGGGATCGGTGCATTCGGTATCATTTCTCCACTTTTCTCTCTCTTCGGGATTGCGGAGATCGGGAATATCAAGAGGAATTCCGCCCTTGAGAACCGAACGGTAAGCAAACATACCGGGAAGGAACATATCCATGGCTTCGTAAACATCGATAATATCCATGTTTTCTCTGCCTCTGACAGTTTCAACAACATTGTGCATTACATACCAGTCCGAACCGCCGTGACCCGAGGGTGCTGCAAGACGGCTGAATTCATCACCTGTTGACTTTTCGTAGGGTTCGTTTGCGTTTTCGCCTTCGTATTCATCAAGGTTAACAAAGAGCTTGTTGACATGGTCGCTTTCGCAAGCGTCTTCACGGGGACATTCCATTCTGCCCTTTGAACCGTAGATGCTGTACCATACGGAGTTTCTTGAAGGACCTACGCCGTGGATGCTCTTGAGAACGGCACCGTTTTCGAGAGTTATCATTTCAATACCGATGGGGCCTGCCTTTGCACCCATTCTTGCCATTCTTGCGTTGAAGGGAATCTCAAAACCTGTTACCTTCACGGGCTTGAGACCTGTGATGTGAACGAGAGGACCGATTGAATGTGTGCAGTAATAGCAAGCATGCATAAGGTTACGCCAATGGTCGGGATCGCCGAAGGTGATATTATGCCAGATGCTTTCGCAGTTGTGAAGATATTCGCCTTCACCGTATTCAAACTCGCCGAGAAGACCTTCACGGTAAAGCTCTCTCATCTTTTTGGGAGCACCCATGTAGCAGTAGTTCTCTGCGTAGAAATATTTCTTGCCTGTTCTTTCAACAGCTTCGATAAGCTCAACAGCTTCCTTCATTGTCTGAACGGGAAGCACTTCGCTGAGAACATGGAAGCCTTTTTCGAGTGCCTTAACGGCAAAAGGTGCGTGCTCTGTTGCAAAGTTTGCAAGAACAACAACATCCATATCGTGGTTAAGGAAATCTTCGTAGTTATCATAGAAGGTGATATCTCTGTCGGCATAATCCTTCTTTGCCTTATCGAGAAGAATATCATAATTGTCACAGATAGCAACGGTCTTTGCACCTCTGACATTATCGCAATGGTTAATCATTGTTCTGCCTCTGCCTACGCCGACAACACCCACTCTTACAACGGGTGCTTTTTCAAGCTTTCTGCAGAATGAACGGTCTTCGTTAACCATATCAACGCTGTCAACATCAAGCTCGCAGAGCATCCATTCCCAACGGCCCTTCATATCTTCGCCTTCAGCATATTCAACGGGAACAAAGCCTTCGGAAAGATAGCTCTTGACTGCACCCTTACGCCATTCGTCGGTTGTGAGATACATATATTCCGCATCCTGTGCAGCAAGCTTTTTAACAGCTGTGTTGTTAAGATATTTTCCGAGACCCTTGCCTCTGAATTCGGTCTTGATGCCTACCATGTGCACTTGACCGACTTTCTCATCGGGATGGAAGATTGCAGATACGGTACCGATATGCTCGCCCTCATAATCAAGGAAGAAAACATCCTTTTCGGGAACGCAGTCATCAACATCCGCAACGCATTCATTGAAAAATTCGGGTGCGCAATCGTCACCGACAAGGCCGTTTTTGCAGCATTCAACCCATGCTGCTTTATCTTCGGCGCATTCTTTGTAGTTTACAATTGAGTAACCTTCAGGGAGCTCAAGATCTCTTACGGGAGTGCCTTTGAGCCAATACATTTTTAACTGAGACATAGTTTCACCTTCGCTATAAAAGATATATTTCAATAAATAATGAAAACGACCTGATCTGCAGCTTTCACTACCTATTCTTCACTTTAAAAAGGGCTGTTTAAAACAGCCCTTATGTTATAAATTATTCGCCCTTCATTTCAAGAAGCTTAACGGTTCCGTCATAGGAAGCCTGGCTTACCTTGATTGAATCTGTGATGGCTGCTTTGATATCATCCTCTGTTGCACCGAGTTCAACAGAATACTTTCTGTCGATGAAGAGGTTGAGAGCCATAATATCTGCAAGTCCGTCAACATCAATACCGCTTTCAATGCCTTTTTCAGCATATTCCTTCTTGACCTTGCCGAGACCCATTCTCATCATCCATGCGGGAACGCTGATGATCTTTCTGTTGTCGCCCATGCCTCTTGCAGCATAAACAATCTTGAGGAATTCTTTCCAGGTCTGGTTATACATGCTGATGGGCCATGCCTTTGCACCCTTTGACTTTTCAGCAGCACCGACAATAACTTCACCAACCTGACGGACTGTGAGCATAGCTGTGCCGCCGCCGGGATACATTGTGCAGGGAAGCTTATCCATCATCTTGATCTGCTCAATAAGGATAACCCAAACGGGCTTTCTGCCGGGCTGTGTGCCGAAGATATAGGGAAGCTCGAGAACAGCAACATCAAAGTTTTCGTCAGCAAATGAGAATGCAACCTCTTCCTGAGCAATTCTGCTTCTGATGTAGGGATGCTTCTCTGTGAGCTTCATGTCGGGTCTTTCCTTTGCAAGATATGCAAAGTATGAGCCAAGGATAACAGCATTCTTCATGCCGATTTCCTTACAGAGAGGAAGAATTCTCTCGAGGGGAGCGATGTTATATTTGTAGTATGCATCATAAACGGGTGCAGGGAATTCAACTCTTTCGTCGATACCTGCTGCGAAAACGAAGCAGTCACAGCCCTTCATGATTTCTTTGATTTCATCATCTGTCTTTTCGTAGATGTTGCAAAGCTCGATTTCCATTTCCTTGGGAATGGGAGCACCTTCGGGAAGAGGGGGAAGAGCAACGCTCTTTACCTGATGGCCTCTTTCAATGAAGATTCTTGCAGCTTCGCAGCCGAGGAGACCTGTGCCGCCGATCATAAATACTTTCATTTGTTATTCCTCCTTGAATAATGTGGTTTTTTGTAACCATATACTCTTATAATATATAACTTATTTTAAGAATAGTCAATAGAATACGCAAAAAAATCACCGCGGAATCATATGAATCCGCGGTGAAAATATTTTTAGAATGAACCGTCCATGAAAACAACATCAACAAGGAGTGCGGGGAGCATTGCAAATACTCTGGGAAGCCACTCGCCGAGGGTGTAAGCAGCAAGACCGAAGAAGCTGGGGATTGCTCCGAGATAATATTCTGCTTCGCTTGTTGTGTTATCGCCTGTGAAGGTGATTTCGTTCTGACCGACTTCCTTTTCAAGAGTGAAGGTATCGTGAAGAGTAACGGTGGGAGCTTCATTCATATCAATGATATTTCCCTCTTCATCCTCTGCACGGTCAGAAACGACATATGAGTTGAAGCTGAGCTTTCCGCCGTCGATAGCGATTGTGTTGAAGATACCGCCCTTGTAAAGCTCATTTTCGTTTTCGTGAGTTTCGCCGTCCCAGTAATGACCGTCATTCTGAGTTGTGAGAGCAGCGATATGCTTGGTGTTCATCATGTAACCTTCAAGGAAGTTACGGACACCGTATCTCTTTGTGCCTGCTGTACCTGCAAGAACATAGGTTGCACCGTCTTCGTTAACCATGCCGTATTTCATGGGCTGAGTTCTGAGATACTGATGGTCGTGACCGCTCATAACAAGGTCAACATCACACATGTCAACAACAGCGGTGAGTGATCTCTTGAGATAAAGAGCATCGGGCCACTTGCCGTCCTTGCCAAGGGTGTAGGGTGACTTGTGCATACAAACGATTTTCCAGTCCTTATCGGTGCTGTTCATATCGTTTTTGAGCCATGTAAGCTGTGCAAATGAGATTGAAAGAAGGTCGTTTGTGTTGACAACTGCAATGTGAGCATTGCCGTAATCGAATGAATAGTTAACACCGTTAAGATTCTGAACGCTTTCGCCTGTGTCGAGATTGAACATATTGTTAAACCAATCCCATACGCCGAGACCGTCATGGTTACCTGCAACGGGAGCGATTGTTGTGTTGAGGTTGATATTCTTCATTGCCTCATCGTAAAGATCCCATTCTTCGTTGGTGCTGTCGTTTGTGAAGTCACCGAGAGTAATCATGAATTCTGCACCGGGCATGGTGTTGAAGCCTGTTTCAACAACTCTTGCTGCTGACTGGAAATTCTTGAGGTTGCTTGCCTGGATATCGGCAATTACAAGGAATTCCGACTTTGCGTCGCCGTTATCGGTAACAAATGAACCCTTTGCGCTGAACTCTGTGCCGTTACCTACTTCATATGAATAGGTTTTGCCTGCTGCAAGACCTGTTACGGTTGCCTTGTGAACATAATTGCCTTCAAACTCGAAAACATCTGCATAATCAACGGGAACATTTACCTTTGCACCGTTTTCGTCATAGATGTTGACAACGCTTGCTGTGTTTGCCTTTGTGTACCAGATAATGCCCTTTGATGAGGTTGTGTCACCGTTGACTGCAACGGAAATTCTGAAGGGTGATGCATCTGTTACAACTGCTTCGGGAGCATCGGGAGTTGCAACTGCGTCTGTGTTTGTTGCGGGAAGGCTTGCAGCTGATGAGAATGCCGCACCGCCCGAAACAAGGGTAAGACAAAGAATAATGCTGAGAATTCTGATAAATGTCTTTTTCATTTTTGATTTTCCTTTCCTTTATTTAAGGGGGATTGATGTATCCCACTGTGAAAGCCATTCGCCTGTACGGCAATTTCTTGCTCTGAAGAGAACTTCGTCGTCATAAACTTCAACGATATAGGTAAGACCTGAACCGTTGCCGCCCTCTTCGCCGTCTTTGTTTTCAATTGAAAGTGCGGGAACATTGATTGAATGGAAGCCTTCAATCTGCTCATAGCTGTATTTGCTGAAGCCTGCATGAAGATGACCTGTGATAAGAATAACTGCTTTATCATCTGCATATTTTGCAAGAATTGCTTTGATTTCGTCGTTCTGAGGACCGACTGAACCTGCTTCTTTGTTTGTGCCGTTACCCCATGTTGTGGGAAGATTGTGAGTAAGCTTGAGAGGCTGATGAAGAACAACAAAAACGGGTTCGCCGTTCTTTACCGATTTGATTTCGGCATCAAGCCATGCAAGCTGTTCGGGGCTGATATATGACTCTTCAAATACCATTTTATCTGAGCCCATAACAATAATTTTATAGCCGTTAACAACTTCTGAATAAGCAAATTTGCCTTCCGCATAAGCGTTGTCAGTCATATAGGTATCGCCGTTGAGAGCGTTTGTGAATGCCGAGAAACGGCTGTAGCTCTGGCTGTATGCACGGAGTCTGATATCGTGGTTACCCTCTGCCATAATGTAGCGGGGAGCAATGCCTTTGAGCTCGTCATAAACAAGCTGATATTCCTCTGCAAGACCGTTTTCAGCAATATCGCCGATACCGACGATTGCATCAAGTCTGTCTGCATTGCGAAGATCCATGCAAGCTTCCTGGAATGACTGATATCTGCCGAACATGTAGTTTGAAACCTGGGGGTCTGCAACGGTTGCGAAAACAAGCTTTGCATCATCATTCTTTGCCTTGATGACATCATCGGTTGACGGAGCAACAACGCCGCCGTTGAATGAGTAAACAAGGGACATGATGAGGGCAAAGAGCTTAAAGAAAAGCTGCTGAACAAAATTAAGTGCCATATGTATGCCTCCAAATAAAAATATATATAAAAGATACCACCAAAACAAAAAAATGTCAACCTGAATGAAAGCGGATTTTAAATGAATTTTCGGTTTTCAAAAAGCAAAAAACACAAAAGAAAAAGCTGATATGCGAAGATGTTCCCCGCAGATCAGCCTTTTGCCGATAATTTTTAAATATTATTTTCGGTTGATTTCCGTAAACCGTAAAATCAGATGCTCATCTCAAAAATCGACTGAATAACGGTTCTGTCTGATTTGAAAAGATTCTTGAAGAAAGAGATTATTTTCCAGAAAAATCCGCCCTTTGAAACAACAGTCTGGGTTGCGTAGATTTCTGTACCGTCAAGAGTTTTAACGGGATTTCCCGAAGCATCAACAACTCTTGCCATAACCTTTGCCGTTCCGTTGCCTACGGATTCAACTCTGCAGGTTTTGCCGTCAGCACTCTGCTCAAGACTGACAACATCACTGTCTGCTTTCCATTCAACATATGCTCCGGAGGGAAGATTTTTTGTTTCTGCTGTAAGAACAAGAATTTCTCCGTATTTGATTTCTGCCGAACCGGGATTATTTTTGATGGAAATTTCAATTTTGATTTCGGAAGGAACAAAAACGCAGGCAATCTTATGAAGTGAAGCCGCCGCAGATGATCTGAATTCACGGGCACACTTCGAGCAAGGATAAACAACCATACAAAGCTGAATATGATTATTGTATTCTGCTTCAACATCAAAAGATTCAAGGCAATAGGGGCAGGTATTGTTGTTGCCCTTCGGTGCAATAACGGGCTTGAGCACACATCCGCCGATATGTGCGGAAAGAAGCTCTTTTGTCTGGAAAACAGCCTCACAGTAGCCGCAATAATAAGTTATTGCTTCAGTTGTTTTTTCTGAAACACAGATTTTCTGATGTGTTGAATAATCGGATTCGCTTTCGAAAATTCTGCCGCACCTTGTACAGCTTACAAATGCAAAAGCGGTTAATGAGGTAAACACAATAACCATCACCGCAAGAATAACAGCAATGCTTTTCTTTAAAAGTTTTTTCATGTCTGTGCTCTCCTTTTAGATAACATATTTCTTTTTTGTATTTTATCACTTGTTCTTGTCCGGTGTCAATAACCAAAGATGCGTTCCTGTCCGACAAAATCCGGTCGGTGTCGGTATTTTCATCAAAAAAACAAAGCACTTGTACGATTTTCTGCCATTGCCCACCATTTTATTGTTTATTGAAAGATTTATACAAATTAATTATAAAAAACTTGTGCATTTTGGAATATTTAAAGACTTTACAAACAGAGAGAAAAGTGATAGTATAATCAGTGGTGTTTTATTATTTCACTATTATATAGTTAAAAACTTTTAGGAGGAAAAAGACTATGGCAAGAAAAATGAAGACCATGGACGGTAACAACGCCGCTGCATGGGTGTCATATGCCTTCACTGAAGTTGCAGGCATCTACCCCATCACTCCGTCAAGCCCCATGGCAGACTATGTTGACCAGTGGTCAGCACAGGGCATGAAGAATATCTTCGGCACAACCGTCAAGGTTGCTGAAATGCAGTCAGAAGCAGGTGCAGCAGGTACCGTTCACGGTTCACTCGCAGCAGGTGCTCTCACAACTACCTACACTGCATCACAGGGTCTTCTTCTTATGATCCCCAACATGTATAAAATCGCAGGTGAGCTTCTTCCCAGCGTTTTCCACGTTTCGGCACGCTGCGTTGCTTCACATGCTCTTAACATCTTCGGCGACCATTCAGACGTTTATGCCTGCCGTCAGACAGGTTTCGCAATGCTCGCTGAAACAAATACACAGGAAGTTATGGACCTCGGTGCTGTAGCCCACCTCGCATCAATCAAGGGCAGAGTTCCCTTCATCAACTTCTTCGACGGCTTCCGTACATCACACGAGCTTCAGAAGATTGCTGTTTGGGATTTCGAAGACCTCAAGGAAATGTGCGACATGGATGCTGTTGAAGCATTCCGCAAGAGAGCTCTCAACCCCGAAAGACCCGTTATGCGCGGTTCACACGAAAACGGCGACATCTTCTTCCAGCACAGAGAAGCTTGCAACGCTTACTATGATGCTCTTCCCGCTATCGTTGAAGAATACATGGATAAGGTTAATGCAAAGCTCGGCACAAACTACAAGCTCTTCAACTACTACGGTGCACCCGATGCAGAGAGAGTTATCATCGCTATGGGTTCAATCTGTGACGTAGCAGAAGAAGTTATCGATTATCTTACCGCTAAGGGTGAGAAGGTTGGTCTTGTTAAGGTTCGTCTTTACAGACCCTTCTCAGCAGAGAAGCTTGTTGAAGCTATCCCCGCAACAGCAAAGAAGATTGCTGTTCTCGACAGAACAAAGGAACCCGGTTCACTCGGCGAGCCCCTCTTCCTTGATGTTGTTGCTGCTCTTGCTGCAACAGGCAGAACAGGCGCTCAGGTAATCGGCGGCCGTTACGGTCTCGGTTCAAAGGATACTCCTCCCGCAAGCATCTTCGCAGTATATGAAGAGCTCGCTAAGGATGCTCCCAAGCCCCAGTTCACAATGGGTATCAACGACGACGTTACCAACCTCTCACTTGAAGAGAAGGAAGCTCCCAACACCGCAGCAGAAGGCACAATCGAGTGCAAGTTCTGGGGTCTCGGCGGCGACGGTACAGTTGGTGCTAACAAAGACTCAATCAAGATCATCGGTGACCATACCGACAAGTATGTTCAGGCATACTTCCAGTATGACTCAAAGAAGACCGGCGGTATCACAATTTCTCACCTTCGTTTCGGCGACAGCCCCATCAAGTCCCCCTACTACATCAACAAGGCAGACTTCGTTGCTTGCCACAACCCCTCATATGTTGAAAAGGGCTACAAGATGGTTAACGATGTTAAGCCCGGCGGCGTTTACCTCATCAACTGCCAGTGGGACGAAGCAGAACTTGCTGAAAAGCTTCCCGCAGAAGCAAAGAGATACATCGCAAAGAACAACATCCAGCTTTACACCGTTAACGCTATTGTCCTTGCTGCTCAGATCGGTCTCGGCAAGAGAACAAACACCGTTCTTCAGTCAGCTTTCTTCTCACTTTCAAAGGTTCTTCCCGCTGAGGAAGCAATCGGCTACATGAAGGAAAAAGCTCAGAAGTTCATGAAGAAGGGTAAAGAAATCGTTGAGATGAACGAAAAAGCTATCGATGCAGGTGCATCAGCTTACGTTAAGATCAATGTTCCCGCAGAATGGGCAAACGCAGCTGACGACGCAGCTCCCGAAGCATCAAAGGGTGCAGAGAAGCTCGTTAAGATGGTTGACAGCATCATGAAGCCCGTTGCTCTCATGGACGGTGACTCACTTCCCGTTTCAGCATTCGTTGATCACGCTGACGGTACATTCGAGCAGGGCGCTTCCGCTTACGAAAAGAGAGGCGTTGCAGTTCTCGTTCCCGCATGGGACGGTGCAACTTGTGCTCAGTGTAACAAGTGCTCATATGTATGTCCCCACGCAACAATCAGACCCTATGCTCTCACAGCTGAAGAAGCTGCTGCCGCTCCTGCCAACGCAATCATCGTTGACAAGAAGGGTAAGGGCAAGGATTCATATAAGTACAGCCTCGCAGTTTCACCCCTCGATTGTATGGGTTGCGGCGTTTGCGTAGGCGTATGTCCCACAAACTCACTCAAGATGGTTTCAAGAGAGAGCCAGGATGCTATGCAGCCCGTATTCGATTACATGGTTGAAAATGTAACCGTTAAGGCTGACCTTGCAGATAACACCGTTATCGGCAGCCAGTACAAGACTCCTCTCCTCGAGTTCTCAGGCTCATGCGCAGGCTGTGCAGAAACAGCTTATGCACGCCTTATCACTCAGATGTTCGGCGACAGAATGTACATCTCCAACGCAACAGGCTGTTCATCAATCTGGGGCGGTCCCGCAGCAACATCACCCTACACAGTTAACAAGAAGGGCTTCGGTCCCGCTTGGGCTAACTCACTCTTCGAAGATAACGCAGAGCACGGCTTCGGTATGTTCCTTGGCCAGAACGCAATCCGCAACAGCCTCATCTCAAAGGTTGAAGCAATTGCAGCAGCAGACTGTGCAACAGAAGAAATCAAGGCAGCTGCAGCAGCATACCTTGAAACAGTTAACGACGGCGCAAAGAACGGTGCAGCAACAGAAGCTCTTGTTGCAGCTCTCGAAGCTTGCGGCTGTGATGCAGGCAAGGAAATCCTTGCAAGCAAGGAATATCTTGCTAAGAAGTCAGTATGGATCTTCGGCGGCGACGGTTGGGCATACGACATCGGCTTCGGCGGTGTTGACCATGTTCTTGCAGCAGGCGAAGATGTAAACATCATGGTATTCGATACCGAAGTTTACTCCAACACCGGCGGTCAGGCTTCAAAGGCTTCAAACATCGGTCAGGTTGCTCAGTTCGCAGCAGCAGGTAAGGGCATCGCTAAGAAGTCACTTGGTGAAATCGCAATGAGCTACGGCTATGTTTACGTTGCACAGATTGCTATGGGTGCAGACGCTAACCAGACAATCAAGGCTATCGCTGAAGCAGAAGCTTACAACGGTCCCTCAATCATCATCGCATACGCACCTTGCGAAATGCACTCAATCAAGGGCGGCATGATCAACTGCCAGAACGAAATGAAGAAGGCTGTTGACTGCGGTTACTGGAACATGTTCCGTTACAATCCCGCTCTCAAGGCTGAAGGCAAGAATCCCTTCACCATCGACAGCAAGCCCGCAACAGGCAGCTACAGAGAATTCCTTCTCAACGAAGCTCGTTACTCATCACTCACTCGCTCATTCCCCGAAAGAGCAGAAGAACTCTTCGCTCTTGCTGAGAAGACAGCAGTTGAGAGATATGATCACCTCCTTCGTCTTAAGGACCTCTATGCTCCCAAGGCTGACTAATCCTTAAATAAACAGCGGCACGGTTGAAAAACCGTGCCGCTTTTGTTTTTGATTATAAAAAACGGGACGGCACAGAGGCCGTCCCCTACGATGATTTGTTTTTTGCATTTAAAAAAGGTAAGTAGGACCGATTCACGAATCGCCCGAATGATTACGCATTCATCAATCCTCAGTCTCGCTGTCGAGCGTAGCACTGTTCTTGTGCAATACAGATTATAATAATATTACTTTCTCATTGGGCTTCCTCTGATGAGGAAGCTGTCCGTAGGACTGAAGGAGAGAAAAAATATTGCAGATTTTGTTCGGGCGGATAATATCCGCCCCTACCCGTAATATTTATTGTTTATTGACTCCCTCAAAGTGAACCGTATCGCTGTCCGTATAACCGAAAAAACAGTAGGGGCGATTCACAAATCGCCCGAATGATTACGCATTTCATTATATAATCGGGTAAGGGCGAAGCCCTTCCGAAATTATTCACTATTCACTTTTCACTCTTAACTAAAAAACAGGACTGTTCAACCGAACAGCCCTGTAATTTTTTCTTTATGCCGCTTCTTCTTCTGTTTCGGAATACTCCTGACCCGAAATAATGCAAGCTGCAAGAGTGAGTGCGAGAATAACAACCGTCAAAGCCTTGAAAAGAATCATTTTAATGTCCCCCTGAATGTTTTTTTGTTATGACTGTATTATATACCTTCAATTTCTAATTTTAAACAGGGAAAATCTTTAAGATTTTATTAAGATTTATTAACATTATTCTAATTCTGCCGTTTATTTGGGAAGAACAACCGTTGCTTTGAACAGATCGCCGTCAATTGCAACGGAAAGCCTGCCCTTCTGCAATTCACAAAGGCTCTTTGCAATCGAAAGACCGAGACCGTTGCCCTCACTTGAACGCGAAGCATCACCTCTGACAAAACGCTGTGTCAGCTCCTCTGCAGAAACATCAAGCATTTCTTTTGATATGTTTTTGAAAATCAGGGTGCCGTATTCTTCGCCGCCGAGCACCTCAACATAGGCTCTTGTGCCTTCCATGGCGTATTTTCTGATATTTGAGAAAAGATTTTCAACAATGCGTGAGGTTTTCTGCGAATCGGCTGTAACAATAACGGGCACTTCGGGCATTCTGAGAAGAATTTCAATGTTTTTATTTTTCAGCTCATCCTCGTGCTCGCCCACAGCCTGAGCCGCAAACTCACAGAGATTTATCTTGACGGGATGAATTTCCATTGCACCCGACGAAGCTTTTGATGCTTCAACAAGGTCTTCAATGAGTTTTTTCATCTTCTGTGCTTTTTCGTCAAGAATATCAACATATCTGTTTGCATCTTCGCCCTCGATGTTGCACTTTTTGAGCAGATCAACATAGGTTACGATTGATGTCAGCGGTGTTTTGAGGTCGTGCGAAACATTGGTGATAAGCTCCGCCTTCATTCTCTGGTCACGCACGGCACTTTCAACCGCATTCTGAAGTCCGTCCTGCATGGAGAGGATATCCTCTGCAAAGCGTTTCATGAACGGCGGCATATATTTCGTGTCAATCGTGCGGTTGAGGTTGCCGTTTTTAACATCATTTACCGCCTCGAAAATTCTGTCGGCAGAAACAATTACAAGCAGAATAAAAAGCAGAATAACAGCATCTCCGATGATACCGAAAGCAAGCATCACAAATGCGATAATGGGTTCAAAGTCAAAAAACACACCCATGATAAGATAATAAACAGCTGTTGCAACAACAAACAACGCTGACGAAACACAGGCGATGATTTTGAACTTTGTGCCCTGACCCTTTGAATAGTCGCAGGTAAAAATATACGCAATTTTTTCGGAAAGCTTCTTTGATTTTTTCCAAAGCCATCTGAAAATCTTTCTGAAGGGCTTGAAAACAAACTTCAGAAGCCTGAAAGCAAGAACCAGAACAATATAACAGAGTGTATGCTTTATAAATGTTTTGTTGCGGATGTTTCTTGCAAGGCTCATATTCAGAGCAGTCCATATCATGAAGAATCCTGCAAAACAAACGGCAATAATTTCACTTGTGAGCTTACTGAGAGCATTCAGGGCACCCGTCAGATAGCCGACCTCATTACCGAAAACACCGTCACTGAGACCCACGGGGTCAAATTCTCCGACCACAAGGCAGAACGCAGCAAACGCAAGCAATGCCATTGTTGAAAGACCGAGAAGCCAGTTGATTCCTGCAGGAACTTTGTCCGTAAAATTAATTTTTATTCCGTCTGCAGTTTTTCCTGCAATGCAAAGAAGATAAATGCACGCCGCACAAGCAAGAAGGAATGTTATCAGCGTGAGCGTCAGAAGAATTGCGGGGGAATAAATATGGGTGTTTCTGAAATCGTTATATGCCTGCTCCGAAATTGAAAAGCCGTCAACTTCCTTATAAACGGGTATTCCGAAATAAGCCGCCTGAACATCCTCATAATATCCGTAAAGGAAATTCCTTGTTTCAAGCTCGCTTTTAGTGTAATAATCGCTGAACAGCCAGCTGCGGAGCATTCCGAAAATGCTTTTGCTTTCGGTGTGTGCCGTGCCTTTATATAATGTATACTTGCCGTCTTTTATGCCCTCGGCAAATCTGCCGCTGCCGACAAGCTTTTCAAGAATCTGCTCCTCTGTATCAGCGGCGGTGATTCCGCAGTTTGTGACAACCGCACCCGACTTATAAATCATGGCATAGTTGACATTCTTTGTGTTGTTGATACTTCTTTTGTTTTTATTGTTTCGGTATAATTTATCGTTAAGCTCCGCTAAGCGGTTATTCTCAATCAGCCCGAGAAAGGTTTCTTTTTGCACCTCACCGTAGTTGTAGCCGCCGTCAACCGAATAAAGCTTTATCAGTGCCTTGCTAATATCGTTTACATATTCGGGAACATTGCCAGATTCGTAAGGATTATAGGCATAACCAGGATTTTCAACGCTTACCTGAGTGTATACGATTCCGTTATCAACAATCGCAACGGGAACATCAACAACGGTTGTTGACTCCTCGTCTGCATAGACCTCTTCATTATATGATTCAATATAATAAAGGTCTGAAAATTCTTCTGCGGAAATGAAATTGCCGTCATAATTAAAATAATAAATAACATTATTATATGCAAGCGAATATCGGTAGCGGTTCTGTGCATCACGGTGAACCCTGACTTCCGATTTTGCAAGCAAATCAAACGCCTGCGAAACTCTCTCAGCTTCAGCCTGCCATCTGTTGTTTACATCTTTTCCGTCTGTTGTTTTCTCATAATCCTCTATGCTGTTGACTGTCAGATACTGTGCCGAATGAAACATATCTGTTATGAACTGATTCATCTGCCAGCGGAAAGAGGGAGTTTCAAAATATGTTTTACTTGTGTCACCCGCATAATGTGCAAAGCTTCTTATAAAAAGGCTTCCGAAAAAGCCCGATGCAAGAAACATCACAACAGCCATGACAAGGGCGACAATTTTTATTCCCTTATTGATATTTTTCGATTTTGTAGCCAATGCCCCACACCACCTTTAAATATTTTGCATCCTTGGGGTTGATTTCAATTTTGTCACGGATCCGCTTGATATGTACCGTCACGGTTTTTCTCGAATCAAACGCAGGCTCATCCCAGACCGCCTCATAAATCTGGTCGGAAGAAAGAGTTCTGCCGAGATTTTCCATAAGCACCTTCATGATTCCGTATTCCGTTGCGGTAAGCTTGATGCTTTCACCGTCAAGAGTCAGTTCTTTTGCAGGCACATCAAGCGAAAGTCCCCCCGTTGTTATAACACCTTCCTTTTTCTCCATTGAGCCGAGAGCGGTGAATCGCCTTATCTGCGATTTGACCCTCGCCATAAGCTCAAGCGGATTGAAGGGTTTTGTAACATAATCATCCGCACCGAAGGAAAGACCCGTTATCTTGTCGGTATCCTCGCTCTTTGCGGAAAGCAGAATGATGGGGATATTATTCGTTTCGCGGAGCTTCAGAGTTGCCTGAAGTCCGTCAAGACCGGGCATCATAATGTCAAGAATAACGCAGTGCACCTCATTATTCTTAACCTGCTCAAGTGCCTGCCTGCCGTTTTCGGCACGAAGAACATTATATCCCTCAAGCTTTAAATAAATTTCAACGGAATCAAGAATTGCGATATCGTCATCGCAGACGAGTACGGTATACATCGGTTTCACCTCAAAAAATTTCAATCCCACGGAACAATTATGATTATAACGGTGCGGAATTACAAAAAAGATAGCAAAAAAGTTACAAGTTTATTAAGAATATAAATTAAAAATGAATAATAAAACCTTTCGTATTGGCTTGACCTATAACCGATTATGTGTTGCTCCGCAAAAATTGAAATCAATCCTCAGTCCTACGGACAGCTCCTTTTCTAAGGAGCCCATCATAAGGCTTCCTGTTTATTGCCTCCTTGGAGAAGGAGGTGGCACGGCGTTAAGCCGTGTCGGAGGATTGATTATACAAGCGTTGATTGAACACAAATCCCCCGACGGGCAGTCGGGGGAAATCACTTTTACTGCTTTCTTACATCGCCGCAGCAATTTTTATATTTCTTTCCGCTGCCGCAGGGACAGGGGTCATTGGGTCTTGCCTTTTCCTTTTTACGCACGGGCTGTTTTTTATCCGTGCCGTCGGTTGAACCGCTTGTTGCGGTGATTTTTGCGGTCTGCTCACGCTTTGTTTCTTCCTGACTTCTGATAACAACGGTGAGAATCTGCCTTGCGGTATCCTCACGGATTGCCTCTGTCATGCTGTCAAACATATCGGAGCCGACATTTCTGTAAGCAACAACGGGGTCGGTCTGACCGTAGGCACGAAGTCCGATACCTCTGCGGAGCTGATCCATTGCGTCGATGTGGTCCATCCACTGTCTGTCAACATTGCGAAGAAGAATCTGCTTTTCGAGCTCACGCATAACGGGCTCACCGTTATCGCCGATGCCGAACTGCTCTTCACGGGCTTCGTAACTCTTGTGTGCTCTGTCAAGAAGAAGCTCTCTTGCCTCTTCTTTATCAAAATTATCCTTGAAATCGTCGGGACCCGTGAGCCAACCCTTGAACTTATCACGAAGACCGTCGATATTCCAATCCTTCTTTGAAAGACTGTCGGAGCAGAAGAAATCAACAGCTTCGTTGATTGTACCTTCAATCATGCGTGTGATAACGGGCTTGAGCTCTTCGCCGTCAAGCACCTGATTTCTCTGCTTATAGATAAGCTCTCTCTGACGGTTCATAACATCGTCATACTGAAGAACGCTCTTTCTGATACCGAAGTTTCTGCCTTCAATCTTCTTCTGTGAGCTTTCGATTGTATTTGAAATCATCTTTGCTTCAATCGGCATATCCTCGGGAGTTTTGAGGGTATTCATAACGCTTGTGATTCTGTCACCGCCGAAAAGGCGCATGAGGTCATCCTGAAGCGAAAGGAAGAATCGGCTCGCACCGGGGTCGCCCTGACGGCCTGCACGGCCTCTGAGCTGATTATCGATTCGTCTGGATTCGTGACGCTCCGTACCGATGATGAAAAGACCGCCTGCAGCACGGACCTTCTCTGCTTCGGGTTCGATTTCGGCATCATATTTCTTTTCAAGAGCCGAATATTCAGCTCTTGCCTGAAGAATTTCTTCGTTATCGGTTTCCGCAAAGCCCGTTGCCTCTGCAATAAGCTCTTCGGAATAACCCTTTCTGCGAAGCTCGGATTTTGCAAGATACTCAGCATTACCGCCAAGCTTGATATCGGTGCCTCGGCCTGCCATGTTGGTTGCAATTGTTACGGCATAGGGCTTGCCTGCCTGAGCAACAATTTCGGCTTCCTTATCGTGATGCTTTGCGTTAAGAACTTCGTGCTTTATGCCCTTTCTCTTGAGAAGTGCACTCAGAAGCTCTGATTTTTCAATAGAAACAGTACCCACAAGCACGGGCTGACCCTTTGCGTGGCACTCTTCAATGGTCTGAATAACCGCCATATATTTTGCCTGCTCTGTCTTATAGACAACATCGGGCATATCGTTTCTTATCATGGGCTTGTTGGTGGGGATTTCGATAACATCAAGGCTGTAAATCTGGTTGAATTCGGTTTCTTCTGTCATCGCAGTACCCGTCATGCCCGAAAGCTTTGTGTAAAGACGGAAATAATTCTGGAATGTGATAGTTGCAAGAGTTTTGCTCTCGTGCTCAACATTAACATTTTCTTTTGCTTCAATCGCCTGATGAAGACCCTCGTTATAGCGTCTGCCCATCATGATACGGCCCGTGAATTCGTCAACGATAAGAACCTGATTATCTTTGACAACATAGTCAACATCACGGCGCATAACGCCGTTTGCCTTAAGAGCCTGATTGATATGATGCTGAATTGTCATATTCTCGGCATCCATGAGGTTTTCAAGGTTGAAGAAGGCCTCTGCCTTTGCAACACCCGCTTTGGTAAGAGTTGCGGTCTTTGCCTTTTCGTCAACAACATAGTCACAGCTTTCGTCAACAAGGTCATCAACCTCTTCCTTTGAGTTGACTTCCTTTATCTTTGTGCATTTGAGCGAAAGAGCAAAGCGGTTTGCCATTTTATAAAGGTCGGTGGACTTTTCGCCTCTGCCCGAAATGATAAGCGGAGTTCTTGCTTCGTCGATAAGAATTGAGTCAACCTCGTCAACGATTGCAAAATTATGACCTCTCTGCACCTTGTGTTCCTTATAAACAACCATGTTGTCACGCAGATAGTCAAAGCCCATTTCGTTGTTGGTGCCGTAGGTAATATCTGCGGCATAGGCTTCTTTTCTTTCTTCGTTTTCCTTTTCGTGGATGATAAGACCGACCGAAAGACCCATGAAGCGATAAACCTTGCCCATCCACTCGCTGTCACGGCGTGCAAGATAGTCATTGACGGTAACAATGTGAACACCGTTGCCCGAAAGAGCATTAAGATATGCAGGCAGAGTTGCAACAAGAGTTTTACCTTCACCTGTTCTCATTTCGGCAATTCTTCCCTGATGAAGAATGAT
>JAZOVN010000311.1:0-20594 GCA_045658725.1 Acutalibacteraceae bacterium
AATATTTTGGCGGAAAAGAACATTAAAAAATCTGCAAATATATCTTATTTTTCTTGAATAAATCGGAATAATTTGATATAATACAATAAATACGGACTGCAGACAGACTTGCAGTCAGGGGGATAAAATTATGTTTCAGATGTTGATTGAATATCTCAGACAGAGAGAAGTGCTTATTCTCGGCTTCGGCAGAGAAGGCCGCTCCACTTACGATATAATAAGACGAAATCTGCCCGAAAAGAAAATCGGAATTGCGGATATGCGTCAGATAGAGCTTGATGACCCGAATGTTACCCTTCATTGCGGTGAGGATTATCTTGAAGCAATCGAGAAATACGAAACGGTTATCAAAACACCCGGAATTTCATTCAGGGATGTTGCTGTTTCAAGCAATATTGAAGTTACATGTCAGACCGATCTTTTCCTGCGTTTTTCAAAGGGCGTTTGCATAGGTGTTACGGGCACAAAGGGCAAAACAACAACCTCAACCCTGATTTATGAAATGATAAAGCAGGCAGGCAAAAAGGTTTGCCTTATCGGAAATATGGGTGTGCCTGTGCTCAACAGCCTTGAAGACGGTGACTCCGTTGCGGCGGTTATCGAAATGTCATCGCATCAGCTTGAATACACAACCGCTTCTCCCCATGTTGCGGTTATGACCAATATATATCCCGAGCATCTTGATCATTATAACGGCTTCGGCGGCTATGTTTCTGCAAAGCTGAATATCATCCGCCATCAGGTAGGATGTGACTATTTCATCTGTAATGCATGGCAGAATTTTGATGAATATTATAATTTCTCCAAAACCGAAACCTCGGTTATAAGAGTCTGTGAAAACGGAGCGAAGGGTGATGAAGAGCTCATTGCCGCCGCTGCCGCAAATGAGCGTCTTAAGGGCGCACATAACAAGCAGAATGTTCTTTTTGCCGCAACTGCCGCAAGATGCATAGGCATTAAGGATGAGGATATCCTTGAAGCGGTTAGGAATTTCAAGGGAATTGAAAACCGTATGGAGCCTGTGGGCGAATATCACGGAGTTAAATTCTATAACGATTCAATCGCAACAATTCCCCATGCCGTTGAATGTGCGGTTGAAGCACTCGATGATGTTGATACCCTTATTTTCGGCGGAATGGACAGAGGTATTGATTATTCGGGATTCATTAAATATCTCGAAAACTGCAAGCTGAAAAATCTTATCGGTATGCCTGATACGGGCTTCAATATCTGCAACGCCCTTCTTGAAAGAGGCTGCACAAAGAACATAATTCTTGCAC
Organism: Acutalibacteraceae bacterium; assembly: GCA_045658725.1. Taxonomy (GTDB): domain Bacteria; phylum Bacillota; class Clostridia; order Oscillospirales; family Acutalibacteraceae; genus CAG-177. The sequence continues at coordinate 1,281 of JAZOVN010000311.1, forward strand.
CGACCATGGAAGAAGCTGTTGATGCCGCATTCAGATTTACAGATAAGGGCAGAAGCTGCATCATGTCGCCTGCCGCTTCAAGTTATAATGTATATAAAGATTTTGAGGATAAGGGCAACCACTACAAAAAGACAATCAAAGAGTGGAAAGAATAAAAATAAAGCGGACAGCATTGGAATAACCGATGCTGTCCGTTTTTACTTTCGTTTTGATTACTGATATTTTCTTGCCCAAGCATAGGGGGAGAAGAGCATGAGCATGGGGATAAGCTCAAGTCTGCCTGCAAGCATGTCAAAGCTGAGCACAAGCTTGCTGAGCACCGAGAAATCCGCAAAGCTGCCGTAAGGACCGACAGCACCGAGACCGGGACCGATGTTGCCAATGCAGGCGATGACAGCGGTTGAAGTGGTGGTGAAATCTCTGCCGTCAATTGCAACAATGAACATTGACGCGGCAGAAATAAGAATATAGGTTGCAAAGAAAACGGAAACGCTTTTCACAACGGGCTCTTCGACTGTTCGTTTGTCGATTTTAACCGTTTCTATGCTTCTCGGATTGATAGCTTTTTTGATGTCACGCAGACCGCTTTTCACGAGAATGATAAGACGGGAAACCTTGATTCCGCCGCCCGTTGAGCCTGCACATGCACCGATAAACATGAGAAAAACAAGGATGAATTTTGCGATAGTGGGCCAGGTGTCGAAATTGGTGGTTGAAAATCCCGTTGTTGTTATTATTGATGCAACCTGGAAGAAGGAATAACGGAATGAATCCGCAATTCCGTGTTTTGTGTTGATAAGGCTGAGGGCAATTACGATAACCGCAGCGGCAATAATTCCGACATACCAGCGGAGCTCTTCGCTTTTGAGAGCGTGCCTGCCCTGCCTGATAATAAACATGTAATAAAGATTGAAGTTGATACCAAAAATGAGCATGAATATGGCGATAACCATTTCGGAGTAAAGGCTGTTGTAACCCTCAATGCTGTTGCCGAGAATGGCAAATCCGCCCGTACCTGCGGTTGCGAATGAATTGACAACGCTGTCAAAAAGAGGCATACCGCCTGCAAGAAGAAAAACCACCTGAACAGCGGTGAGCACGCAGTAAATTCCGTAAAGAATTCTTGCGGATGCCCTGAGCTTTGAAACAAGCTTGCCTACCGTCGGACCGGGCACCTCCGCTCTCATGACATGCATGGAAGTGCTTTCGGTTTTGGGCATGACTGCTATAACAAAAACAAGAATACCCATGCCGCCTATCCAGTGGGTGAAGCTTCTCCAGAAAAGAAGACTTTTCGGAAGAGCTTCAACATCCCTGAGAATTGTTGAACCCGTTGTCGTGAAGCCCGAAACGGTTTCAAAGAAGGCGTCAACAAAGCTTGGAATATGACCGCCGAAGAAGAAGGGCAATGCTCCGAAGAGTGACATCAGTATCCACGACAGTGCAACGATGACATAGCCTTCCTTGGCATAAATATTGTTTTTCTTTGATTTCTTTTTCAGACACAGCAGACCGAATACCGCAAGAAGGGCAATGGTGAGTGCAAAAGAAAGAAGAGTGTGTTCGCCGTATATGATTGCTACGATTGCGGGAACCACAAGCAAAGCTGCCTCAACAAGCAGGATTTTGCCTATATTATTAAAAATCATCGGGTAATTCATGGCTTTCCTCTGTTATCATGCAAAAATATCGTGAAGGTCTTCAACTATTCTGCCTGTGGTAACGACGATAACGCTGTCGTTGGCTTTCATAACCTCATTACCGTCGGGGAAGATAATTTTTCCGTTGCGGATAATGCAGCCGATAATGAGATTGGGCAGGAAATTGATATCCTTGAAGGGGATATTCTCATATCCCGCATTTTCGGGAACGATGAATTCAGCCGCTTCAACCTTTCCGCCGACAAGCTTATAAAGAGTCTGGATCTGCGAATTCCCCGCAGAGTTGTGAAGAGCTCTGACATATCTTGTCACAAGATTACCTGCAACAATTTGGGGAGAAACAACAGTTTCAAGACCGATATCGTTGAGAATCGAATATGAATGGCGGTTGACCTTGGTTATAACCTTGCTGATTCCCTTTGATTCGGCATACATCGAAACAATGATGTTTTCTTCGTCGATGCCCGTGAGAGAAACGAGTGCATCCTGATATTCAAGACCCTGCTCGTCAAGCAGATCCTGATCCGTGCCGTCACCGTGAACAACGGTAACCTCTTCAAGAGCATCGCTGAGCTGATAGCATTTTTCAAGGCTTTGCTCGATGAGCTTGATGTTTCTTCCCGTGCCTGTGAGCTGCTTTGAAAGATAATATGCAATTCTGCCGCCGCCGAGAATCATAACATTCTTGATTTTCTGCTTGTAAACACCCGTCTGCTTCATGAAATGCGAAAGCTCGGAGCGGGTGCCTGTTATGCTGATTGTGTCGTCGCATCTGATAACGAAATTACCTGAAGGAATAAAAACTTCATCATCACGCTGAACGGCACAGACAATAACCTTTGCCTTGCACTTTTTGCGTAGGTCATAAAGAGGCATGTCGCAGAGCATATTGTCGGAATGAATGCGGATTCTCGCAATTTCAACCTTTCCGCGTGCAAATGAATCAAGGTTTGCCGCAGAGGGAAAACGGATGATTCTTGAAATTTCGTTTGCTGTTTCAAATTCGGGATTGACTATCATATTGATGCCGAGCTCGTTACGCAGGAACTGCATCTGAGCGGCATAGTCGGGGTTGCGGACTCTTGCAACGGTGTTTTCTGTGCCCATTCTGTTTGCAATGAGGCAACAGAGAATGTTCATTTCGTCAGATGCGGTGGCTGCAATAATCAGCTTTGCCTTTGCCGCACCTGCCGTTTCAAGCGTTTCGCATGTTGCACCGTTGCCGCATACGCCCATGACATCATAGGTGTCAACTGCGTTTGTGAGTTTCTCGCTGTTAGTGTCAACAACGGTGATGCTGTGTCCTTCATTGACAAGCTGTTTTGTTAAAGTCATGCCGAGCTTGCCGAGGCCCACAATAATAATATTCATGGCTGATAAAACCTTCTTTTCAAGTGATGATTAGCTGTTTTATTTTGCTGACTGCTGTTTTCTGAATTCCTTTGAAAGGAAGATGAGGGGGATGAAGATAAGAGCACCGATTGCTGCTGCTGCAAGATAAATGTGAGGAGCGGGGATATCAACAGCAACGCCGTATTCATTGAGATACTGTGCTTCGGCATACATTTCGGTAACCTTTGCGGCAACCTTGGGTCCGATTGTCATGGGAAGAAGAACGGAGAATATCATTCTGATACCCTGAAGCTGACCTGCCTTGTCTTCGGGAGTGAAGTCACGGATTGCGGCACCGAGCATAATCATAAGCAGACCGTAGCCTACCATTGCGATAACTGCCGAAAGAGCAAACCAGATTATATCCTTATCTGCAAAATAAACGAGAACAAGACCTATGATAAAGAAAAGTGCCGAGGGGAAGAGGAAGGGAGCCTTGCCCTTTTTATCGCTGAGAATGATAATCGAAACAAGAGCTGCAATTCCGCCGCCGATAACAACAACTGCAAGCAGAATTTTGGGAATTGTGAGTTCAAGAGTTGACATGTCGATATAGTGGTCAACATAGATGAAAAGATAGGGGAAGAAAACCTGGCTTGCGACCGCAAAAATGCCCATGCAGAGAAGTGAAATGTAAAGGCTCTTGTTGCCCTTGATAACAGAGGGCTTGAAGCCGTAGGTGAGAGCTTCGCCGAAGCTTGCGGTTGTTTTAACGCCTGTTCTTGATTCCTTGATTGAGAAAATACCTACGATACCGCAGATTGTAACGATAAGACCGAGACCTACAAAGCAAGCGGGATAGCCGAATTTGCCCGAAAGAGCACCGAAAGCGGCTGTAACTGCTACCATTGCGATAACGGGAAGAAGAGCAAGGATTGATTCGGTCTTTGCTCTGTTTGAGGTAGATGTGATATCGGTAATCCATGCGTTGAAGGCTGCGTCGTTACTGGTTGAACCCATAAATGTCATTATGCAGTCCATAACGATGATAAGAATAACGGTTGTTGAAACTGCCATTGCGGGGGTTGTGCCCATGATTTTTGCAACATTTTCGGGGGAGAGAAGAGCAAATGCCATAACGGTGACGCCCCATACAACATAGCCGCCGCAGATGAAGATTTTACGCTTGTTGATTTTATCGCTCAGGCTGCCCATGAAAAGAGTTGTGAGAACGGCAACAACCGAGCTTGCGGTAACCATGTTTGAAATATCGTCGGGAGTGCCGCCGACTTCGTTGTAAAGATAAAGGTTGAAGAAATTGTTTTCAACTGCCCATGCAACCTGACCCATAAATCCGAAAAGAAGGATGTTGAGTATCAGCGAAGGGCTGAGTTTTTTTGCTTTTTCCATGATTTTAACCTCCGAAAACTTCAATTAATTTTTTGATTATAAAAATGAGAACGGTGATTCCGCCGATGCCTGCAGCCGCATATCCGAAAACATGAAGCCAGAAGCTCTGACGGTCAGATATTGTTCTCATAACGGGACCGAGAGATTCGCTCTTAAGACCGAATTGCTTGAAGCGTTTCAGCTCCTGAGTGAATTTTTGGGGATTTTTTTCGTCTATCGTAACAAGGCGTACGCAGCTTTTGCATCCGTCGGTATATGCGCGGAAGCCTGCCGTTTTGTGCTGTGCCATGTAAATGCCGTCATAAAAGCCCGAAAAGTCATTGAGGTGGTCGTGACCGAAAAACGCGCCGAGAATACCGCCGACCTTTTTCCAGCTTGCGAACTGACCGCTGTTGACTTCGGGGGAACACGGACCTTCGCCCACATAATCCATTGTTCCTTTTTTGCCGACATAGAAAGTGCCTTTTTTGCTGTTGTAACCTCTTACCGCAATGGGAAGCTCCCAGAATCTTGCTTTTCTCAGAAGCTCATATTCTTCGGGAACGGGAGTGTGCTGAAAAACAAATGAAGGCATCGGATTTCCGCCGTTTGCTTCTTTGAGTTTTCCGCATTCCTTTTCAAACCATTCAATCTGGTCGGGATGAACATAATCGTAATGAGAAAGACTACGGTCTTCAAAGCAGTTGTTTGAGTCTATAAACCAAAGGCAGAAAACGGGTTTTTCACCGTCTGAGGAATAAACAAGCTCCTTGAAATTGGCATTGCCCGTAACATCTTCGGGTGATTCGTTGCGGATAATCATACCGTCGATGCGGTTGTAGATTTCAACAATATCATCCTCGTGACCGTGGTCGTGCTCATGATTTCCGAGAACTGCGGCAACGGGGATTTTTCTGCGTGTTATCGGCTCAACAACAGCACGGAGCACTTTTTCAAATGCTTCGGGGTCGTCTGCAATTTTGTCGGTGTTGCAGGTGTCGCCGAGAAGAACGCACAGGTCGGGCTTGCATTCGTCGAGAGCCGCATTCATCAACTTGTTCATATCTTTGAAACGGGGATTTGTTTCAAAATCGTAATGCTCATGAATATCGCCGAAAAGCAGAATTTTAAATTTACCGTCGCTGTTGAATTTAAGTTTCATTATATCACCTTATGCATAATTAATCGCTGTTGCAATAAGCATCAATGCAACCGAAAGAACACCTTCAAGAGCAAAAAGCTTCCAAGAGAATCTGAGCCACTTGCCGTAAGAAATGTTGACAAGACCGATTGCAACAATCATTATTCCGCTTGTGGGATAAAGAAGATTTGTGAAGCCGTCACCGAGGCAGAAAGCAAGGGTAACGCTCTGGCGGGTAACATCAACCATGTCTGCAAGGGGGAGAACAAGAGGCATGATAAGAAATGCTTTTGCAGTGCCGCTTCCGACGAAGAATTCGAGCACAACAATGAAGATAAAGAGCATCAGTATTGCCGCATAGGGGCTCATGCCTTCGATAACACCGTAAACATAATTGAGAATGGTGGGGATGATGTTGCCCTGATCAAGAATATATGTAATTGAAAGAATTATAAGAATAATCGGGAATATGGGTGCGATTGTTTTAACGCCTTCGCCGAAGCTTTTCAAAAGCTTCTTTCCGTCAAAGCCTGCAAAACGACCTGCAAGCAGACCGCCGACGGTGAAAAGAATTGCCATGCCGGGAAGCGAAATTGCACCTTCCGCACCGAGCACAAAATCAAGAATGATACACACAACAACGCATGCAAGGCAAACAATGAAGGCTTTTGATGCTTTGCTGATATTTTTATCGGAAAGAACGGCTATGCTGTCGTCAAGGCTGTATTTTTCGCGAAGGGGGATATCTGTTTCGTAGCAGAGCGATTTCTTCGGATTTTTTTCAATGCTTTTTGCATAAACCGTAAGAAATCCTGCAAGAGCGGCATAAACCGTAATAAAAACGATTATTCTGTAGCCGAGACCCGAGAAAACAGGGATTTCCGCCATTTTCTGAACCGTTGCAACATTAAAGGGGTTGAAGGTTGCGGCGGTGAAGCCGAAGGCAACGGCAATAAGGCTCATTCCGAGACCGACGAATGAATCCCAACCGAGTGCAAGCGAAATTGCAACCGCAATCGGAACAAGGGTTACCGATTCTTCAAGAATGCCTGCCGTTGAGCTTAAAAGCATGCAGACAAGAATCATTGTATTCATCAGCAGGTATTTTCTTTTGCCGAATTTCCTGATTATGGTTGCCATTATGTATTTCAGAACACTGCATTTATCAAGAATAAGGAAGGTGCCGCCGATGAGGGTTATCATCAGTATGATGCCGACACCCGTGAGTGCGGTATCCGTTCCGAAAACAAGAATCGGAGCAAGAATGATTTTCCATATCGGAAGCTTTTCTTCAATCTGAGTGTAGGTGCCGTTGATGATTGTGCCGTCGGGATTGATTTCATAAACGCCTCTGGGCAAAACCTGGGTGAGCAGACCTGCAAATGCCATTATGCCCACAAGAAGAACAAGTATCAACGCAACCGTTTTTTTGTTGATTGATATGCCTGTCTGTTTTGTTTCTGTGTTTGTCAAATATATCACACCCCTGACTTTTGCTTATTGTAACACACATACATATATATTTGCAATATAAATAATAATAAAATAATGCATAAAATTACATCATTTTGTATTGTGTATCGGAATTTTTTGTGATAAAATAGGGTGAAACATTTCAGAAAGGAATGATTTATTTGAAAAAAATTATTTCCGTTGTTCTTTCAGTCGCAGTTATTTTCTGCATGCTTGCTCCCGCTTCGGCTGCAACAAGCGAAAAATGCACCTGCGGTGTGAATCCCACAATCTATGTTGGTCCTCTCGGCAGCACCGATATTTATGAAAATCCCGGTGAAGAGAATGAAAGAACTCTTTTCAGACCCGCAACCGATACAATTGTCAAGCTTGTTTTCAAGCTTCTTCCCGCAATCGCAATTTCAACCATCACTTTCAATCTTGATTACCTCGGTGATGCTCTCATCGAAGCTGTTTATGATGCTTTCGGTGCAATGGCACTCAAAGGTGACGGCAATTCCGCCGACAATGTTGCCATTAAACCCGATGAGCTTCCCACCGACCCCGAGCACGGCGTTAACATGAGCTATTATTTCAGCTATGACTGGCGTCTTGATCCCGTTTATAATGCAGGCATTCTCAATGATTATGTTCAGCATGTCAAGGAACTTACGGGCCACGATACAGTCAATTTCCGTGCATCTTCAATGGGAGGTGTTGTTACCCTTGCTTATTTCAACGAATACGGATATGACGATGTTGATGCCTGCATTTTCCAGTGCTGTCCTCTTCTCGGAACAGATGTTGCGGGCGACCTTCTGAGCAGAAGAGTTGCTCTTGATGCAGACAGACTTCTTGCCTATGCAACAGACGGCTATCCTCCCTTTGATGCTGAAAGCACACTTCTCTGGTTCCTTTTCAACGGACTTTATTACAGCGGTCTTGTTGACGGCGTTCTTTTCCTCGGTGATATAGTGCTCGAAAACCTTGAAACAAGAGTGTTTGACGAGCTTCTCACTCCCGTTTTCGGAACTCTTCTCGGACTCTGGTCCTTTGTTCCTCACGAGAGCTATGAATATGCAAAAGAGATTAATCTCGACCCCGAAACCCAGGCAGGTCTTATTGCAAAGGCAGACTATTATCATTACAACATTCAGCAGAGAGCCGAAGAAATCCTCAAGGGTGCACAGAAAAACGGCGTTCGCGTTATGATAGTTGCAGGCTACAATATCCAGAGAACTCCCCTTGTTGAAGCTATGGAAAACAACAGCGACGCAACCGTTGACACAAAATATGCATCCGCAGGTGCAACCGTTGCTCCTCTTGACGGCACTCTCGGTGAAAACTATGCTCAGAAAAACTGCAAGTGCGGTCACAACCATGTTTCACCCGATAATGTTATCGACGCATCAACCTGCATTCTTCCCGAGCACACATGGTTTATCAAGGATATGCTCCATTCAAACTGCCACGACGGCATAATGGAGATGTATAACTGGTTTGCATACACAGACGAATACTATGATGTATGGTCAAATCCTGCTTATACACAGTTCCTTCAGAATGACAAGCCCAATCTCAGAGTTATTGCAATGGGTAATTTCGCAGAGGGCGACAAGGCTCCCGAATATGAAGCAGGCGATGCATTCTATAATAAATTCGAAAAATATGTTATGCCCGTAACAAACGGAATTTTCTCATTCCTTGATAAGTGCAGAGATTTCGTGGGTCTTTGATCGGAGGAAAACAAAATGATTTTTGATACAGATAAAAACTTGAAATATTATGCGGCTTTCAATCCCGCTTTTGAAGCAATCGCAAAATTCATTGAAGAAAACGACCTCAAAGCCATGGAGTGCGGCGGCTATGATGTTGCCGAAGGAATAAAGGTCGGCATTTCGGAATATGAGCCGGGCACGGGCGGCGATTTTGAAGCACACAGAGATTTTCATGATCTTCAGTATGCAATCTGCGGAGAAGAAGCAATTGATGTTCTTCCCATTGAATTTGCAGAGAATTCAACTGGTTACAAGCCCGATATTGAATTCTTTACCTCACAGACCGCAGCCGCAACAAGAGTTGCTCTTACCGAAGGCACTTTCGTTTTCCTTGCACCGCAGGATACACACAAACCCTGCATAAAAATGGGAACCGACAAAATCAAAAAGGCAGTTTTCAAAATCAAAATATAATTTTTACATCACCTGCTCAAGAACAAGCAGGTGATGCTTTGTTTATAATAGGGGATAACATAAAACGCAGGGAAAACAAGGATACACAGCAAAAACCACGGTGCAAATCCGAGCTTGAAAAAGAGTATATCCGCACATTTTCCTTTTGTTTTTCTTATGCTTTCGGCGATTGCATCGGCGGCGGTGAAATCTTTATAACAGGCAAGATAAAACCATGCTTTTGAATACCGCTGAATAAAAACGAGATAAAAGCCGAAGCCTGCAAGTGCAAGGATGAGCATTCCCGAAAAAAAGACGAATGCCGCACGCAGGCTGACCGTGTTTTTCATCACAAAAATCACCGTTGCGGTGAGCGGAATAATCTCAAAAACCGCAAGCCAGAAAAGCTTTATAAAAAACATGCAGACGCTCATTTCACAAGCCTTCAGCATTCCCGAAAATCCTATGAAAAAGCTTTGCGAGCCTGATTTTCTTTTTGCAAGAAGAAGGTATTTTATCTGCATTTTCAGCCGCAGAGGGGCGATCGAAACAACAGAAAAAATCAGAGTGACGGCAGGAAAAACAACGAAAAAATAATCGCTGAAATTAAACGGAATAAAATTCACCGCATAGTTACAGAGCGAAAAAGCAGGAATCAGGAGCATTATTGCCGAAAGGGTCGGAATTATTTTTAATTGTGAACCCGTCAGGGCGGCTTTTGCGGAAAGCTTTATTTTTGCATTCATCATATCACCAAAAAAAGAAGTCGGAAGAAAAATCTCCCGACTATTTTTTGTCATTTATGATTTTTTATTCTTTTTTCTGTAGAAAAGATACGAAATAACAAACGGAATAATTGCCAGCAGAATCATTATTATCACGGGAATCCACATTATTCTGAAAATCGATGTGAGCATGATAATTACGCCGCCTGCAACCCATATTCTGCCCGAAATTCTGTGGGTATAATTCCAGTTTTCTTCGTCGTTGAGTGTCCACGAAACTTTGATTCCTATGGTGTAATTCTGCTTGCATTTGGGCAGATAGTTGCCGACTGTAATGAAAACCGCACCGAGGAAAAGAGACATGATAAGGCTGACATCAACGGGAATTTCCATTGCATAAGCATAAACAAGGGAATTGCAGAGCAAGGAAATCACGGGGCATATCCATAATACGAGTGTCAGCATTTTATCGCTGTGATTTTTGCTTTTCGGGTCTGCCGATGTGCCGAGAGAACAAACCCAATGAATCGCAAGCAGGAAAACGGGAAGTCCGAAAACGGCAAAAGCCTTGCTGCTGAAGCCGTCGGCAACGCCCTGAACATTGAAATGCGTTGCAATTTGTTCGGGCAGTTTATCCCAGAGAATAACTCCTGCGATTATCGGCAGCAGGATTATGACTGATGTGATGATGAGTGTTTTTAAATTCTTTTTAATCATCGGAAGCGTCTCCTTTCAGGTCTTTTATCCAGAGCATTATTTCCTCAAGAACAGAAGCATTCAGCTCGTAGTATATGAATTTTCCGTCGCGTTCGTCACGGATAAGGTCGGCTTCTTTAAGCACGGAAAGGTGGCGTGATATTGCGGCAAAGCTGATGTCGAACTTATCGGAAATATCGCCTGCAGACATCTTTTTTCCTTTGAGAATATTGAGGATTTCTCTTCTCGTCGGGTCGGAAAGTGCCTTGAGAGTATTTTGCAGACTCAATTTAATTCCTCCTTTATTTAACATTTAACTTAATCGTTAAATGAATTGTAGCACGGATATTTTCTTTTGTCAATCAATTTCACAAATTATTTGCAAATAAAAAAGTTTTATGCTAAACTGAAAACATAAAATTACGGGAGAGAAAATCATGTTCAGAACCTATCTTTGCATCGTTCTTGCGGCGTTGCAGACATTTCTTTTTTCAGTTGAATCCATTGGAAAGACACAGACGGTGGGAGTGAATAAATTCGTGGAACATCAGATTCTTGAATCCTTCGGCACAAGCTCGTGCTGGTGGGCGCAGACAATAGATGACGAAGCAACCGCAAAGGAAATCGCAAGGCTTCTTTATGACGAAGAAACGGGTCTAGGTCTTGATATTTACCGCTATAATATCGGTGCGGGCGAGAAGAATAATCCCGATTCGAGAATCGGCGACCCCAACAGAAGAACAGAGAGCTTTTATGTTTTCAACGAAGAAAAAGGTGAATATGAATTTGATTTCACCCGTGATGCAAACGCCAGAAGAATGCTTGACCTTGCTATTGAATACGGTGCATCCGAGGTTATTCTTTTCTGCAACAGTCCTCATTTTTCAATGACGGCAAACGGCCATGCTTCGGGCGGATACGAAACCTATGTTTCAAATCATCCCAAAGAAAAATATGCGGAATTTGTGAATTATGTGCTCACAATAGCCGATTGGTTTGTGGCTCAGGGCTATCCCGTCAAAGCAATATCACCGATAAATGAACCTCAGTGGGATTGGGGCGGTCCGTGGACAAGGCAGGAATGCTGTCATTATGAACCCGAAGAAACGGTTGAACTCTATGAAATGTTTGCTCTTGAAATGCAGAAAAGGAATTCGCCTTATGAATTAAGTCTGAATGAAACGGGCGAGCTTTCACCGGGATACTATCATTATATTGATAAGGTTTTTGACAGTCTGCTTCTTGATGAATTCTGCGATAAACTGAGCGGACACAGCTATTGGCTTGATAATAATATTGAGCTGAAAAAGCAGTTCGGTGAGAAGATGAAAAATGAATATCCCGACAAGAAATTTGAGATGAGCGAGTGGTGCGAGCTTCCGCTTAAAATTGATTCAACAACAATCGACAGCGGACTTTATATGGCAAATATAATTGCTCAGGATCTGAATTATCTCAATGCCGTTTCGTGGCAGAGCTGGACTGCCGTCAACGGCGACGGACTTATGGAAATCAAAGACGGAGAGCTTACTATATATAACAGATATTATGCCTACAAGCAGTTCACGGATTTCATTAAGCAGGGCATGATGAGAGTTGATGTTTTTGACAGCCTCAGAGAAGAAAGCCGTATCGTTTCGACTGCGTTCACGGATGGAGAAGAAACCGTTATTGTTCTTATCAATAATGAGGAAACGGAGCTTGAATACAAGCTTGCAGGTTTTTATAAAGAAATGAAAGTAACCCTGACCGATAAGGAGCATAATTGCGAAGAAGTTTATTCGGGAAGTTTTGTGAAGAAGAACATTCTTCCCGCAAAAAGCATAACAACAATAGTGCTGAAATAAAAGAAGCCCTCTGATGAAAAATCAGAGGGCTTCTGCTGTTTAATGCTGACCTGGATTTGTGTAGATTGAAGCATCGTTTGTGTAAGCAATATCAAGGGTTTTGAGGTCGGAATTATAAATCATGAATACGCCGTAATCGCCTTCAACTGCAGAGAGAATAAGATCTGCGGTCATAACATTGCTGCCGTCAATTGTGTCATAAAGCATAACTCCCTTATATCCCAAGGATTCAAAGCTGTAAAAATATTTTTCGAATTCCTCACGTTCAACTCCGACAAAGCCGTTTGCAAAGCGGAATTCCCAATGCCATGAGGGAGCGGCAAAGCTGCCGTCGAATGTTGTTGTTATCGTATTTCCGTTTCCGTCGTGTGCACAGTAGGAGCCTATGCTCATGCAATAGCCGTTGAATTTCGGAAAGATTTCTGCAAGCTTGTCTGAAAAATTATCAACACAGTCGGCAACATCAATCTCAAAAACAAATTCGCCGTCACCCGTTTCTGTTGACTGCTGAATTCTGATGTATTTTTCTCCGTTCTGCCAATAACCGCTGAAGCCGTTACGATAAAAGCTTGCATCGGTGAATTTTTTAATTCCGCCCTTATATCCGAGAGCAATAAGATCATTTGAAAAAGAATAAATACTCAGTTCGGGGCAGATGAATGTTATTCTGTAAAAATCCGTGCTGTAAGCGAACGCTGCCTTATCGGCAAGACCCTTTACGATTGAAAAATCATGAGTGCCTTCGGGCGGAGAAGGAAATTTTTCGGGCAGAAGGTCGGTGCCCCATTCGGTTATGGGCGGAGTACTGCCGGTTTTGACGGAAGCATCGGGTGCCGATGAAGCATCCGACGGAGTTGAAACCGCGGATTTGTCAGAGCACGCACAGAGAAAAAGTATTGCAAAAGCAAGAATAACGGCTGTGATTTTTTTCATAAAAATTCCTCGCAGACAAATAATCTGATTTTTACATTACCACAGATCCGGATTTTTTTCAACATATACTTTAAAAACATTGCATTAACGGGAATGCATATGTTATAATCTATAATCATTTCACAGGAGAATCAGAATGCCGAGAACGATTGAATATACAGTAACTCCCGAATATGACGGCAGAAAAACGGTGCATTTTCTCAGAGGATGCTGCGGCTTTTCGGCGAGGGTGATGAAAAGAGTCAAGTATAATCTCACCTGCAACGGAAACAAGCTGCGCACCATTGACATTGTAAGAGCAGGCGATATCATCGGCGTAACGCTTCCCGATGACGATGCTCTGCCCGAGGCACTCCATGCGGAGATAAATGTTGTTTATGAGGATGACGATATTCTTGTTATCAACAAATCCCCCTTCATGGCAATGCATCCCACCCATAATCATCAGGGCGATACACTTGCAAATGCGGTTACCGCCTATCTTTCGGAAAAAGGAAAAAATGCCGCATTCAGAGCCGTCGGAAGGCTTGATAAGGGAACTTCGGGTCTTGTTGTGTGTGCACTCAACAAGCTTTCCGCAAGCAAGCTTGCAGGCGGTGTAAAAAAAGAATATTATGCACTTGTTGAGGGTGAACTCAGCGGAGAGGGCAGGGTTGATGTGCCGATTTACAGACCCGACCCGATGAAAACTCTGCGTGCGTGCTCTTATGAGCTAGGCGTTGAGCCTGCCGTTACAAACTGGAGAGCAGAAAAATGCTTTGAGGGTGCAACTCTTCTCAGCCTTCGTCTTGAAACGGGCAGAACCCACCAGATAAGAGTTCACATGGCTTTTTCGGGGCATCCGCTTGCAGGTGATGATATGTACGGCGGTTTTATGACGGAAATCGGACATCAGCTTCTTCATTGCCGCAGGTGCTTTCTGACTCATCCCGTTACGGGCGAGGAAATGGAATTTGAAGCGGATTTCTGGGATGATTTCACAAATGCCGTGAATTCGCTCGGTATTACTGAATAAATATCCGAAAAATAATCGCTTTTATATAGTTTTTTGCAATAAAAATGCAATTTTGCTTTACTTTTTATAATATTGATGTTATAATAACCCTATCAAAAAACATGGAGGTAATTCCAATGAAAAAATTCATTAAAGTTCTTGCAGTTGCAATGGTTATTGCTCTTACTGCAGTAATGCTTTTCGGTTGCGGCGGCAACGAAGACACTTCAACCGATGCACCCGCAGTTAAAGTTATCGACATTGACCTCACTCAGGAAGAATATGCTTTCGGCGTTGACAAGACTCAGCCCGAACTTCTTGCCGAAGCAAACGCTTTCATCGCAGAAATCAAGGCTGACGGCAGATTTGACGAAATCTGCAACAAGTATTTCGGCGACGGAACTCCCACAGCAGTCAAGTCTGCAGCTCTCGATCCCGCAAAGGATCAGCTTGTTGTTGCAACAAATGCAGCTTTCGAGCCTTTTGAATACAAAGTAGGCGAAGATTTCTACGGTATTGACATGGAAATTGCTGCTCTTTTTGCAGAAAAGCTCGGCAAAGAGCTTGTTATCAGTCACATGGAATTCGATGCTGTCTGCCTTTCGGTAGGTCAGCAGAAGTGTGACATTGCTATGGCAGGTCTCACAATCAAGCCCGACAGAGAAGAATATGTTAACTTCACAGATTCATACTATTCAGCATCACAGAAGATCATCGTTAAGGGTGACGACACAACATTCGATGCATGTGCAGACGCAGCAGCAGTCGAAGCTATCCTCAATACATATGATGCATCAACAAAAATCGGCGTTCAGAACGGCACAACAGGTCAGTTCTATGTTGAAGGCGATGAAGAATGGGGCTTCGCAGGTTTTGCAGCAACATGCGTAGGCTATAAGAACGGCTCACTTGCAGTTCAGGATCTTATCAACGGCGGTGTTAACTATGTTATCATCGACTCCGCTCCCGCAGCCTGCATCACAGAAGCTATCAACGCAGTTCAGTAATAATTAAAAAAATAAATGCAGTAACCTCACCTCAACGGTGGGGTTACTGTCTGCAAAGGGATTTTGCCAATGAATTTTGAAGCTAAAATAAATAAATTTTTAGAAATATTCATCGACTACAAGGGCTATGTTACGGTTCTTGAAGGACTTGAGAATACTTTAAAGATAGCTGTTATCGGTCTGATTATCGGTATTGTTATCGGTACTCTTATTGCAACGGTAAGGGTTATTCCCAAATACAAGGTTCTTCCCAGAGTGCTTAACTCAATCTGCACATTTTATGTAGGCTTTTTCAGAGGAACACCCATGGTTGTTCAGCTTCTTCTTTTCTATTATGTTGCTCTTCCGCTCATGGGCATCAATCTGCCGTCGGTCAGCGTTGCAATAGCGGTTTTCGGCCTCAACAGCGGTGCTTACATATCCGAAATCATGCGAAGCGGTATTCAGTCGGTTGATTACGGTCAGACGGAAGGCGGCCGCTCTGTAGGCTTAAGCTTTGCAACAACGATGATGAAAATCGTTATTCCGCAGGCGGTCAAGAATATTCTTCCTACCCTCGGCAACGAATTCATCGTTCTTATCAAAGAAACTTCAATCGTTTCGTTTATCGGTGCGGCAGACCTCTATGTTGCGTTCAGTAATATCGGCTCAAACAGCTATGAATTTATGGTGCCTTATCTTGCAATGGCGATAATTTATATCGTTATCGTCTGCCTTATTACCCTGCTTATCAAATTTATGGAAAGGAGCCTGAAGAAGAGTGATAGACGTAATTGACCTTAAGAAAAGCTTCGGAAAAGTTGATGTTCTTAAAGGCATTGATATCAAAATCAACAAGGGCGATGTTGTTGTTGTCATAGGTCCTTCGGGCTCGGGTAAATCAACATTTCTTCGTTGCCTCAACTGTATGGAAGACCCCACGGGCGGTCAGATAATCTTCAACGGTGTTGATATTGCAGACCCCAAGGTAAATATTAATATCCACCGCCGCAGAATTGGTATGGTGTTCCAGCATTTCAATCTTTTCAACAATAAAACGGTTATTCAGAATATCATGCTTTCGCCCGTTCTCTGTGCTCTTTCCGACAGAAGAAAGGCAATTGTTCATAATATTTTTTCAAAGGAAAAACAGCCTGTAAAATCAAAGGAAGAAATCAGAAAGACCGAGAAGGAAAACGCAATGAAGCTTCTCGAAAGAATCGGTCTTGAAGATAAAGCGGATGTTTACCCCTCAACGCTTTCGGGCGGTCAGAAGCAGAGAGTTGCAATAGTCCGTTCGCTTGCAATGAATCCCGATGTTATCCTTTTTGACGAACCCACCTCTGCTCTTGACCCTGAAATGGTCGGCGAGGTTCTTGAGGTTATGAAGGAGCTTGCAAGATCGGGCATGACAATGGTTATCGTTACCCATGAAATGGGCTTTGCAAAGGAAGTCGGCTCAAGAATAGTTTTCATTGACGAGGGTGTTATCAAGGAAGAAAATAATCCTCACGATTTCTTCAACAATCCGCAGGATCCCCGACTCAAGGATTTTCTTTCAAAGGTGCTTATATAAAAGAAAAACGGCGGGATGTCTTCATCCCGCCCTGCTGTTATATTATACCCGAAGCAACACAAAGGCGGTGAGAATTTGAAAATAAAAATCCCTGCGATTATTGAAAAATGCAAGTATGAGCTTGGCGTGTTTCTGCTTCTTATCATTCAGGCTTGCATGAATATTGATTTCCGATTCGGTATGGATACAAATTTCTATACCTATTATCTCGCTGATTTTTCAATGGGAAAAACTTCGAGACTCCTTATCGGTTCACTCGTTAATCTGCTTACGGATAAGCCTACCGTAACATGGATCAACTGTTTTGCGGCGGTTGTTCTTTTTCTGACATTAGTTGTCACATCCCTGCTTATCGGTAAGGTGATAAAATCAACCGAAGGAAAAATGAGAACGGTGATAACCGTATTTTCGCTGTTTTCCGTTTCGGGTGCGTTCACTCTCTGGGGATATTCAAAATTCTTCGGAATTCTTGATATATATATGTATCTCTTCACCGTTATTTCGGTTGTTGCGGCACATAACAAAGCATTCAGGTGGTTTATTCCCGTTTTCTGCATCGGCGGAGTGCTTGTCAACTATATTTTCACGATTTCTTATTATCCGATAATTGCTCTTGTGCTTCTTTATCTTGCCGTGACAAGCGAAAAGAAGTCAGGGAATGTTATTGTTCTTCTGCTTTCGGGCGGAATTTCGGTTGCGTTGATGTTCTATTGCCTTATTGCAGGCAAAGCCTCGGCAACCATGCCGTTCGAAGAAATGTGGCAGATTATGGAAAACAAACTCGGCTCCGAAATCAGCTATGAAGCCGCTACTTATTATGAATTCTATCTTTACGGCACCGAAGAATATTCGGTGAGCTACGGAATAGATCTGAATGCATCGATACCTGATTTCATAAGAGCTTTTTCAAGATATCTTCTTGAAACGGCACACAACTCAAGGGATTTCATCTCTGTTGCAGCAGGCACATTGCCCGTTTTTGCCGCCTTCTGGTATATATGGGGCAGGTGCTTCAGAAAATCGGAAACCAAATCAGAAAAATTCTTTTATTTCTGCATGATTTTATCACCGGTGTTCACGGTTGCTTGCTGCCTGCTTTCAACCGATATCACCCGTTGGGCGGCACCCGGCATAATCACGCAGTTCTTCCTCGGCTTTGTTTTGTTTTACAGAAAAGATAAGACTTTTGAAGCAACGCTTCTTGAACTCAGATCAAAGCTTAAGGGCAAGGGCGTTGTTGTTATAATGCTGTGGCTTACTTATGCAATACTTTCCACCACATACACAATAACAGGATAAAAATAACGGGCTGTCCGTCGGGCAGCCCGTTGACTGTAGATAAAGTCGCTGAAACATAAACGAAATAAATGTAGGGGTCGGCGACCCGACGACCCGTAAAAGCAGTAGAAAAGGTAGGGCGGGATGCCAACATCCCGCTGTGTTGGTTTTCGTTTATTTGCCGTTTTTTCGCTTTTCGATGTATCTGTATACACCTTCAAGCGAAGAAAACGACATTCAGCTTCCTTTCTCAACAGCCACCATATTGCCGAAAAACAAGTTTTTCGACAATATGAAACGGGCAGCTCATTTCAGAGCTGCCCGTTTTCTTATATGTTGGAATATTTGTTGTTTTTGATAATCTGATAAGCTTTTGTCAGTTCCCTGATTCCGTCATCAAGAGAATAAAGAGGCTTCCAGCCGAGAGATTCAAGCTTTTCGTTTGAAACGATGTAGTTTCTCTTGTCGGGGTCTTCGCCGACGGGTGCTTCAATATAAACAAACTTGGGAAGAACAAGCTTTATTCTTTCGCAAAGTTCGATTTTTGAGAGATTTGAATCCGAAAGACCGCAGTTGTGGGTGCCGCCTTCCATTTTTTCGAAATTCTCAATTGCAAACCAGAAAGCGTTTGCGGCATCCCTGACATGAAGATAATTTCTCTTGAAGCTGCCTTCAAAAACAACGAGAGTTCTGTCGAAAACAGCACGGTAAACAAAATCGTTAACGAGAAGGTCGGTTCTCATTCTCGGTGATGCACCGAAAAGAGTGGCAAATCTGAATGCGGTTGTTCCGCTTTCGCTGAGCACAGCCGCTTCCGCTTCAACCTTGCTCTTGCCGTAAATCGAAATGGGCTTGATGGGTGATTTTTCGGTGCAGAAGCTTTCGCCCTCACCAAGACCGTAGCCGCTGTTTGTGCAGGGGAATATGATTCTCTGACCCTTTTCTCTAAGGCGGAGAATCATTTTTATTGCATCAAGATTGATTGAATAAGCAGAGCAAGCCTCTTTGTCGCAGATGGGGAAGCCTGCAAGAGCGGCAAGGGGAATGATGTAGTCTTTGCCCTTCATGGCTTCTCTGACTGCATTTTCATTGCGTGCGTCCGCGTTGATCATTTCAAAATTCGGGTCTGCACA
>JAZOVN010000312.1:0-1735 GCA_045658725.1 Acutalibacteraceae bacterium
CTTTCAACGCAATAAATACCGCCTGAATCCTCATTTTTATATTCAACGGGATTTCTGTCATATTTTGAAATGAAGGTTTCATCGGGAGGCATAAGTGCAGAAATTTCCTTGTATCCGTTTCTGCATGTCTTGACTGCAACATCGTGTCTGCCAACCATACTGACACCCGCTGCAAGACGGCTTGCATTTGTTCTGTAGAACCAGCCTGCAATTCTGTCAAGATCAATTTCTTCATCGGGACATGCAACAGCATACGGAATATCATAGCCCGGCATGTGTTCTCTTTCGGTTGAAGTTCTCCAAGCTTTGTAGCCGTATCTGTATTTCTTAAGGCGTTCTTCATCGGTTTCAAGAAGGCAAAGTCCCCAGTAAGCACAGGTTGCAAGCATATGATCGCCATACATAATATCTTCAACAAAATCATAATCACCTGAAAGGCTTGAGTGATAAAGTCTGTCGAAATGCTTGGTGGTCAGATCGTCATAATGAAGTTCATTAATAAGATAATCAAAGCTTTCCTTCCATTTGCCTTCTTCGCCTGTAATCTTCATGGTTACAAGATGATACATAAGAAGCTGAGCTGCATTGAGGGTACCGTCAACCCAACCGAATTCTGTTGAAAAATATTCTTTGCTCCATTTTGCCCATGTTGTAGGCTTGCCTGTGAAATCATGAAGCTCGTAACCGTGGTCAATGATATGAGTCATCAGACTTTTTGCAGATTCAATAATAAGATTATCAAGCTCGGGATCGTCGCAGCCGAGAAGCTCGTGTGCAAACAGAAAATGAATAAAATGATGTGTTATTTCGTCGCTGCTTGTATCGGCTTTATAAATAATATCATTTTTTGTATATCCGAGGTCTGTGAAAAGCTTTGCAAGTCTTTCGGGAATTTCCGCAGATGCGTCAATCACAACCCCGCATACGCCCTTGTTTAATGAATCAGTAGTTTCAAGACACACAGCCTTGTTATCTGTGATTCTCAGGAACAAACCGTCATCAGGAACGGGTTCATCCGAACAAAGATATGTTCTTGCGGCAAAACCGTTTCCTCTGCAATGAACATGGAGAAGAAGAAGGTTCGCTTCTACAGCTCTGGTTGCAATCTTTTTCGCTTCGATTGTATCAGGATGATCAACGCCTTTTTCACGCTTGAATGTAGCGTATTTAAAAAGCTCGCCCAAAGCAAAGCACACGGTAAAAGTTCCGTCATTATCGGAATGACCGTAAGGAAATATTGAATCAAGATCTCTTCCCTTTTCAAGTCTTTTCTGACTCTTCATTCCGCGGCGGTCAACATATTTTTCTGTTTCTTCAAGAAGAATAAATGCTTTTTCTTCAGCGGAAACATATTTCATTTCAATATAGGAAGCACCCGTTTCAGTCAGAACCCAGACATTTTCACCGTCAGGCATAATCGCTTTGACATTGTTATCAAGAAGATCTCTGTCGGCAGCGAAATACATTATTATATCGTCATCACGCTCTGCGTTTTTATCATAACGGGTAAGACCGTTTGATGCACTGAACCATTCGATGTCACCCGTTTTTGCATAGCAGGTGTAATCGCTCTTTTTTGAAGGAAGAGGATAAGGGAAGCCGTTAAGATCAGGGGCTTCATTTTTAAAATTCATTAATTCTTCAGGGATTCTTTCATCGCCTAATGAATATAAACTGCAGAATCTGCATACATGCGGTTTAAGTTTATAAGGTTTGTTCATACGGACACCTCTTT
>JAZOVN010000313.1:0-1405 GCA_045658725.1 Acutalibacteraceae bacterium
AAGGCTGAATCCGATGCAAAGGCAATCCATGAAAATACAGTCAGCTTCCATATGCTTGAAATGGAACATCATATCAAGTTCCTGAGCAGGTCCTTCTTTGATGTATTTAAGTGCTTTTTTAACTGTCATCATCGGTGCTTCACCGACTACAAAGCAATCGTATTTATTGAGCACCTGACGGAATTCGGTAAGATATTCATGGATATGAGGACCGTCTGCATAATGCTCCATACCGCATGCCTGAGGAATGGGGAAGCCTGTAGGAAGACCCTCTCTTTTGGATGCAAAAGTAATAACATCTTCGCGGAAACCGTCAACACCCATATCAAGCCAGAATTTCATGATATCCTTGACTTCATCACGGACTGCAGGATTATCCATATTAAGATCGGGCTGTTTTTTAGAGAAAAGATGGAGATAATACTGACCGTTTTCTTCGTTATATTCCCATGCTTTTCCTTCAAAAAGCGATGACCAGTTATTGGGAAGCTTCTTTCCTTTGCCGTCACGCCAGAAATAATAATCATGATATTTGCTGTTTTTATCGATACCCTTCTTGAACCATTCGTGTTCATCGGATGAATGATTCACAACAAGGTCCATAATAACCTTTATGCCTCTTGCGTGAGCTTCATCAAGAACTTTTTTGAAAAGCTCATTGTTACCGTAATCGGGAGAAATGTTTTTATAGTCAGAAATATCATAACCGAAATCTGCATTCGGCGAGCAATAAAGAGGTGAAAACCAAATACAGTTTATGCCGAGTTCTTTAAGATAATCAAGCTTTGAAAGAACGCCTTCAAGGTCGCCGATTCCGTCACCGTTACCGTCACAGAATGAGCGGGGCCAGATCTGATAACATACCGCGTCTTTATACCATTGAGTTTTTTTCATTATAAATTCTCCCTTCGGATTTTATATATTTGATTATAACAAATAAAAACATATGATACAATAGATTACGACAAAAAAATAAGGCAGAATGACACATTCCGCCTTATTAAAAAATATTATTTAACTACCGTACATTCTTTGATTCCGTAATATTCAAAGCATTCAACTGCATGAGTGTCAATGATTTCACCGCTGATAACAATCGGAACAGCAGGAGGACATCCGACATCCGAAACAGAAAGTATCCTTCCGACAGATTCGGAAACGGGTATTCTTTCATTATCCGAAAACACAGCTTCTCTTACAGAAAGTGCTTTTTCGCATTTCATGAAAACGGGCAAAGAAACCGTTACGGGATTTTTGCACGGAACTGAAAGCAGAATGTTTTTCAGATAATCAAGATCATCTTTTCCCGTCTGAGGCGATATCATCAAAACGATATAATCGGGATCGCAAAATTCACAAATAATATTATTCTTCTCCAAAACATCAGCAAATTCATAACCCGAAT
>JAZOVN010000314.1:0-4517 GCA_045658725.1 Acutalibacteraceae bacterium
ACGGATTACGCCGTCTTCATCCTTAATAAGACCGTTCTTGATTGCGGGCTCTTCAGGTTCGTCAACGGGAAGATTAATCATCTTACCGTCTGCACCGAATTCATATGTACCTGCAGGAAGAAGTCCGTTGGTCTTTGAATCACCGATTAAATATGAACGGTTCTTGACAGCCTGAAGTGAGCTGTTGATATAGTAATAGTTTCCGTCTGCATCCTGAACAAGACCTGCATATGTTGCAACATCGTTTACAAGATAAACAGCACCGTTATCAAATGTTTTAAGACCGTTGCCCATGATTCTTTCAACAAGCACGCCTTCATCGGTAAACATATAAGCTGCTCTGTCAGCACTGTTGCTGCCGAGACGAAGGATTGAAAGACCTGTTGATGCATACTCATATTCGCCGAAATAGTAGGTATTGCCGTTAAGCTCAAACCACTGATTCTTGACAAATGAGCCTGCCCATCTGTATTTAAGACCTTTACCGTCATTGATCCATTCGCCTTCAACAAGCTTATGGTCAACAAACTTATAGTTATAGCCATCGATAACAGCTTCTCCGTCAGCAGCTGCACCGCCGTCCCATGAGAAGAACCAATAATTATCACCGATGAGTCTCCAGCCTTCCATAACCGCACCGTTACCGATGAAATAAATATTTTCGCCGTTATCGTAAAGACCGTTATACTTGCCCTTTGAAATACCGTCATCACCGAAATCATAATAGATTTCATCAACAAGCTGAATACCTGTGAGAGCAACGCCTTCAACATAGTATGAGTCCGCTACCCAGCCTTCAGCTGCAACGCCGTCAATATAAAGCTTACCTTCATATTCACCGTTATAAACTTTATCACAAGCACACTTGAGAATTCCGTCAATAATTTCGTAGCTGTGTCCTGTTGCGGGGAAAACAGTACCCCATTCAACAACAGAATTACATTCTGCACAGAAGGTTCTGTCTGTGTAGCCTGCAGCTGTGCAGGTTACTGCCTTATCAGCAATTGAAGCAGCATTGTGAATATGCGTTGAATTTTTATTCTGCTGACAGAAAGTAGGATCTCCGGTCACATATTTTCCGTCGGCGGTGTAATAACCCGCTGCTCTGTATCTGTTATGCTCTGTGATAACATTTTTCTGACTTGAAGCAAATGTATCAACTGTTCCGTCAGTATATGATACAACACCGGCAAGAACTTCGATTTCAACACGGATTAAGCGCGGCGAGTCTCTGTGCCACATTGCTTCGGGAGTAAAGATATGAGTGTTTTCTGCTGCGGTTGAGCTGTTTGTAACTACACCTGCATTTACAAAAACAGGGTCAAGATAACTGTCTGTCTGCCAGATTCTTACGGGAAGAGAAGCTATAACAGCTTCGCCTTCAAGTTCAACATCATCAATCTTTGTCAGCTTGATTGTTGCTGTATTTGAGAAATCGTCAACAGTGTATTCCATACCGAATCCGCAAGCAACATCTGCGCCCTGAAGTTCCCATGAATTTATGATATCAAGGTCAATTGCCATTGAAACTTCTTCAACATTTTCAATATTACTTGCAACTATATCGTAATAATCAATTGAGCCTGCAAGAGGGAATGCTTCGTCTAAACGGCGTACAAGATAAACATCTGCATTTTCGCTGTTAATAACAATCTGCTTTGTGATAAAGCCTGTGTTACCTGGATTATCGTCAATTTCAAAGCGGAACGAATGAGTACCGTCATTAAGAGCAATATTACCTACTGTAATAATACCCTTTTCGTCACATGTAAAGGCATTGTCATCAAGCATAAAGCCGTCAACATAAACTCTTGCTGTATCAAGATTAAGACCTGTGTAGTTACCGCTGAGATTCTCTGCCGAATATGCTTTAACGGTAATTTCATTTTCGGTAAGAGTCTGACCTGCCATTGCCTCTTCTCTGTCAAGACCTGTTACAACGGTAGCCTTTGTAAACACGGGAATCTCTCTGTCTTCGGTAGCATTTGAATAGTCAATTGTAAGGTCATCAATATAAATCTTGAAATCACTGTAGATATTGAAATAAGATTCATTGGGATCGGTCATGTAAATTGAGAATGTTGAAACCGAAGAACCTATACTGCTTACGGGAGCCTGGATGTAATACCAACCTTCTTCACGGACATTTGCATCTTCGTCAACCATATATATATAATCGCCGATATCAAATTCAAGATTATAAACATCGTTTACGGGCAAATACATCCACATGCCGAAGCTTGTTGCACCTTTAAGGTCAATTGAAGGGAATGTGAATTTAACTGCCTTATAACCTGCAGCGGTTGTTTTCGAGAAAACCGAATTAAGTTCAAGGGCATACTCGCCGTTTCTTACCTTGCCTGACTCTGAATCAACAAGAGCAATGCTTGCTCTTTCAAAACGGCCGAGTGTTGTGTGGCCTTTACCTGCTCTTGCATATGCCGTGCCTGCCGCCCAACCGCTGATATCCTGATCTTCAAAGTCCTTAACAATAACTGAAGCCTTACCGAATTTTACTGTTGCGGTTGAAGTTTTGGTTTCATCATAAACAACCTTAGCTGTTATCGTACCGCCTGTAAGACCTGAGCTTGCATCACATGTTGTGTAATCAGCGCCGTTAACAGTACCCATTGCAGGATCGCTGAGTTCAAACACAACATCATTTTCCTTAAGAACAACCTTATTCATTCCGTTATTTGTTGTTGCGGAAACCTTAAGCTTAAAGGTCTTGTTATAAGGAACTGTCATTTCGGCTGAATCAAAAGTAATTTCAGGAATTACAACATTGATTACAGCTGAACCTACAACTTTTTCGTTGTAAACAAGCTGAATTTCAGCTTCACCGACCTTGCCGTTTGAAACGAATATACCGTTTTCAACTGTGCCGAATGATTCATCTGCAAGCTTCCACTCTGCTTCTGCAGGAATTTCAGCTGCTGTGCCGGCAGGGCTGACACCTGAAGCTGTAACATTAACTGTTGAACCGGGAGTTACATATGCATTTTCAGCACTAAGAACCGCACGCTCAAAAACATCTGAAGGCGGTGTTGTTGTAACAATCATAAGCGATGAGCTGATTGCGCGTTCTGAACCGTCTGAAGGTCTGTTAACAATTGAAAGTTCGTTTTCGCCTTCCTGTCTTGCTGCGAATGTGGTTGATCCGCCGCCGTCAAGATTGATAGCAGCAACACATCCTGCTTCAAGCATAATCTGTGCAACTTCATGCATTGAACCGCCGCATGAGAAGGGTTCCTGGCGACCGTCAAGTGACATAACAACTACCTTGCCGTCTGCAGTATAACCAACACTGGTTCTGCAGTGACGGTCGGTATTATAATCGCCTGAAATATTTGCGGTAACATCTTTTCCGTCTTTAATAAGCAACTGATTACCGCCTACAGCCTCAACAACTCTGCTTGAAATTTTTGACCAATCGGTGTTGTTTTTACCGACAACGGGAGTTCCGTCGTCAAGAATAGCAAAGAAGGGTCTGTTATTTGCGTTGTTGGTAATTTTTCCTTCCATAACAAAAGCACCTGAGGGGCGACCTGTATTCATGTTATAGAAGTCTGCATTCACAGCCGCAACTACAGTATAATAAGGATTATAATTAGGTGCAGTAGTGTCGGTAGAGTTACGAAGCTGAGCGGCTGCTGTCTGCTCTGTGAGCTTTGCCATACCGAACTCAGCACACTGATTGTTCATGTAATTTGCGTAAACATTAACATCATCTCTTGTGATGTCGGCAGTAGCAACATAATATGCCATCTGCTTGCCATCATTTGCATACGCATAGACGATGTCCTGAGTTACGCCCGGAGCGATTGTTGAAGTTGTTCTTGAGAACACTTCATGTGTTTCTGAAACGAAGTTCTCATCATAAGCAAACGACATAAAAGCCGCAGCACTCATGCAGATGCAAAGACTGAGAACAACTGCCAGAACTTTTGAGAGTTTTGCGTGTTTTCCCATAGTGTTTCATACTCCTTTATTATTTTTTATTAAATGCTTCTTTGGGAACAAAGCATAATAACCTTAATCAGCTGCGAAATCAGGATTTTGCTCCAGATATTCAACAATAAAATTTATAGCTTCCTGCATTGCGCAAAGTGTATCTGTTTCTTCGAGGCTCCAGCTTTCGTCAAACTCAAGCTCATTCATCTCTGCGCTGATAATCACATTCTGTCCGTTATAAGTCAGAGTTCCTATCGGTATTTCGCCGTCCTGGTTAAAGCAAAGCGTAAACAGATGTTGCTCAGGATGCTCACCTGCTGTGCCGTAAAAATCAACTGTGCCTATCGTTCCGTCAAACTCCTGGCTGACTCTGACGGAATCCTTCCACACAGTCGGGAATTTCAAAACGGTGAACCCGATATCAATATCATAGCTCACACCTGTTGTTTCTTCGGTATCGGAAACATTTCCGGGCTGAACGGAACAGCCTGCAAGCACCGTCAGAAACGATAACACAAGGATAATCATGATTGTTGTTTTTTTCACAGACATCACTTTTTCTC
>JAZOVN010000315.1:0-16754 GCA_045658725.1 Acutalibacteraceae bacterium
GTTGGGTCTAGTCATTGTCTTCCTAAGACCGCTTGGCCTCCGACTTCAAGAATGCGTATTCCTTCGATGCTCTGCACCGACATCTGGGTTGATGCGTGCATGGGCATAGATGAAGAGACCCGTCGCACCATGGCGGCGAGTCCTGTATCCTGCAAAATAAGTGCATCAACATTCGCTTCGCAAGCACTTCTGATTGCATCGTATGCGGTTTCAAGCTCTCCGTCACCCACAAGGGTGTTGAGAGTCAGATAAACCTTCACATTTCTTGCGTGGCAATACTCAACGGCTTGCCTGAGTTCCTCATCCGAAAAATTGGATGCATTCCTGCGTGCATTGAACGCCTTTCCGCCGAGATAAACGGCATTTGCACCGCATCTGACAGCGGCAGTCAGAGCCTCAAAACTTCCTGCAGGAGCGAGAATTTCAGAAATCATTATTTCTTTGATGCCTTGAGGGCTGAAAGCTCTTTGGTAACTCTTTCAAGCTCACGCTTTGCGATTTCGGCATCGGTTCTTGCTCTTGCGGCATCCTCAAGATATTCCTGAATCTGTCCTCTGAGGTTTTCGGATGAAATTTCACCCTTCTTTGATGCATCTGCATATTCGAGAGCAGTAAGAATAGCGGCCTGAGTTACGGAAATTCTTGCACTGTTTGCCATGATGGCGGTAATTCTCTGGTTAAGCTCCTCGCCGAGCTGAGCAACATAGTCGAGATCGTTATCGGTAGAAATATTGTATTCTTCGTTTGCAATGATGATTTTGATTTTTTCCATGTCTTGCACCCCTTAAAGATAATGATACATTGTAATTATACAACATTTATCCGCAGGAATAAAGAGATTTTTAAAATTTTTTGCGACTATTTTTCCCGTTTGATTGATAAAAGGCGAATTCTGTGTTATAATTACGGGCGAAAGGATGATTTCTTTATGAAAAAAACCGTTGCGGCATTGCTCGCCGCTCTCATGATATTTTCGCTCTGTGCCTGCACGGCACAGAAAAAAACCGTGCTGACAGTATCAGGCACGGAAATAGACAGCGAAATTTTTACTTATTATCTCGACAAGGTTGTTAACCGACCCACCGATTACGGTCTGACCGATAATCCCATCGACAAGGATATCAAAGCCGCAACCGTTACGGAATGCAAAAAATATCTTGCCGCAAACACCATGTTCCGTGATGCGGGGCTTTCTCTCAGTTCTGCAGAAAAAGTTGAGATTTCTCAGACCGTCAACGATTTCTGGGTAAGATTTGAAAATCATTACAATGAAATCGG
This sequence comes from Acutalibacteraceae bacterium, assembly GCA_045658725.1. Lineage (GTDB taxonomy): Bacteria > Bacillota > Clostridia > Oscillospirales > Acutalibacteraceae > CAG-177. The sequence continues at coordinate 1,279 of JAZOVN010000315.1, forward strand.
CGTTTCAAAACAGACACTCACAAAAATACTCACCTCGGATGCATACAGAGATGCCATTTTCACCGAAACCTATGATAAAGGCATGTCCGATGCTGCGGCAGAAAAAGAAATTCAGGATTATTTTTATAATAACTACATCAGCTTCCGCACGGTATGTGTTTATTTCACCGCCGCTGACGGAGTTACACCGATGACGCAGAGCGAAAAAAACGACCTGCTTACCGCACTCGAAAACCATGTCAGAACGGCAGGCGCGGATATCGGTACATTTGCGGAAACCGTCAACAACGCAGGCTATCCTCTTTCAAACACGGTTCTGCTGAAAAAAGGCTCCGACGGATATCCCGACGGGTTTTTTGAAAAGGTAAACACGCAGTCCGATAACACCGTGCAGCTCATCGTTTATGACGAATGCGTATTTGCAGTCGTGAAAGAAAATCTCAAAGACAAGGGCGAAAGCGTTTATGCAAACTACCGCTCCTCCTGCATAAGCGACCTCTATTCCGCCGAATCGGATAAAAAAACCGAGGATTATATTGCAACAATGACCGTTGAAGAAAACGGCAACGCCGCCGACAGACTTATCGATAAAATCAGATAAATGCAGAAAGACTTGCATCGGAATTTTCCTTTGCAAGTCTTTTTTTGATAAGATTTATTTCTTGATTTTGGGAATCACGAGGCAGCCTGCGATAACTGCAACTGCGGCAACAACGGCGATAACAACCCACATCATGGGCTGACTGCCCGTGGCAGGTGCCATAGCGGCATCAGGCTCTGCCGCAAATGCATAAAGAGCAGCCGTGCCTACGCCGAGAATCATTATAACGCAAAGAAGAATTGCAACTATTCTGACAAACAAATTTCTTTTATTCATATTTTTCACCTGTTTTCTTTATATTCCGAGCAGCTTTTTCATTGCTTCGCCGAGGTTGTCGGCAAGCTTCTGCGCTGCTTCCTTTGTTTTTCCGCAGCCTGTAATATAAATTTTTATTTTCGGCTCCGTTCCCGAGGGTCTGACTATCGCAAAATTACCGTCGGGCAAAGTATATGCAAGCACATTTGACTTCGGAAGACCGATTTCTCTTTTTTCGCTCGTTGCGGTGTCTGTTACCGTACCCTCTTCAAAATCGTGAACCTCAAGAATTCCGAGACCTGCAAGCTCCTTCGGCGGATTTTTTCTTGTTTTGCTCATAAGCTCCGCCATTTTTACCATACCGCTTGCACCTTCAAACACAAAGTTATGAAGGCTGTTGACATAGCATCCGAATTCCGCGTAAATATCATTGAGAACATCAACAAGAGTTTTTCCTTTGCTCTTATAGTAAGCCGCCATTTCGCAGACCATGAGCGAAGCGGAAACTCCGTCTTTATCCCTTGCGTGAGTGCCGATAAGATAGCCGTAAGCCTCTTCAAAGCCCATAATGAAGCGGTGTTCGTCGCCCGTTTTTTCAAGGTTTGAGATAAATTCACCCACATACTTGAAGCCCGTGAGCACATCAACAACCCTGCATCCGTATTTTGCGGCAACTCTGTCGATAAGCTTTGTTGAAACGAAGGATTTCGTCATCAGGGAGTTTTCGGGAAGAGTGCCTTTTTCTTTTCTTGCCGAAAGCATATATTCCGCAAGCAGAACGCCCACATCGTTGCCCGTAAGGAGAACATATTCATCCCCCGTAAGCACGGCAATTCCGACTCTGTCGCAATCGGGATCAGTTGCAAGAAGAAGGTCGGCTTTTTCGGTTTTTGTCATTTCAAGAGCACACTCAAAAACCTGCCTGATTTCGGGATTGGGATAAGGGCAGGTCGGGAATTTTCCGTCAGGCATTTCCTGCTCTTTCACAACCGCAACATTCCTGAATCCCGCTCTTTCAAGAACGGTTCTCACGGGAATATTGCCCGTGCCGTTAAGCGGAGTGTAAATTATACGGATATCGCTTTCACGGATAACATCGGGATTAATCGGTTTCTGCAAAACAAGCGAATAAAATTCTTCGGCAACCTCATCGGGGATATATTCGGCAAGCCCGTTTTCAATCGCCTCATCAAAGGGAATGCTTCTTATATCTTCAAACATATCAACCTTCTGAATGCATCCGTAGGTTGCAAGAGCCGCTTCATCAGTCATCTGATAGCCCGAAGGGTCATAGCATTTGTAGCCGTTATATTTTGAAGGATTATGGCTTGCGGTGATAACAATTCCGCCGTCGCATCCGAGACGCCTGATTGCATATGAAAGCATCGGAGTCGGCATAAGTTTCGGGAAAATATAAACCTTAACTCCGTTCGCGGCAAGCACACCTGCACATTGCTTTGCAAAAACATCGGATTTGATTCTTGAATCATAGCCGATTGCAACGCACGGATTTTCGCATCTGCCGTTAAGATAATCTGCAAGACCCTGCGTTGCCTGACAGACGGTGTAGGTGTTCATTCTGTTTGTGCCTGCTCCGAGAACACCTCTGAGACCCGCCGTGCCGAATTCAAGATTACGGTAAAAACGGTCAAGAATTTCTTCCTCATTATCCCCGATTGCAATAAGCTCCGCCTGAGTTTCGGCATCATCGGCAGTCTTTTCAAGCCACAGCTTATAAAGACCGTTGAAATCATTCATGGGCATTCTCCTTTTCGCAGTTTTACATTTTATATATTACCCTCTTTTTATTTTATTGTCAATCTTGCCGGAACATTCTTTTTGTTAACATTTAACTTGTTGACTAAAAAATCCCTTTTTGTTATAATGAAATAAATATGGCTTTCTGAGGTGGTATGTATGACAGCTTTTCAGCTTATGCTCAACAAAGCTTTATCCTTTGTTTTTGCAATATTCCTTATTCCGTTTACCGTTCTGACCCACGGAATTGACCTTATTTCCGAAGGTGAACGCACCGACGAAGAGAAAACAAACATAGTCGGTATCGGAGCATATTTTCATTCACAGGGCATGACATCCGACGGCGAAACTCTCTGGTTTTCATCAAAAACAACTCTTATCCGCACAGAGGGAGATGCAAAAACTCTTATCAACGCAAATTATTTTGCAATTCCCGACGAGCTCAAAGAGCTTGGAATAGCTCACATCGGCGGTCTGAGCTATTATAACGGTTTTATCTATGCAGGTCTTGAAGACAGCAAGGTCTGGGATTATCCCATCGTCGGTGTTTACGATGCCGAAACTCTTGAGCTTGTTGATTATTACATCATGGATGCAGAAAAAATTACAAGAGGCTTGCCGTGGATATGCGTCAATCCCGACAACGGTTGGCTTTATTGCACCGACCATTCAAAAACCCCCACTAAGCTTCTTGTTTACGATACCGCAAACGGTATGGAATTCATAAAAGAGGTTGCTCTTGAAGAATCCCCCTATGCAATCCAGGGTGCGGAATTCCTTGACGGCACACTTTATGCCGCAACAAACGACGACACTCAGGCGGTTTACACTATCAATCCCGACAGCGGTGCGGTTGAAAAGCTTTTTGACAGGAATCTTACCGCAGGAAGCGAAGGCGAAGGCATGACCTTCATGACAAAAGACGGAAAAACCGTGCTTGTCGCAATGGATATGGGTCCCTTATTCATCAACGCATTCGTGCGTGAATATGCTTTATCATAATTTTTGGAGGAGAAAATAATGAAAGGAAAATTACTGACGGTTGTTGTTGCCGCAGTTGCCGCGGCTATGGTGTGCATTGTAGCCGTGCTTGCTCTCAGAATGAACAGCAGCAACATTCCCGTTGCACCCGAAAACACCGAAGCTTTCGGCTCCGTAACCGAAAACAACATAACCTACCCTGTTTATCCCGACGAAAAATATTCAACACTCCCTGATTTTTCAACGGAAAATCCCTATTTCTCATGGCAGGATACAACGGCGGAATCAACAACCGAAGCCGTGAGCGAAACCGCAACGGAGCAGGAAACAGCATCGGAAGAAGCCACAACCGAAGAAGGCGAAACAACTACTCTTGCCGAAAAGGTAACCGAGGTTACTGCTGTTATCAACGCGGCTTTTTCGGAGGTATTCACTCTTCCGAGAGCACCGAAATACATTCCTCCCGAGGCAAGCTTTGATTATGAAAAAGTCAACCTTGCTTCATACCGTTATGACGGCGACGGCAACTTCTATTACACAGACGATAAAGAATGCTGGCAGAAAAACTTCGGATTCAACGAGGTTTACGATAAATTTGCTCCGCTCAGCGTTATGTATTATGACACCGTACGCACCACCTTTGAATACGGCGGCAAGGAATGGATGATTCAGATGTGGAAGGGTCAGTACGGAATGGTATTCGTCGGCGGCGAGGTCGGTGTTTACACAAGAAAACCCGGCAGCGGCGGGTCTCATTATGTTTGTGCCGACAAAGAAGACTGGCTCAACATGGAAATGGCTTTCATGTGGGATGAACACGAAAACGGCAGCTATAGAGCGGTTTTCAACCGTGACTACGAAAAATACTGGTGGTGCACGGGCTTTGTTGTCGGCTTCCCCAACGGCAGTCTGAGAAAAACTCTGGCAGAATTCCGCCTTGTTCACCACATCACATTCAAAGATACCGAAATGGCAAATGCATTCTGCGAAGCTTTTGAAGCAAACGGATTCACAAGGGTTTCATCGCTTGATAACAACGCACCCGACACCTTCGTTCAGGTCGGACCCGATGTTGCATTCGTATGGCAGAACATAAATCACAAATAATATGAGAAGCGAAAAAGTAAAAATTGAACTGACCAACATGGTCATGGTTGAAGATAAAAGCACTGGAAAGGTGCTTGTTCAGGAGAGGCTCAAAAGCTGGACGGGACTTTCGTTCCCCGGCGGTCATGTTGAAGCGGGCGAAAGCTTTGTTGACTCCGCCATCCGTGAGGTAAAGGAGGAAACGGGGCTTGATATCCGCAATCTGAAAACCTGCGGAGTTATCCATTGGATACACAGAACACGCAAGGACAGATACATCGTTTTTCTTTATAAGACAAACGATTTCAGCGGAACACTTCTTGATGCAACCGATGAAGGCAGGGTTTTCTGGATTGACCCCGATGAACTGAAAAACGAAAAGCTTTCAACGAATTTTGCAAACTATCTGCCGATGTTTTTCAGCGACGAATATTCCGAAGCCCTCGGCGAATGGCACGAAGATGAGCCCGATGTTCTGATTTATAAGTAATAAAGAAAGCAGCTTGCATATGCAGGCTGCTTTTTTGATAGCAAAATGTAAAACAACTCACCGTAGGGTCGACCTATGGTCGACCGCAGATTAACGAAAGCATGTTTTTAAATAAAATGCGTAATTCGCAATTCGTAATGCGTAATCAAGGGTCGCTTCTCTCCGATTTTTATATAATATTGCTTACTCATTGGGCTTCCTCTGATGAGGAAGCTGTCCGTAGGACTGAAGGAGAGAAAAACACTTTTGCAGATTTTCGGGCGATTCGTGAATCGCCCCTACTGTTTTGCGGTTTTCGGGCAAATAATAATCGGTCACAGGCGGAGCCTGTCCGAAACTTTTCACTATTCACTCTTAACTTTTCACCGAAACAGTCACTTCGCCGAATCATGCCAATGCTCCGCACATCCGATGGATTTCTATTGCCTTGCGCATAAAATCCTCGGTCACATCAAAATGCTCCGCAAGTGCCCACACTTCGTTGATTCCGTGCTCCAGAGCCTCGGTCAGCTCTCCGACGGGAACAAGCCGCAACACCGCCCATCTGTCCGCCCTTTTTTCGTGTTTTTCACGGATTTCAAGCGGAGAATACGCACTATAAAACGACAGCGTTTCGCAATGCCCGATTTCATGGGCAAGATGCACCCTCTCCTGCGCCGTTGTTTCTATTTCAAACGGGTCGATTCCGATAAAGCATCCGCCTGCAGATGTTTTTACCGATACGGAGCACGCATTCGGCAGATTGCAACAGATGATTTCGGTGCCGCCCGTTTCTGCGATTTCATAAAGCTCACTTGTTCTCGTTTCTTTTCGCCTCCCTTGCTTCAACGAATTTTGCAAATTCAACGACCTCCTGCCACATTTCATCGGTCACTTCTCCCGCTCCCGAAAAAAGGGCTACCTTTGCCGCTTCTATATTGTTTTTCTGTGTTTTTTCTTCGTTTTCCGTACCGCTGAGATAATCAAGAGAAACACCGAAAAGCTGTGCCAGACACGAAAGAGTTGAAACTATCGGCGTCTGAAACCCTGTTTCCCATTTGCTTATCATAACACGGTCTGTATTCAATCCGAACTGACTGTTGAGCTTTTCCGAAAGCTCCGTCTGAGTCATTTTGTTTTCTTTTCTCAATTTTTTGATTTTTTCTCCGAGCATTTCACTCACCTCATTGCGATGATACCATAAATGTTTCTTAAACGCAACATTTTTTCTTTGATTTTTTCAAAAAAGTGTTGACAACGACAACAATCATCGCTAATATAAATAGTGTCGTATGCGACACAATTATAAGAGGGTGAGAAACATATTATATTTTTTGTTTCATTTTGTGTCGAATGCGAAACTAATTTCAAAAAGGAGAACTGACAATGAATGATAATTTAATCACAGAGAGCACGGATATCCCCGTCAGCGAGCTCAGACAGCAGCTTGATTATGCAAGAGTTATCGGCGGAGACCTTCTCAATGCTTTTTCAAAAAAAGCGGAGAAAAAATCTGACGAAGACCGTGAAGATGAAATTACCGCGCAGAAAATTTCAATGCTTCTTGATTTTTTGTTTCAGGCAAATCTCTGGTGCAGAGCTCTTGAAGAACAATTCATCGTTTTTAAAAAGGAGGAAATATGAGAGAATTAACAGTTGATTTTAACCTTGAAAATCCCCTTTCGGGCGGATGCTATGCAGGATATATCGGCGAAAACAACGCAACAAAGCTTATTCTGAAGCCTTCTGCGGAGCACCTCGGAAGCGGTGCGGTATTTTTTGTTGCGGTGTTTATGTCAAAGGGCAAGGTTTTCCGCTCGGAGCATTTTGAACCTGCTGAATCTTTTGAAATCATGCTCGGTTCACATCTGACGCAAGACCACTGTCTCAGGGTTCAGCTCGAAGGCTATGCGGAGAAAAATATGCTTGTGTGCAAAAGTCCCACGGTGTCGGAAATCCGTCTTTCGCCTTCAATAACGGGAAGCGAATGCGTTGTTGACAACGGTGATTATCTGCTCCGCACGCAGATTGAGCTGAACACCGCATTCCGCCATGCCCATGAAAATTCCCCTACGCTCAGTATGCTTTCGGAAAAAGGCAAAAGGCTTTCTTACAACGGCAAAGCGGTTTGTAGCCTTGCAGACGAAAAAACCGTTGAACTTTCCGTTGATAACGGTGAGGTTGATGCGATGCTGAATATTGACGGCTTTTCTTCACTCAATGTTTTCACATATTCCGCAATTGATGGTTTTGTTATCCCCGAAAATGCCGAAATAAAATCCGTTGAGCTGAACATAGAACATCCCGATCTTCCCGAATGGTTTGATATGCATGACATGTTTATTTACGATCACAAAAATCCTTATGTTTATTTCTGCCGCAAAATGTTTGTTGACCAGAGCACGGAACTTACAACTTTTTGCAAGGCATATTTTCTTAATACTGCAAACAGCATTTCAGACATGATTTCTCGAATGCTTCTGAAAAAAGTAAGGATAACCTATTCCGAACCGCCTGCGGAAGTGAGTGCCGATGAGTGAAATAACTTTAACGGAGATTGAGCACCGTCTGATTCAGGCGGAAGAAAACATAAAAGAGCTTTTCGGAAAATATAACGGAATTGATAAATCGCTCGTTGCCACCACCACAACCCTCAACAATCTGCTTACGCTTGTCGGGGAACTCAAGGCGGCTGTTGAAGCTCTCAGGTCAAAACCCGGCAGCTTCTGGGATAAGCTCATTTATGCTTTGATAGGTGCGGCGGCAAGTGCCGCTGTTACATACTTTACAGGAGGTTAATATGAAAGAAAATACAAAAGAAATGATTTTTGACATAATTGAAAGAGCATTCAAAACTTTTATGCAGGCTTTTTTATCGGCAATATCGGTTGATACCCTGCTCGGAGCAACCGATTTTGACGGGCTTAAAAAGGTCGGACTTTCGATGCTCGTTGCCGCTGTTGCGGCAGGGATTTCTGCCGTGTGGAACACAGCGGTAAAATCGCTTGAAGGAGGTGCGGCATGATTAAAACAAACAGAGGTCTTATTGAATATGCTCATGCACAGCTTGGCAGACCTTATTGGTACGGCACCTTCGGCAACACGGCTTCAAAAAGCTTGCTCGAAATGAAAAAAGGACAGTATCCTGCTCATTATCAGCAGGCAAGAATGGAAAAATACAAGTCACAGCTCGGCGAAAGAGTGCACGATTGCGTCGGTCTTATCAAGGGCTATCTCTGGAGTGATACACCCGACAGCAAGCCCGTTTATAATTCTTCTCAGGATGTTTCGGCAAACGGAATGCTTCTTAAATGCAAGGAAAGAGGAAGGATTTACACTCTGCCCGAAATTCCGGGTATTCTTGTTTTCATGCCGGGTCATGTCGGAATTTATATCGGAGGCGGCAGAGTGATTGAAGCAAGAGGCTTCAACTACGGTGTTGTTGAAACAGAGTTAAAAGACAGACCGTGGGAATCGTGGGGTAAATGTCCGTGGATAAAATATCCCGCGGCATCAAGATATTTTGCAAAATGCGATAAGGATGAAACCTCAATCGTTGATGCTCTCAAGTCAATCGGTGAAAACAGTACCTATGCCGCACGCAAGACAATTGCCTCGGCAAACGGGATTGACGGTTATTCGGGCACTGCAAAGCAGAATATTGCTCTGCTCTCGCTTCTCAAGCAGGGTAAGCTTATCAGACCCGAAAGAGCCTGCGCGGCATAAAATTCCAAAATAATATTGCAGACGGACAATTTACCTGCTATAATTCAGGTAGGTTGTCTGTCTTTATTATATATTCATTCATGTACTGTAAAACGGACAACAAATCCTTTCAGGAGGCATAAATTATGAAGAAAATGAAAAAAGCGGTTGCACTCATCCTCTGCGTTTCAATGATGCTGTCCCTCTGCGTTTCGGGATCGGCAAGCTTTAACGCACCCAAGCTCACTCAGAGCGAGTGGGATGAAATTTACTCATTTCTCAGCGACGAAAACACTCTTCCCATGCTCAATGTCGGCGCAAATGCGGGCGAAGTCAGTCTTTGCTGGCATGCAGACGCAGAAAAAGCCGATGCAAAGGTCAGAATTTCAGAAAATTATTCAATGACCGATGCAGAAACCTTCACGGGCGAAAAGGCAGAAGCCGAAACCGAAGAGCAGGTTGTATGCCGTGTTGACATCACGGGTCTTGAAGAAAACACAACCTATTATTATCAGTGGTACACCGAAAACGGCTGGAGTGAAGTCTGCAAATACGAAACAAAATCCTTCGGAGACCACAAGGCTCTTGTTATCGGCGATATTCAGATCGGCGGTCAGACCGAAGATTCAACCGTTCAGTCAATGAACGGCTACACATGGAATAATGTTCTTGCGGAAGCACTCGGAAACAATCCCGACATCAGCTATCTTGTATCTCCCGGCGATAACACCTCAACGGGCAAAACAGCCGATGAATGGCAGACTCTTCTTATGCCCTCCGCCCTCAGAGGTCTTCCTCTTGCTCTTGCAATCGGCAATCACGACAAGAAGGGCATGATGTATAATTACTACACAAACATGCCCAACGAATTTTTCGGAAAGTATTTTGAAGGTCTTGACAGAGATTTCTGGTTCCGCTACGGCGATGTGCTTTATCTTGTATTTGACGCCTGCTCGGCATCCGCAGCGGATCACATGGCAATGGCAAAGGAAGCTGTTGAAAAAAATCCCGATGCAAAATGGCGTATCGGTGTTATGCATCAGGCTCTCAACGGACCCGCTTTCTGTGCATTCAGTGCAGAAACCCAGATTCTTCTCAACGCTGTCTTCAGCCCCATTTTTGACACTTTTGATGTTGACCTTGTTCTCACGGGTCACAGCCACATTCAGGGCCGCTCAAACTTCATGTATGAAAGCATGACAGTTGGCAAGGCTGAAAGCGGCAAAACCTACACCGACCCCCTCGGCACGGTTTATCTCAACACAAACGCAATCTGCGATCAGGGCAGCTTTGAAGAATATGAATTTCTCAATCTTCCCTATGTTGCTTACAGCTTCGGCAAAAACGATGTCACCACCTACACAACTCTTGATTTCAAGGGCGACACCATGGAAATCAAGACCATGAGAGGTGATAACAGCGAACTTCTCGATTCACTCACCATTAAAAAGACCGACAGCGACCACAACGACGATTCGATTTTCAAAATTCTCCACAGAGCACTTTATAAAGTTGTTGAATTTCTCGGCTGGATTTACCTCGAAGGCGATAAGATTACCGTTGCAATCAGAGGCGGACATTTTTAATGCGTAATGTGTAATTATTGATTCACACAGTAAAAGCCCGTTTCATCATTCCGATGAAACGGGCTTTTCTTTTTATGCCGTGTCACAAATAACATCTTCAGACACACCGACAGCCTGCGTTTTTTAATCTGTCACACCGCTTTCATTCCGTCAATTTTTCCTTGAAAACAATCTGCATATGTGGTAATATGCGATATAAAGGGGAGGAATAAAAATGTCAACATTAAAAGGTATTGTTGCTCTTATTGAGATTATCCTTGTTGCGGCAGGGCTGATTCCCGTCACAACAGAAATAAACTACGGCGGAAATGAATATACCGCTCCGTCGGTAACAAATCCGATGTATATTGTTGAAAACGGGAATTCGGATTATTTTATCGTTACCGAAAACAATCCAGACAAAGCCCTGATCACCGCCGCAGACGAGTTGCAGACCTACATTGAAAAAATCAGCGGTGCAGAGCTTGAAATCATCTCCGAAAGCGGACTTGAAAACGGCAGTAACGCTATAATTCTCAGAAGCTCCGCAGACGGTATTGCCCAAGACGGATTTTCGCTCACTTCAGACGGCAATCAGCTTATTATAAACGGCTCCGACAGCAGAGGCACTCTTTACGGCGTTTACACCTTCCTTGAAGAATATCTCGGTGTCCGCTGGTTCACTCCGGAGCTTGAGGTTGTCCCCGAAAGCAATGATATTGTTATCGATTCGGCAATCAGCAGAATTGTTGAGCCTTCTTTTTCAATCCGCAGAAACGACACCGCGGGCACAAACGATGCCTACCGTGCAAGAACAAAGATGAATGTTTCTTTCTGGAACGAAATGCCCGATTACGGCGGTGCTCTCACCTATGTTTTATGGGATGTAACCCTTGATAAGCTCGTTCCCGACGCCCTTTTCAGCGAGCATCCCGAATATTTTGCAATGAATCCCGACGGCACACGCACAACCGACCATGTGTGCCTGAGCCATCCCGATGTGCTCCCGATTGCAATTGAAAATTCAAGAAAAGCCATTCTTGAATGCGAAAGAGAAACTTCCGATCACATTCATATCGGGCAGAAAGATAATTCAAACTACTGTCATTGCGAAAAATGCGAGGCTCTTTATGAAAAACACGGCAGTATTTCCGCTCCCACGATTATTTTCACCAATAATTTTGCCGATGCTCTTGATGACGAATTCCCCGATTTCACATTCACCTTCTATGCATACGGCGAAACCGACCGTCCTCCCACAGACCCGACCCTCCGCTGCAATCCGAATGTTGTGCCCGTGCTTTGCGGACTTCACAGAGCGTGCCGCAGTCATCCGCTGACCGAATGCGGTGCAATGGACGGCATTGAATACGAAACATTTGAAATGCAATACGGTGACCCCGCTCCTCAGGTTGCACAGGATTTTGCAAACTGGGTAAAATTTGCCGACACAACATATATTTATGACTACACGATAAATTTCCTCAACACGGCTCAGTTTTTCTCGAATTTCGAAACCATGCAGTCCACGATGAAATATATGCATGATATCGGCATCACGGGCTATGTTTATAACTGCGGCGACGGACACTATGCGGCATTCAACGAGCTGAGAAACTATCTTCTCACCAAGCTTCAATGGGATGTCAACTGCGATGTTGAATATCACATGAACGATTTCCTCAAAGCTTTTTACGGCGAAAATGCCGCACCTTATATCAAAGAAATCCTTGATATTCAGACCGCATATCTCAGAGAAACGGGTCATGCCTTCGATTTTGACTGGCATTATCAGGCAGGATTTATTCCGCTCAATGTTTGTGTAAAGCTTGATTTTCTCTGGGAAAAGGCACTCAATGCCGACATAACCGACAAACAGCGTTTTGAGGTTGAAATTGCAAACCTCAGCTGGGAATATTTCAAATCCAACCTCTTTATCGGGGAATATTTCTTCCTCAATCCGTTCAGACTCAGAGCCAACGAGGAGCTTTATGACGGCTTTGCTTCACACGGGCTTGACAGAGTTTCGTCATTTGCAATCATTCCCGAAAAAAGTGAAATTGATTTCATGAACAGACCTTACACATGGGGAAAGTAAAAATTTATGGAAATAATAACCCTGGCAATTTTCTGTGCCGCCCTTCTTATATGCATTATTCTTGATGCTTCAGTTTTATATGCCCTTGCGGCAGGGCTGATAATTTTTTCAGCCTATGCAAAAATCAGGAAGCATTCGTTCAAAGCAATTCTGAAAATGATTTTTGACGGAATAAAAACCTCAAAAAACATACTGATTGTTTTTCTCATTGTCGGAATGCTCACCGCTTCATGGAGAGCAAGTGGCACAATCGCCTTCATCATCTGCTCGGCGGCAAAGCTTATCAATCCTTCCGTATTTGTGCTGATGACATTTCTTCTGTGCTGCGGTGTTTCGTTTCTTATGGGAACATCCTTCGGCTCAGCGGCAACAATAGGCGTTATCTGCATGACGATGGCTCATTCAATGAACATAAACCCCGTCATTGCAGGCGGTGCAATGCTTTCGGGTGTTCTTTTCGGCGACAGATGCTCACCCGTTTCAACAAGTGCTCTGCTTGTTTCTGAGCTTACCAAAACCGATATATTCACCAACATAAAAAATATGTTCCGCTCTGCGGCTGTGCCTTTTGTGATAACCTGCATTGTTTATGCGGTTCTCGGATTTTCTTCGGGCAACGCAGGTGAGGTTCCTGACCTCTCGGCAATGTTTTCAAAAGAATTCAATCTTCATTGGACATGCATAATTCCTGCGGCAGTCATTCTTACTCTCTCACTTCTTAAGGTGAAGGTTAAATTTGCAATGCTCGCAAGCATCGTTTCGGCGGTTGCGGTCGGCATGGCTGTTCAGAAACATGAATTCGTTGAGTTTCTTAAGATAATGATAGTCGGATATGAGGCGGAAGCTGCGGAAATCAGCAGCATGATTAACGGCGGTGGGCTTGTTTCGATGCTGAATGCGGCAGCGATAGTCTGCATCTCTTCGGCATATTCGGGCATCTTTTCCGCAACGGGTCTTCTTGACTCTCTGAAAGAAAAAACTTCTCTGTTAAGCAAAAAAATAACACCTTTCGGTGCAACGATGATAACTTCAATTTTTACTTCGCTCATCGCCTGCAACCAGACCCTTGCAATTATTCTCACCCATCAGCTTTGCGAGGGTGACGAAAAAGATAAAAACAAGGCGGCAATCAATCTTGAAAATACGGCGGTAGTTATTTCACCGCTTGTGCCGTGGTCGATAGCGGGAGCTGTTCCGCTGACCTCGGCAGGTGCACCCGCAGCTGCACTTCTTGCGGCGTGTTTCCTTTATATTTTACCTGTTTACTCATTTATAATCGCACTATTCAAAAGCAGAAAGGAAAAAAAGAATGAACAGAATCACAAGCTTCACAGTTGACCACGACCTTCTGACCGAGGGCATTTATGTTTCACGCATTGACGGTGATATCACCACCTATGACATGAGAACAAGAGTACCCAATTCGGGCGATTTCATGGACACAACAACAGCTCACACGGTTGAGCATATGTTTGCAACCTTCGTTCGCAATTCGGAAATCAAAGACGATGTTATTTATTTCGGACCCATGGGATGCAGAACGGGATTTTATCTGCTTGTCCGCAATGCAGACAATGCAAAAATTCTTGAAATCACAAAGAAAATTCTTGCGGATATCATCGCTTACGAGGGCGAAGTTTTCGGTAACACAAAAAAGGAATGCGGAAATTATCTTGATCTTGACCTTGAAAAGGCAAAGGAAGAATGCCGCAGATATCTCAAAGCTCTTGAAGCAGAGCAGACATTTGAATACAAGGCATAAAAAACGGTCGGGTTTCAGCAACGAAATCCGACCGTGATTTTTATTTTGCAATTGCGTATTGTCTGTTGGAATGGATTGAGTATCCTGTACTTCCTGATGTCATAGAGGTTATTCCACGATTAAAAGCTGTTTTTGATGCACTATCAATTATAAGGAAATTCTTCTCACTTAACTTATTTACATCAGTTACATTTTTATAACCTACAACAGCAACATAATGCCCCGTCGAACCATTTCCCTTAACCCTTACAACCGCAGGTTTCTCATTATTAATACTGTCATACAGAGCCTTTAAAACCGCCTGCTTGTTTGAACCTGTTTTTGACTTAAATCCACCTTTTGACCAGTTAACAGTATATCCGTATCGTCCCCATGCTTTTACATAGCCTTCATTACTGTATTCCGTCCAACTGTGGGCTTCTCCGTCAATAATATCTCTGCAATATGCCAATGCATAACATCCGCAGGGACCACTTTCCGGCTGATATCCGGTTTTCTTTATCAAACTCATATCAACTTTCAAAGTTTTTGATGTTGATGTTGAAGATGAAGTTGCTTTTTTCTCTGTAGAAGAATTTTTACCATTAAGCTTAGGATTATTTTCAACCCATTTTTTCATTGCAGCTCGAGTTTTGGGACCGCAAGATCCGTCAACATCAAGATCGTTTGCTTTTTGGAATTTTTTAACAGCTTCTTTTGTCGCAGGACCAAAACTACCATCGACATCAACACTGATTCCACTGTTTACCAACACTTGCTGAACCCACTTTACATCTTTGCCTGTTTTTACTGTAGAACCTTTTTTGTAGAACAAATCTCTCGTAGGATATGTACCAACCGAATAGGGGTCTGTTCCCTTTGCTGCCGCTGATACATAAACGCCTGTGCAGGTAACAACACTAAATAGCGTTACCAAACACAAAATAATACTGATGATTTTTTTCATTGTTTCCACTCCTTATGAAACATTTTGTTTGGTGATGGTAATTATAGCAAACAATTTGTTTCATGTCAACAAGAAATGAAACATTTTGTTGTATCATTTTATTGTAAAAACATTTTGGTGGATTGTATAATGGATTATCAAAAACGATTATATGACTTAAGAACAGACAACGATTTACGGCAAGAAGATGTTGCCCAAATTCTAAAAATAACTTCTCAAGCATACGGAATGTATGAAAACGGTAAAAGAA
>JAZOVN010000316.1:0-12280 GCA_045658725.1 Acutalibacteraceae bacterium
CATATCCCGACGGGCACGGTTGTTGAATGCCAGGATGAACGCAGTCAGCATAAAAATAAGGACAGAGCGATGAAGATTCTCCGCTCAAAGATTCTTGAAGCTGAAAGAGAAAAGCAGCACGATGCCATTGCGGGCGAACGAAAGGCTCAGGTTGGCACGGGCGACAGAAGTGAAAGAATAAGGACATATAACTATCCTCAGGGCAGAGTCAGCGACCACAGAATCAATCTCACCCTTTATAAAATCGAGGCAATCCTCAACGGCGACCTTGATGAGATTATTGACGCTTTGATAACTGCTGATACAGCGGAAAAATTAAAAAGTGAGTAATTATTAAGTGAAAAATGAAAAGTGAAGAGTGAATAATTAACGATAGGCTCCGCCTATGACCGATTATATTGATTAAATGCATGGCGGGTGTCCTCATCCCGACGCTTAAATTCAAAAAAGGAAAATATGATGAAAACTCTGTATCTGAAAGAAAAAGATAAAAATTCAATACAGACTGCCGCAGACATACTGAAAAAAGGCGGTCTTGTTGCCATACCCACCGAAACGGTATACGGACTTGCGGCTAATGCTCTTGACGGAGAAGCAGTAAAAAATATTTTTACTGCAAAAGGCAGACCGCAGGATAATCCGCTGATAGTGCATGTTGCATCGCTTGAGGAAATCGAACCTCTCGTTGAAAAGGTTGACCCCCGTGTTTATGCACTTGCAGAAAAATACTGGCCGGGTCCGCTGACGGTTATAATGAAAAAATCGGCACTCATTCCCGATGAAGTCAGTGCAGGGCTTGACACAGTTGCAATCCGCATGCCTTCACACGAATGTGCGAGAGAAATTATAGAAAAATCGGGTCTGCCGCTTGCCGCTCCGAGTGCAAATGCATCGGGCAAACCCAGCCCCACCAAGGCTTCTCATGTCATCGAGGACCTCGACGGAAAGATTGATGCCGTTGTTGACGGCGGAGAATGCTCCGTGGGCGTTGAGTCAACGGTTGTTACCCTTGCAACCGAGCCTCCCACCCTTCTCCGACCCGGCGGAATAACGCCCGAACAGCTTGAAGAAGTTCTCGGTGCAATTCAGATTTCATCCGCCGTTTTTGAAAAACTCCGTGAGGGTGAAAAAGCCGAATCGCCCGGCATGAAATACAAGCATTACGCCCCTGCCGCTCAGGTAACGATAATCAAAGGCAGTTTTGAACAGTATAAAAAATTCCTTCTTGCTCAGAAAGGAACGGTGTGTGCCGTCTGCTTTGAGGGTGAAGGAAAGATTTTTAAAAAATATATCGAATACGGAAAAGAAAACGATGATGTTTCGCAGGCACACAGAATTTTCGATGCTCTGCGAGAGGTTGATGCAATCGGCTGCGACAGGGCTTTTGTGAGATGCCCGATTTCAAGCGGAGTCGGTCTTGCGGTTTATAACAGACTCCTCCGCTCCGCCGCTTTCCGTGTTATTGACCTTGATATCGGCATTCCCGTTATCGGTCTTACGGGTCAGACGGGCTCGGGCAAAACAACAATCGGCAAGGCTCTTGCGGAAAAAGGCTGTCATATCGTTGACACCGATATCCTTGCAAGAAAAGCGGTTGAAAATCCCGAAGTTATCGGAATGCTCACCGCCCGTTTCGGAAACGATATTATAAAAGACGGTGTTCTTGACCGCCGTGAGCTTGCACGAAGAGCCTTTGCAACCCCCGAAGGCACGGAGACTCTCAGTGCAATCACCCACCCCGAAATAACCCGTCTTGCAATCGAAGAAATCCATGCCGCCGAAAAAAGCGGTGCAAAGGCGGCGGTTATTGATGCGGCGTTGCTTTTCGACAGTCCGCTTGTTGCAATCTGCGATAAAAACATAAGCGTTGTTGCAGACGAAAAAATCCGCCTTGAGAGGATAATGAAGCGTGACGGCATTTCCGAAAATGACGCCCTTCTCCGCATAAATGCCCAGCCCCCGACGAAATATTATATTGAAAAAGCGGATATCATTATTAACAATAATAACGGTGTTGATATTGAATCGCAAATAAAAGATCTGATTGATAAAGCATAAGAAAGGATGAAATATATGAGCGAAAAAACACAGGCAGAAATTTTAAAGGAAGAACTTTTTGCAAAGCAGGAGCACGCCTCCTATACTTGCGAAGAAAACGAAATTGCCGTTGCGGATGAATTCTGCGAGGGCTACAAGAAATATCTTGACATCTGCAAAACCGAGCGTGAGGCAGCAGCTTACACCAAAGAGCTTGCAATAAAAGAAGGATATTCGGAATTTGACCCCAAGGCAAGCTACAAGGCAGGCGACAAGGTTTATTACGACATTCATTCAAAGGCTCTCATTCTCTGCACCTTCGGCACCGAAAGCCTTGAAAAGGGTGCAAAAATCGTTGCATCCCATATCGATTCCCCCAGACTTGACCTCAAGCCCAATCCCCTTTATGAGGATGCAGAGCTTGCAATGTTCAAAACACATTACTACGGCGGTATCAAGAAATATCAGTGGACAGCCATTCCCCTTGCTCTTCACGGCGTTGTTTTCCGCCGTGACGGCAGCAGCGTGAATATCAGACTCGGCGAGGATGAAGGCGACCCCGTTTTTGTTGTCACCGACCTTCTCCCCCATCTTGACAAAAAGCAGGCAAACAGACCTCTTGACGAGGCAATCGAGGGCGAAAACCTCAATATTCTTGTCGGCAGCCGTCCTTTCGGCACAGATAAGGGCAGCGAAATGGTAAAACTCAACATCATGAAGCTCATCAACGAAAAATACGGCATCGTTGAATCGGATTTTCTTTCTGCAGAACTTGAAATGGTGCCCGCATTCAAAGCAGTTGACATCGGATTTGACCGCAGCATGATCGGCTCCTACGGTCATGACGACAGAGTTTGGGCTTATCCTTCAATCATTGCCGCTTTTGAATCAAAGGCACCCAAATATACAAGCGTAACCGTTATCACCGATAAAGAAGAGGTCGGTTCAGACGGCAACACGGGTCTTCATTCTGCATTCCTCAAGCATTTCATTGCCGATATCGCAAGAACTCAGGGTCTTGAAGGCAGAGATGTGCTCAGAGCTTCAGAATGCCTTTCAGCCGATGTAAACGCAGGCTTTGACCCCACCTATCCTTCGGTTCACGATAAGAGAAACGCAGCATTTATTAATAAAGGTATCGTCGTTACAAAATATACGGGTTCAAGAGGCAAGAGCAGCACCAACGATGCAAATGCCGAATTTGTTGCAAAAATGAGAAATATTTTTGACGGTGCAAATGTTGCATGGCAGACAGGCGAGCTCGGCAAGGTTGACGAGGGCGGCGGCGGAACGGTTGCAAAATATGTTGCAAACCTCGGCGTTGAGGTTGTTGATGTAGGCGTTCCCGTTCTTTCAATGCACGCTCCTTTTGAAGTTGTTTCAAAGCTCGATGTTTATATGGCATACAAGGGCTTCAAAGCATTTTTAGAGCAGTAATGGGGAAAAAGAATTAAAAAAGATTTTGTTTACAGTTT
Organism: Acutalibacteraceae bacterium; assembly: GCA_045658725.1. Classification (GTDB taxonomy): domain Bacteria; phylum Bacillota; class Clostridia; order Oscillospirales; family Acutalibacteraceae; genus CAG-177. Next base: position 3,513 of record JAZOVN010000316.1, read on the forward strand.
GTTAATATTTTGATAACAATTTTAAATCATTCGTACAATATTATACAAATAGGTAGTGAATTTGTATTGCTATCTTAAATTTTGACAACTTCTTTTTTCATTTTTATTTTCTCTTTCCCCGGTACTGCCGAATGCTGCACACATTCGGCAGTACATCTTTTTTATGGAGAAATCAGGTTATGAATATAAATAATTTACAGTCCGCTATCAATATCGGTGAAGCATTTCTTGTTGTTTCGCCCGAAAACCGCCGCTGGCTTACGGGCTTTGCTTCTTCCGACGGCTATCTTCTCATAACAAACAGCAATTCGGTATTCCTGACCGACAGCCGTTATATCGAGGCGGCACAAAAAACAATCACGGACTGCGATGAAATTGAGCTTCTCACCTCATTCACCGCACAGCTTCCCGAATATATTGAAAAACTCGGCATCAAAACCGTTTACACCGAAGCGGAAAAGCTCAGCGTTGCCGAATTCGCAAAAATCAAAAATACTCTGCCATGCGAATGCATTGCAGAAAAAACAGATGAAGAGATAAATTCTCTCCGCCGCATCAAAAACGAAACCGAAAAGCAGAAAATCCTTGCCGCACAGTCGATTGCTGAAAAAGCATTTGACCATATTCTCGGCTTCATCAAAGAAGGCGTAACCGAGCGTGAGGTTGCCCTGACACTTGATTTTTTCATGCTGAAAAACGGTGCGGAATGCGTTTCGTTTGAAACAATTGCCGTAAGCGGAAAAAATTCTTCCATGCCCCACGGTGTGCCCTCCGACAAAAAGATTGAACTCGGAGATTTCATCACTCTTGATTACGGTGCTGTTGTTGACGGCTATCACAGCGATATGACAAGAACCGTTGCTGTCGGTGAAGTTTCATCGAAGCAGGCTGAGGTTTATGAAACCGTTCTTGCCGCACAGAAAAAGAGCCTCGAAGTCCTTTGTGCAGGTGTTTCATGCAAGGATGCGGATGCCGCCGCAAGAGATATAATCAAAAACGCAGGCTACGGCAATTTCTTCGGCCACGGCACGGGTCACGGAGTCGGAATTGAAATTCACGAAGAACCGAGAGTATCGCCGAAAAGCGCCGCCATTCTCCGTGAAGGCGATGTTGTGACGGTTGAACCCGGAATTTATCTCCCCTCCGAATTCGGCGTCAGAATTGAAGATATGGCGTTTATAACCGCAAACGGTCATGAAAATCTCACAAAATCACCGAAAAATCTCATAATTCTTTAATTCATAAAGGATAATTATTAAAAAAGACTTGAAAAATATCATTGAATAGTATAAAATGATTGAGAAAACATATAAACAATTATAAGGAGAAATATTTTTATGGTATCAGCAGGCGATTTCAGAAACGGCGTAACCTTCGAAATGGAAGGTCAGGTCTATCAGATTATCGAATTCCAGCATGTTAAGCCCGGCAAAGGCGCAGCTTTCGTAAGAACAAAGATCAGAAATGTTATCGGCGGCGCAGTTGTTGAGCGTACATTCAACCCCACAGATAAGTTCCCCACCGCTTACATCGAGCGTAAGGAAATGGAATATTCATACGAAGACGGCGGTCTTTACTATTTCATGGACCCCGAAACCTATGACATGGTTCCCATCGGTGCAGACACACTTCCCGAAAACTTCAAGTTTGTCAAGGAAAACGAAACCTGCCGTGTTCTTTCATACAAGGGCAGCGTTTTCGGTGTTGAACCTCCCAACTCAGTTACTCTTCAGGTAACAAAGACCGACCCCGGCTTTGCAGGCAACACTGCTACCAACGCAACAAAGCCCGCAACTCTTGAAACAGGTGCCGAGGTTAAGGTTCCCCTCTTCATCGACGAAGGTGAAATGATTGTTGTTGACACTCGCACAGGCGAATATCTCAGCCGTGCATAATCAGTGCATAAATTAACTTTAACGGAGGACAAAGAAATGACCATTACTGAAAAGGTTGCATACCTCAAGGGTCTTGCAGAAGGTCTTGCTCTTGATGAAGCAAAGCCCGAAACCAAGATTATCAAGGCTATGATGGATGTTCTCGATGATCTCGCTCTTTCAGTAAGCGATCTTGAGGACGGCATGGATCTCATCAGCGAGCAGCTTGACGCTGTTGACGAAGATCTTGATGAGCTTGAAGGTTATGTTTATGAAGACCTCGACGATTGCTGCTGCGATGATTGCTGCGATGACGACGAGGAAGAATATTATGATGTTGAATGCCCCAGCTGCGGCGAAGTAATCTGCGTTGACAGAGATATCCTCGACGAAGGAAGCATCAACTGCCCCAACTGCAACGAACTTCTCGAGTTTGAAATCGATTGCGATTGCGACTGCGACGACTGTTGCGAAGACTAATCAAAAAAATTACCTCCGTACCAAATCGGTACGGAGGATTTTTTATATCATTTTCTTTTTATTGATATCAATAAATTTGCCGACGGCGATAAGTCCGATAACGGTAAGGATAAATTCAATCAGCATATATGAACCGTTATAGAAAAGCGAATAAAGCTCAACCGCCATTCCTTCAGGGCAATAGCTCTTCCAGATTGTAACACCGCAAATATAGTGGCAGATAAATCTGATTATGCACACAACCGCACCGCCGAAGGCAAGCTCTGCCGTTTGTTTTCCGCCGAATTTACCCTTGAACATTCCGCCGAGACCGAGACAGCCGAAGGCGATAATGTAATCCACAACGGCAACGGTGAGGTAAGCCGCAAGACCTGTTACATGAACAAAATTCTTATATCCCATTATCATTTCAAACATCGCAAGCACCGACGAAGCGGCAACACCGTTTTTGATTCCGTGGCGATATGAAACAATAATAATCGGAACCTGCCCGAAAAGAGTGAAGCCTCCGCCATAAAGAAACGGCCACGGAAGCAAATCCGAAACAAGGAAAATCGCAATCGAAAGAGCAACCATAATTGCACTTTCGGCAAGAACCTGAGTTTTACCGAGGCTTTTTTTCATAAAACATCCTCCAAAAAAATAATCCCGACGAAAAATCCGTCGGGCGTAAATGCAATGTATATGCTTCCTACGCCCGCATTACCGGGATCAGGTTTGAGGGTATAATCTCAGCCGCCCTTCGGCAGCACCCCTTTGTTAATATTTATTATATCATATTCTTTCTGTTTGTCAACTATACGGTTTGTCATTCCCAATCAAGAGAAAGATGATACGGACCGCTTTCCGTAGGATTGTGGTGACAGCATCCCGAAGCGACATATCTCATTTTTTTCTGACTGTCATTGTATGCACAGAGCAGATATTCATATTCCGCCTCATATTCTTCTGTTTTCCATTTGTCAATGACGAATTCATCCTGCGTTTTTTCATAAAGGATTTCAACATCACTATCTCTGGAATGATCCCCATCGTTGAAACGGACACTATAGGTATAATATTTTATTGTCCAATCGCCTTTTTGCGTTATTTTCGTTGCATCCGGCAGTTCTTTCTTGGCTTTTTCATATTCCGCATCCGATAAAACCCATTCAGCATAGATATCATAAGTGCCAAATCTCTCACAAGCAGTATATTTATAAAAATATTTTGTTGTGTCGGGATATTCAGAATTCTTTCGGTTACCGCAGGCGCTCAACGGAATATAATCAGGGAAAACATCAAAAACAGATTCCCGATATGTGAGTGTAATATCTGTTTTCATGTATTCTTCAAGATAGCCGTCAAGCTTCAGGTAATTTTCGGCTTCTGCGGTTTGTGAATAAAACGGGAATTCACAAATAAAAACAAGTAAAAAAGATGAAACTATTGAAAAAATGGTTGCAATAAATGAAAGAGTGAAAAATCCCGATATCAGACCTCTTATCCTTTTCGGGAAACGCTTGCCCGTACTGATTACCAGAATCGCAACCGAAAAAGCAATCACAATCAGCCATGATGAATAAACAAGCAAAGACGGCAGCTTTTCAATATCAAGTCTGATATATCGAAAATCCAGAAGACCCGGATAAAGAAGAGCAACCCACCGAAGAGCGTATATCAACAGAACAGATGCAAGCAGGATACTTATGATTTTTTTAATCAATTCTTTAGGTGTCAGCTTAAGGTCTTCGCTCGGAACCTTTCCGCTTTCAACGGTTGCCGAAAGTGTGATGCAGAGGTCTTCAATTGTAATTTCTCTGTCGCAAGAAATATTACTTAATTTTTCAACGATTTCTTTTTCATGCAGGATATTTTTCTTTGTATGCTCAATAAATTTTTCAACAATTTTTTGTGTTGTTGAACTGTCATCAATGATGCTTTTAATGTCCGCAATCGAAAATCCCGCCTTGCGGAGCGTAGCAATATTATTCAGCCTTTCAACATCGGAATCGGAAAAATCAATACTTTTTCTGCCGTTATAAGATTCTTCTATACTTGGCGATGTCAGCCCTTCATCAATATAAAGTCTTACAGCTCTGTCGGTCAGCCCTGTTTTTTCAATAACTTCTTTAATTTTCATAGGAAACAACCTCCCTTCTCCAATATAATAAACATTCACCCTGGGTGAATGTCAAGCTTTTTACAACTAAAAAATATCATACACTCTTTATGTTTCAACTTTAAGAAATAATTAATCTTTTCTTTGTTGAATATTAATGTTTATTTTTTTACAATTAAGATGACAGCGGAATCTGCCGCAATAAAATCAAACGGAGGTTAAACATGAAAAAAGTTTTGAAAAAATCCATTGCCGTACTTATGGTTATTCTCACAAGCTTATCAGTCTGCATTCCTTTTGCCTACGCATATGAGGCAACGCCTTCTGACCCGATTGTTATCGACCCTTACTGCAAAATAGAATTCAAAGACGGAAACGGAAGGGACATTCTTCCCGGAGAAACGGTGGAGCTGTATCTCGTCTATGAACTGGGCGATAACAAGAACTGCTCGTTTGACTGGTATGTCAGCGGCGGAGGCACCGACGGAGATTACGAAAGCACAGGCTTTGCGGAAGGCTACAAAGGTATAAAGATTACACCGACAAAGCACGGAAAAGTCACGGTCAGAATGCTTATCGGCAACGAGGAAGGAAAAATCATTGCAAAAGACGAAATCGAAATCACCGTTATTGACGAAAGAAACTTTTTGGTAAGAGCTGCCGATGCCATAAACGGATTTTTTAAAAATTGCCTTGCATATATGTCTATGCTCGGAATCGCAATCACATTTATCGGTGCCGGCTTCCTTTCGGCTTTTATTGAACTTCCCGCATACCTCTTTAATTTAATTTTCGGATAAATCATCAACAAAAAACCGCCTGAAATCAATCAGGCGGTCATTTTTTATGTATCAGTCTTCTGCATTAGCCTTAGCTTCTGCGATAACCTTCTGTGCAACGGGTTCGGGAGCTATTTCATAGTGATCAAATTCAAATGAGAAATAGCCTCTGCCGATTGTTACGGAGCGGAGAACTGTTGCGAAATCGCCCATTTCAGCCATGGGAACTTCAGCTACAAGCTCCTGCATCTTGGGATCATCTTCGCAGGGACCCATGCCGAGAACACGGCCGCGTCTCTTTGTGATATCGCCCATGATATCGCCGAGGTTGTCGCCGGGCATATAAGCCTTGAGTGAACCGTAGGGTTCAAGAAGCTTGGGATTTGCGCCGGGCATACCGTTCTTATATGCGATGATGGCAGCCATCTTGAATGCCATTTCGTTTGAGTCAACGGGATGTGATGAACCGTCATAAAGAGTTGCTCTCAGACCAACAACGGGGTAGCCTGCAAGAGGACCTCTTGTGATTGCTTCTCTGAGACCCTTTTCAACTGCGGGGAAGAAGTTCTTGGGAACAGAACCGCCGACAACTCTCTCAGCAAATTCAAAATCTTCTGTGGGAATGGGCTCGAATTCAACCCATACATCACCGAACTGACCGCTGCCGCCCGACTGCTTCTTGTGACGGCCCTGAACAGCAACCTTCTTGCTGATGGTTTCTCTGTATGCAACCTTGGGAACTGTGAGGTCAACTTCAACGCCGAACTTTGTCTTGAGCTTTGTAACAACGGTGTCAAGATGCTGCTCGCCGAGACCCGAGATAATCTGTTCCTTGGTTTCTGTGTTTGTGTAGTAATTGATGGTAAGGTCTTCTTCTGCGAGTCTGTTGAGACCTGCTGCAACCTTATCTTCTTCGCCCTTCTTCTTAGCCTTGACAGCCATGGGAAGGCAGGGTGCGGGGAAGTTTACGCCCTTGAGCTTGATATCTGACTTGGGAGCACAGAGAGTGTCGCCTGTCTTGAAGCCCGAAAGCTTTGTGATGATACCGATATCACCTGCAAGAATTGCAGATGCTTCTTCCTGCTTGCCGCCCTTGGGGAAGAGAATCTTACCCATTCTTTCGGTTTCGCCTGTACGCTCATTATAAGCAGGTGTATCGGGAGTAATCTTACCCGAAATAACCTTGAAATATGACATCTTGCCAACGAAGGGGTCAGCAACGGTCTTGAAGCAGATAGCTGCAAGAGGTGCGTTTTCATCGCAGGTAACATTGCCTTCAGAAGCAACGGAAGCTGCATCGGGAGCTGACTGAACGATGCAGTTGTTGATAAGGTCAACAGCTTCAAGCTGATAACCCGAGCATGCAAATACGGGGCAGATATCGCCTGCAAGAATGCCTTCTTTAAGACCTCTGTCGATTTCTTCGTCTGTAAGAGGCTCGCCGTCAAAGAATTTCATCATAAGCTCTTCGTCTGCACTTGCAACAGCTTCGATGAAAGCTTCCTTCATTCTGTTTGTTCTTTCGTCATTTTCGGGCATGGGAGCATCTGAACGCTTGCCATCCTTATATGAGAAAGCTTCGTTTCTTGAGAAGTCAACATATGAAATAACCTTGTCGCCTTCAACATAAGGAACAACAACGGGGCAGATCTTGTTGCCGTATTCTTCCTGAAGTGAATCAAAGGTCTTGTAGAAATGAGCATTTTCAGCGTCGCACTTTGTGATTGCGAACATCTTGTTGATACCTCTGTCGGTAGCTGCTTTGAAAGCCTTTTCTGCACCGACATCAAGTGTGCTGCCCGAAGCAAGAACGATAAGAGCCGCACCTGCTGCACGCATACCTTCACTTACGCCGCCTGCAAAGTCAAAAAGACCCGGAGTATCTATAATATTAATCTTTGTGTTTTTCCATTCATATGAAGCAATAGCGGATGCTATTGAACACTTGCGTCTTTTTTCTTCAGCATCAAAGTCGAGAACTGTGTTGCCGTCTGCTACTCTGCCGAGTCTGTCAGTTGAATTTGAAATAAAAAGCATTGCTTCGGCAAGAGTTGTTTTGCCTCGTCCGCCGTGACCGGCAAGAACGATGTTTCTGATGTCTTTTGCACTATAAGATTTCAAGAAAGGTTCCTCCTTTATGTGTTCCCCGGCGTTGCACTCCGTCAGGGATATCAAACTTAATATTGACGATTTAAAGCGTCACATTGTATAGAATTATATCACAAAAGTTTTCCTATTTCAATGATTTTTTTGTTATTTTTTATGAAAAATCATGAATTTTCTTGAAATTTTTTCGCAAAATTCACTTTTGGACAGCTTTTTCAGTCTTTTTTTCGTTATTTTCACCATTAATTTTGCTTCTCGCGGTCCAGAGATGAATTATACCTTCTTCGTTGAGAACCTTGAGCATAACAAAAGTTATGGGAAGGGCAAAAATACCTATCATGCCGAAAAGCTGAAGTCCGAGATACATGCCTGCAAGGGTAACAATCGGAGGCAGACCAACATTCATTGCAACAAGTCTGGGTTCAAGAATCTGACGGATAACGGTTATCAGACCGTAAATGACAATCAGACCGATTCCGAGACCGATGTTTCCGTTAAAAAGATTGATAACCGCCCACGGGATGAGCACTGTTCCCGTTCCGAAAACAGGCAGAATATCGAGAATTGCCGTAGCCACGGAGATTGCGACTATATATCCGCCGTCATAAACTCCGATTAATTTCAGTATATTAAGACCGATTGTTATTTCGCAGAAGGTAACAAAAATAATTGTTGCATAGGATTTTACCATCTTTCCTATGATGTCACCGAAAAGCTTCTTTATTTTTATTATCATAGCTTCGTGCTCTTCGGAAATGTTGTTTTTAACAAGATTTGTGAGGCTGTCGTAGTCACAAGTAACAAAGAAACACGCTATAATGCTTATCAGGGCAGCCGCAAACACGGCAGGGATATGCTTCGCTGTTGAAATAAGACCTCCGAGCGGAGTTGTGATGAGCGAAAAGTCAAAGCCATCTGCACTGAGCTCCATTCCGCCTGCAGATTCACCCTGCTCAACATAAAGAAGGATGTTGCTGATAAATCCGCTGATTGAGTCAACAAGCGATTTTTCAATTGAATCGGGCAGGAATGCAAGATGACGGATAATCCAGCTTTCCGCAGACCTGATAAGCTCAGGCAAATCGTGAAGTCTGTCAATGATATAAGAGCCGAGACCCTTGAATTCGCTGACCAGACGGTAGCCCGCAAAAACAATAACCGTTATTATTGCCGAAAGAATCAGAAAAACGGAAATCGCACCGACTATGCTTCTTTTTATTTTTGTTTTCTGAGAAATTATTCTTATCGGCTTCTGAAGAACGAGGGCAACCAGAAGCGCAATGATAAACGGCGAAACAATCCAGAATGCATATTTGAGAAAGAGTGCATAAAGCACCGTAACAACCGCAAAGAAAGTTATGTTGATAAGCATTTCTCTTCGTTTTTCAACTATATTCATTTTCAAACACCTCCTGAAGGTATTACATG
>JAZOVN010000317.1:0-26471 GCA_045658725.1 Acutalibacteraceae bacterium
AAATGTAAAGGTTGCAGGTTCATGGTACATTTCAGTAAAGGATGCCGCAACTCAGGAAACAGTTGCCGAAATTTACAAGGATGTTGTCAATGCAGGCAAGACTGTTGAATTCACAACAGGAAAGCTTGTTGCAGGCAGAAATTACTATGTAACAATCGAAAAGGGCGGCGTTCTCACCACCGATATCTACAGCCTTAAAGTAACAGCGATTCAGCCCGAACCCGATGCAGGCGACGGCGATAACAACGGCGATTTCTTCGCACAGATCAAGGCTTACTGGAACGAGTTCTGGAAGAACTTCGAAGGCTGGTTTGAGCAGATCAACATCATCGGTATCGTTAAGGATATCCTTCCCGGTATCGCAGGTGCAATGCCCGAACTCTTCGCATTCATCTTCAATCTGTTCGGTTAATTTCAAATTAATTTCAGCGGGGCTGTTCAAAGCAGCCCCGTAACTTGTTTAAAAGGGGTAATATTTATGGCATTTGACAGCAATTTCAAGCCTGTTCTCAGATTTATGGTTGTCAGCGATGTTCATTACAGAGATGAGCATTCCGTTGAGCGTGAAAGAATGGAACTTGCAATCAAAACGGCATACAGACTCAGCGATGCAGCGGAATATTCAAAGCTTGATGCACTTTATGTTGTCGGCGATTTTGCAACCAGCGGTTCAAGACCTCAGATGCTTGCTTTCAAGGATACTCTTGACAGAAATCTCAGGGAAGAAACCGTTGCCGTGCTTTCAATGGCAAGCCACGAATTCCACGGTGAAGGAGAAGAGGCGGCTCTTGAAAAATTCAGAGAAATTTATGCTCAGGAGCCTGACACTCACAAGGTTATCAACGGATATCATTTCATAAATGTAACAAGCACAAACGGCTGTCATTTTGATGATGCAAAAAGAGAATGGGTTGCCGCAGAGCTTAAAAAAGCTGCCGCGGATAATCCGAGAAAGCCCATCTTTTTCTTCCAGCATCCCCATATCATGGGCACTGTTTACGGCAGTGCAAACTGGGGCGAGGATGAGCTGACAGATATTCTTATGAACTATCCTCAGATAATAGATTTTTCGGGTCATTCCCATGCTCCCATAAATGATCCCCGTTCGATTCATCAGCGTCATTTCACCTGTCTCGGCACAGGCACGCTGAGCTATTTTGAACTCGATGAATTCGATAAATACTACGGCACTCTTCCGCCTCAGAAGGAAAAAGCAGCCCAGATGCTTATTGTTGAAGCGGATGCTGACATGAGAGTCAGAATTTATCCCTATGACCTCATAACAGAGAATTTCTTCCCCATGACATGGAAAATTGACAGTGCGTGGGATGTAAAATCTTATCTTTACACCGATGCCCGTTACAGAACAGAGGTTGCTCCCTGTTTTGAGGATAACGCAAAAATCGTTATTTCAGATGTTACGGAAGACGGCTTCAGAGTTACTTTTGACCAGGCAAAAACAGAGGATTTCTATGTTAATGATTACAATGTAATCGTCAAAACCGCAGACGGAACAACCGTCAGAAATTCCACTCTCTGGAGTGAATATTATTTCTATGAAATGCCTGAAACCCTGAGTGTTGAGTTTAACGGACTTGACAAAAACGAAACATATTTTGTTGAGGTTTACGCAGGCAGTTTCTGGAAAACCGTCAGCGAGAAGCCTCTCGTCAGCGAGAAAATAAAATTATAATTTATCAATAATCAAAAAGCATATTCAGGATTTTTTCTGAATATGCTTGATTTTTTTTGCCCGATATTATACAATATCCGTTATAATAGGATTACTATGGAGTATTGTCGAATACTCTGACTTGAAACTGATATATCTTATGAGAAAGGTGGATTCTTTTGGAAGAAAATACAAAGGTTATAACGGAAAATACCGAAGATACCGAAAAAATTAAAAGACATCTTGACCAACAGAATAAAAGATTCCTCAGCCCCAAGCACTATGTTGCTTATATTCTTTCGGGATTCGGTGACACAAACTGGAATTCATTCACAAACAAAGAGTCGTTTTATTTTGCAACAACATTCCTCGGAATTTCCGCAAAAACATGGACTACCGCAAGCACAATCAGCGGAATTCTTGACTCGATTGACAATGCACTTTCGGGTCTTATAATCGACAGAACACGAACCCGTTGGGGCAGAGTACGACCTTATCTGCTTCTGACACTTCCGTTCTGGTTTTTCTCCTCATTTACTCAGTGGATTCTGCCTGACGGACTCAGCCAGCCTGCACTTCTCGTCTGGTTTTTCCTGTTCAACTACATAGGTTCAATCGCGAACTCGTTCTATAACACGAGCTATCAGACGATTCTTTATAATATCACACCGAATGTATCGGAACGAAACAGACTTATTGCAACCGATGCTTATGCAGATCTTATGGGCGTTTGGTTGCCATCGCTGTTCCCGCTTTTCGTTGACTTTCTGAATGTTCCGACGAGATATGTCTATATAGGCGGTGCATCGTTCTTCATCGGCTGTGTTCTTATATTCAGAACCTACGGATTCTTTGCACTCAAAGAAAGAATGCCTCTTGCTTCAAGAGAAGAAATGCAGCATATGGGTCTTATCGAAACCTTCAAAACGGTCGGCACCTGCAGACCGATGTGGGTTCTCATTATCAAGAATTTCTTCGCAGTCGGCAAGCATACCGGCGAAAAGGTTCAGAATTTCTTCTGGATAAACTGCATGGGCAAGCTTTCACTCAGCTCGATTTCGGGACTTTTCACAGGACTTCCGAGCTATTTTGTGCTTCCTCTTGCACCCAAACTCACCAAAAAATTCGGTCTCAGAAATCTTGCGGCAGGCAGTTATATGTTCTGCGGTATCTGCTATTTCATCATGTGGATTGTCGGTTATAAGCCTTTCGGCGAAGACCGCCTTATTCTTAATTTCATCTGGATTGTTTTCGCTCTTACATGCTGCGGCTCGGTAAACAGTATCCAGAGATATTGCAGCACGGCACTTAACGGCGACCTTTACGACTATGTTGAATGGAAGTCGGGCGTCAGAAACGAAGCAACCATCACCGCTGCAATGGGTTATATGACCCTTATTTCAACAGCGGTTGCCAATATTCTCAGCGGTGTTATCATCGATGCGATTCATTTTGAACCGCTTCTTGATGTCACGGGAAAGGTTATTCCACAGACAGATCCCGCAATGCTCAGAGGTCTGTGGACCGTATTTGCTCTTGCTCCCGCAATCGGCAGATTCATGAAGGGCTTCACTCTTCTCTTCTTCAATGTTCACGGCAAAACAAGAGATACGATGATGTATGAGCTTGCAAAAATCCGTGCAGCAAAGGTTATTGACACAGGCTCGGAAGAGCAGTAAATGCAGACTTAAACAGACAGTTTGTCGGAGTTGTATAAAAATTCCCTATTATTTATATATAATTATTTATAAAAAGCTATTGAAAATAAAATGTTATTGTGTTAGAATAAATCGTATTATATGAAAGTGTCGCTTGTCGCTTTCAAGCATTAAGGAGGAAAATGCTTATGACACACTTAAAGAAATCATTGGCGCTGCTTCTTGCATTCGTCATGATTTTCAGCTCGATGTCGGTTGCCGCTTCCGCAGCGGATTCTTCATCGGCTGCAGGCAGCGAAACCGCTGCATTCACCGTCAAGTTTTTCAGAGAAGATGCTGACGGTAACTGGATTGAAACAACAAAGGCTGCACCCGGCGATCATGTCAAAGCCCGTGTTTATGTTTCAACCAACTTCTACACACACACATTCTCATCAGCACTTGTGTTTGACACAGACTTCTTCGATCTGAGAGAAGTAACTGTCAATGCAGACGGGACTCATACACATGATATCTTCCCGCAGAACATGCAGGTGCCTCACAGCCCCAACGATAACTACACCGTTACAGACGGAAACGGAGCGGTTCTCACAGGTGCTCTTGAAGTAACCGATACTTACAGAGCTGATGAAACCAAGATGTTCCAGATTCCCTACCTTATCAGCAACAACATCATCCCTGCTGATTATTTCGACGGTAAGGATCTTGTTTACAGCCAGATCGGAATGCCCGGTAATGATTTCCCTGAAACAGTTCTTCTCAACGATGCAGAAGGCAACTGGTACAATGAATACGACTTCATCATCAGAAACGATGCAACTGCAGTAACAAAGCAGGTTGGCGAAGAAGGCGTTGCAGTTGTTCCCAAGGAACTCAGAGGTACTGTTGAAACAGTTATCGATGTTCTTCTCGGTGCTCCCAACGTTATCAACCTTCCCAAAGGACAGGCAGGTCAGGAACAGGTTTCAACCGTTCCCCTCGGCTACGGTTGGGAAATCGCTGAAGAAAACTTCGAAAGCACTGAAGGCGTAATCACAACAACAAGCTCAATTCTTCTTGATGCCAACGGCGGTGAGTTCAGCGATGACAGCTCCGTTTACGAAATCAAGGGCATCATCAAGAGCAGTGCAACCAATGAGCTTTCAGTTGCTGAAGCTGTTCCCGAAAGAACAAACTTCAAGCACATCGGCTGGTCAACAGTCAAGACCGCAAGAGGTGCGGATATCACAGAAGAGATTCTCGATGAAATCGGATATGACGCAATGTCAGACGAAGAAATCGCAGCTCTCGGCTGGAAGCACACAGAGCTTCTCAAGCTTAACGGATATCTCCTCAACACCGAAATCGGCACACCTCTCACTGCTGAAATGGTTGCAGAAATCGGTCTTGCAGATAAAACAGCAACTCAGCTCAAGGGTCTCGGACTTAATGTAACATCCGAAATCCTCGAAACTCTCAAACTTGATAAAGCAGATATTAAGTACGATTACGATGAGTATACACTCTATGCTCTCTGGGATAACAGCGGTGTTTCGGAATACAAAGTAGAAACATATCTCATGGGCACAGACGGTACTTATCCCTCAGCTCCCACTCAGGTTGACTCCTTCTATTCCGTAGCAGGAAACACTGTTCCTCTTCAGGCAACAGCAAAAGAAGGTTTCACCCTTGACACAAGCGATGTAGACGGAACAACCGAAAAGAGTTCCGAAAGCGTCAAAGTCGAAGCAGACGGCTCCTCCGTGCTTAAAGCTTACTATGCAAGAAATAAATATACCGTAACTTACAAATACGAAGACATAACAGGTTCTCACGAAGAAACAGAGGAAGTTTACTACGGTGCAAAGGTTCCTGTATTAAGCCAGCTTCCCGCAGATGTTTATGAATTCTACTTTGTAGATGCAGAAGGCAACAAAACAACCGACATTCCCGAGGTTATGCCTGCTGAAAACATCACACTCATCGGTGAAGCAACTATCACTTATCTCTTCGACGCAGGTGAGGGCGCAACATTCCTCTCAACCGGCGAAAGAACAATGACTTATGTTTATAAGTTCGGTGCTGTTCCCGAAATTCCCGAAGCTCCCGTAAAAGACGGCTACGCATTTGTTGACTGGGATGTAGCGGTTCCCGAAAAGGTAACCGGAAGCATGGTCTTCAACGCAATGTATAACCCCCTTGCAGGAACAGAGGAAAGCTACACAGTAACATTCTATGACAACGATGGCAATGTCATCGATTCATCAGACGGTTTCTGGTACGGCTATGAATTCGAAGCAGTTGATATTCCCGAAGGCTACGGCGACAATGTATGGATGCTTGCTGACGGTACAGCAGTATCATTCCCCTATATAATCAAGGAAGACACAGACTTCTATCCCGCAAAGGAAGATGCAAATGTTTACAATGCATTCTTCTATGAGGATAAGGCTGACAAGGCTCCTTACGCAACAAGTCCCACAGTTTACGGTGAAGAAATTGTTGCTCCCGAAGAAGATCCTTCAAAGGAAGGCTATCAGTTCCAGGGCTGGTCAACAAATCCCGATGCTGAAGATCCCGAAGATCTCGGTGTTATGGACAGCATGGAAGGCAAAAAGTTCTATGCAGTATTTACTCCCAACGAAGTAACTCTTACTTTTGATGAAAACGGCGGTTCAGAGGTTACAGACCTCACCGGCAAATACGGTGAAGCAATTGATGCTCCCGAAACAACCAAGGAAGGTTACGAATTCAAGGGTTGGTATGATGCAGAAGGCAAGCTTCTTCCCGAAACCTATCCCGCAGAAAGCAAAGAATACACAGCAAAGTGGACTGCTAATACATATTATATAATGTATAAGAACGGTGATGTTCTTGTTGACGGTCCCATCAATGCAAAAACAGACGATACAATCAGCGTTCATGACGGCTCAATGGTCAAGAAGGACGGACATACCTTCGCAGGCTGGAAGAACAGTGCAGACGGTAATGTTTATGAAGCAGGCGAAACCTTCACAATGCCTGCAGGCAATGTAACTCTTGATGCACAGTGGACTGTCAACAAGCATGTTATTGCTCTTGATGCAAACGGCGGTGCATTTGCAAACGGCGAAAGCACCTACGGCAATGACGATGTTGCTTACGGAACAGTTCTTGCAGAAGCAGGTGTTCCCGCAGATCCCGAATGGCCCACAGACGAAAAGACATTCAAGGGCTGGGCAGATGCAAACGCAGCAGCAGAAACAATCGTTTATGCTCCCGGCGAGCTTCAGCAGGCAGAAATGCCCGATGAAAGTCTCCACCTTGTTGCAGTATGGGAAGATGTAGTTGTTCCCACATACACAGCAACATTTATTACAACAGAAGGTTCATTCACAGATAAAGACGGTAACGAAGTCAAGGAAATCGTTCTCACCTACGAAGCAGGCGAAACAATCGTTCCTCCCGTTCCCGTAAGAAATGACGGCGACTTCACTTATTCATGGGTTCCCTCACTTCCCATCAACAATATCATGCCCTCACAGAACATGACATTTGTTGCACAGTGGGAAGAAGTGCTTCCCGGCAGCATTGAGTACACAATCACTCCGATGCTCCAGATCCTCAACGCAGACGGCACAACATCTTATGTTCCCGGAACTGTTATCACCAAGTCAGCAGACGAAGGCAAAACAGTTGAAATCACACTCGACGGAATATCAGATTCGGATATCACATGGATTTACAGCGGTCTTACCAACAGCAACAGCAACATCCCCGATGCTGACCATGTAGAAAACAAACTCAGCATCACTCTTACCGAAGGCGGCGAAAATGCACTCGTTGCATATTTCAAGCTTGCAGAAAGAAACATTGAACTTGATGCAAACGGCGGTACTCTTGAAGATTCCGATGAAACTCTCACTCCGCTCCACGGCGAAACAATCAAGCTTCCCAACGCTACAAGACCCGGCTATGAACTTGAAGGCTGGAAAGACAGCGAAGGCAACACTTATGAGCCCGGTGAAGAAGTAGTTGTTTCAGGTGATGAAAAGTTTGAAGCAATCTGGAATGTAAAGA
The DNA here is from genome assembly GCA_045658725.1 of Acutalibacteraceae bacterium. Lineage (GTDB taxonomy): Bacteria > Bacillota > Clostridia > Oscillospirales > Acutalibacteraceae > CAG-177. The sequence goes on from JAZOVN010000317.1 coordinate 7,369, forward strand.
CTTATACCCTCACATTTGAAGAAGACGGCGGTCTTCCTGCTCCCACAGATCCCGAGCTTGCAGAAGGTGCACTTTACAATGTTCCTGCAGTAAGCAAGGATGGCTATAAGTTCAACGGCTGGTATGCTGAAGACGGTGCAGTTTATGCTCCCGGCGAAGTATTCACAATGCCCGCAAAGGATGCAACTCTTACCGCAGACTGGACAAGAGTTTACACCGTAGCATACACAGACGGTGCAGGCAATACTCTTAAGTCAGGTGTTGCAGCAGAAGGCGAAGATGTTCCTGCATATACAGGCAAGCTTCCCGAAATGGAAGGCTACGAATTCGGCGGTTGGAACAATATGCCTGCAGACGGCAAGATGCCTGCAAGCGACCTTGTTCTTGAACCCATCTTCAATAAGCTTTATACTCTCACATATGAGTATGAAACAGAAAACGAAGATCTTCCTGCACTTCCCGCTGCAGAGCAGCTTATTGCAGGTGAAACAACAACCGTTAAGGCACTTCCTGAAATGGAAGGCTACAGATTCTACGGTTGGGATAATAACGGCAACACCTACGCTCCCTGGGATACATTCACAATGCCCGCAAAAGACACAGTTCTCGTTGTAACATGGGAAGAAGTTGTTGAATACAACCTCACCTTCAACGAAAACGGCGGTACTGAAGTAGACGATGTTGTTCTTGAAGCAGGCGATGAATACAGACTTCCCGCATCAACCAAGGACGGTTGGGTACTCAAGGGCTGGAACGACGGTGCTGACACCTATCCCGCAGGTACTGTTTACACAATGCCCGATTGGGATACCGAGCTCAACGCAGTATGGGTTCGCGAAATCACAACCGCAGCTCCCACAACAGCTCCCACATTCCATATCAGCTTTGTTTATGAAGGTGAAGCACCCGAAGGTGCAGACGAACTTGCAACAAATATCGCAGTCAAGGGCGGCGATACCTATGTTCTTCCCGGTATCTCATCCGTTGACGGAATCGTATTCGATTACTGGTATGATTCAAATGATGTCAGATATCCCGCAAACTATGAATACACAGTCAAGGGCGATATGACATTCGTTGCAAAGTGGAGCGAAGAAACAGAAGCTCCCTCAACAACAGAGCCTGAAACAACAGAGTCAACAACTCTCGCAAAGTTCACACTCAACTTTGATTATGAAAACGGCGTTAAGCCCGACGGTGCACCTGCACTTCCCAGAGATATCGAAGTAGAAGACGGCAAAACTTATGAGCTTCCCGCTCTTCCCGAGCTTGACGGTTATGAGTTTGACGGCTGGTATGACGATAACGGCGTAAGATATCCTGCAGGTTACAAATACAAGGTAACAGGCGATGTAACTCTCTTTGCAAAATGGACAGAGGAAGAAACAGAGCCCACCACAACCCAGGCTCCCAAGTATGAGCTCAGCTTTGAACACGAAGCAGATGCTCCCGCAAATGCTCCCGCTCTTCCCGCAGCAGTAGAACTCAAGGCAGGCGAAAGCTATGTTCTTCCCGAACTTGCTGATGTTGAAGGCTATGAGTTCAAGGGCTGGAAGGATGAAAAGGGCGCAAGCTACAATGCAGGCTATGCATTCCGTATGCCCGCTGAAGCAACAGTTCTTTATGCTGACTACGAAGAAATCATCGTAGCTCCCACAGAATATACACTTACTTTTGATGAAAACCTCGGCACAGCAGTTGAAGACCTTGTTCTTCTTCCCGGTGCAATCATCAACCTTCCCAAGACAGAGCGTGAAGGCTACACCTTCCTCGGCTGGAGCGACGGTGAAGATGTTTACGAAGCAGGTGCAGCATACGAAATGCCTGCAGCAGACACAACCCTCACCGCAACATGGGAAGCAATCCCCGTAAAGACATACACAGTTAAATATGCTTACATCGGTGAAGATACTCCCACATCGGCAGATCCCGTTCCCGCTGATAAGGTAGTTACCGAAAACGACATGGTTGTTGTTGAGGCACTTCCCTCAGCAGTTGAAGGCTATGAATTCTTCGGTTGGTACTACAACGGTGTTAAGTATAATCCCGGTGAAACATTCGCACCTTCAGCAGATCCCATCGTTCTCGAAGGCTTCTGGGTAAAGAAAGTCGCAACATTCGTTGTTTCATACGAATATGAAGGCGATATTCCTTCAGATGCAGCAGCTCTTCCCGCATTCAATACCTACAACGACGGTGAAACCGTAGCAGTTGCAGTAAAGCCTGCAGCAGTTGAAGGCTACACCTTCGAAGGCTGGTTCCTTGACAGCGACAGAACAACTGAAGTAACAGAAGTTACAATCAACGGTGCAAATGTTGAAATCGTTGGTATCTGGACAATCCATACAAACGATATCGTATTTGACGCAAACGGCGGTACATTCTCAGAAAACGATTCAGAGCAGTATATCGCAGAAGATGTTGAATACGGCACAGACCTTGACGATATTCTTCCTGAAATTCCCGTTAAGGAAGGCTACACCTTCATCGAATGGGAAGGCATGCCTGAAGATGGTACAATGCCTGACAACGGACTTGAAGTAACCGCAAAATGGCAGATCAATGAATACACAATCACCTTCGATTCAAACGGCGGCAGCGAAGTTCCCTCAGCAACCTATGAATACGGTGCAGCTGTAACAGAACCTGCTGCTCCCACAAGAGAAGGCTTCAACTTTATCGGTTGGGAACCCTCACTTCCCGAAACAATGCCTGCAAACGATGTAACAGTCAAGGCAAAGTGGGAAGCAAAGCCCGGCGTTGAAACACACAAGCTCACAGCTGATGCAAACGGCGGTGAATTTGAAGGCGGTTCAGACGAATATTCAAAGGAACTCGCAGCAGGCGAAGATATCGGTGAAATTCCCGTTCCCGAAAGAGACGGCTATGAATTCAAGGGCTGGGAAGGCATGCCTGAAGACGGCAAGATGCCCGAAGGCGACCTTGAACTCAAGGCAATCTGGGAAGCAAAGGAACCCGAGGTCAAGAGCCACAAAGTTAACTACTATCTTGTAAAGGGCGAAGGTGCACAGGCAGAGCTCTACACAAGCAAGACCTTCAATGAAGGCGACGCTCTTGAGCATCCCACAGTAACAGTTGAAGGCTTCACCTTCAAGGGCTGGACAGATGCTGAAGGCAATGCACTTCCCGAAACAATGGGAACAGAAGATATCGATGCATATGCACAGCTCGAAATCAACAGCTACAAGGTAACATACCTTTCAGACGGCGAAGTTTACGCTGAATATGCAGATGTTAAGTTTGCATCAGAAGTACCCGTTCCCGCTGATCCTGCAAAGGCAGGCTATGTATTCGCAGGTTGGGATCCCGCAGTTGTTTCAACAATGCCTGCTCACGACCTCACATACACAGCAAAGTGGGTAGTTGCTCCTGTTGAAGGTGAAAAGTTCACCGCAAGATTTGTTGTTGACGGTAAAACATATGACCTTCATGTTCTTGAAGAAGGCGATGTAATCCCCGTTCCTGCAGCACCCACAAAGTTCGGCTTCGTATTTGTTGGTTGGGAACCCTCAGTTCCCGAAACAATGCCTGCTGAAAACCTTGAGTTTGTTGCTCAGTGGGAAATCGATAAGACCTTCGTCGGTCTTGTAATCGGCGGTACGGTTGTATCAGGCATCGTTGTCGGTTCGGTAATCGGCATGAACACAGCACTCATCACAGGTGCAGCAATCGTTGGCGGTATCATCGTTATCGTTGGTGCAGTTCACCTTGTTAAGCATACACACACCGTAACATACATTGTTGACGGCGAAGTTTACAAGGTATACAAGGTTGTTGAAGGCACAAAGATTCCCGTTCCTGCAGATCCTGCTAAGGACGGCGCAGAGTTCGCAGGATGGAATCCCGAAGTTCCCGATAAGATGGGCGAAACAGACCTCGTCTTTGAAGCAACTTGGGAAGATGTCGGTGCAGATGTTGATGTTGTAATTCCCGACACAGGTTCATTTGCAGGTGTAGCAGCATTTGCAGTTATCTCAGGTGCAGCTGCAGCAGCATATGTAATGACCAGAAAAAAGAAGGAAGACTAATTCCCGATAAATCAAAAGGCCTCACCTTGCGGTGAGGTCTTTTTTGTAACAAAAACCTCTGTTTGCTAATATATTATAATTAGCGAATGGAGGTTTTTTTATGGATAAAAGAGAACTTGAAAAGATGATGGACAGATACAGACGGGAAATGATTGAATTTCAGAAAAGAAACAACATATCGGGTTATCCGTCGTCAGATGAGAGTCCGACAGATGAAAGAGAAAAAGAAATGGATGACGCATTGAGAAACAATGCTCCTTTTGAAAGAGACAGAAGCAATCCTCTTCCCGAAATCAGCCGTAAGGCTGATGCTGTTCAGACTGAAAGCGACGATGCAACCGAGGCAGTTGCGGCGCAAACAGAACCAATGTCAGAGCAGGAAATCATCCCCTCGCTCAATGACAGCATGGATGTTGAGAATATCCTGCGAAGGAGTTGTGAAGCTTTGCCTGATAATGCGAGCAATGAGCAAAAAGCGAAATGCAGAAGCATCAATGATTTCCTTGCGGCAAACAGCGAAAGCGGAAGTCTGAGAGTTGAAACTTTTGCAGGGGACAGAGCATTCGGGGTGCCGAGTGCAAGAGTGATGGTGTTTGTCGGGCTTCCTGAAGGTAATGTTGCCGTTTTTGACGGAATAACCGATATCAACGGCTCAACCGAAAGCATCCGTCTGCCTGCACCTCCGAGGTCAATTTCACAGTCACCGCAATCGGGACAGAATCCCAAATTACCTTATGCCGTATATTCCGTTTATGTTGAACATCCCGATTATGTCAGGGCTGTGTTTACGAATGTGCCCGTTTTTTCGGGGATAGAATCAATCCAGCCCGTGCGGATGCTCGCAAAAAGCGACGGCATGGATGAACCCGAGCCGATTGTTGTTGATGAAACAACGCTCAATACTTTAAGAAATGAGGGATAAGCCATGCCGGTAACACCTGTGATTCCCGATTATATAACCGTTCATCTCGGTCCGCCGAATTCAAACGCACGGAATGTGCGTGTTCCGTTCACGGACTATATAAAAAATGTTGCATCAAGCGAAGTATATCCTTCGTGGCCCGAAAATGCAATCAGGGCAAATATTTATGCTCAGGTATCGTTTGCACTCAACAGAATTTTCACCGAATATTATCGCAGCAGAGGATATGATTTCGATATAACCAACTCAACTTCATATGACCAGGCTTATGTTGACGGCAGAGATATTTTTTCGAATATATCACGGCTTGTTGATGAGCTTTTTAACGATTATGTGACCAAAGGAAATCAGATTCAGCCCTATTTTACGGAATATTGCGACGGCAGAAATGTCACCTGCCGCGGTCTTTCGCAATGGGGCACGGTAACACTTGCAAATCAGGGAAGAACTCCTTATCAGATTTTGCGTAATTATTACGGAAACGATGTCAATATAGTCAATAACGCTCCCGTCAGAAATATTTCCGAATCCTATCCGGGCAGACTTCTCCGCATCGGTTCATACGGCGGTGAAGACATACGCACCATTCAGCAACAGCTCAACAGAATCAGGCAGAATTATCCGTCAATCCCGAGAATACCCGACGCAAACGGCTTCTTTGATGCGTCAACTCAGGCGGCGGTAAGGCAGTTTCAGCGGATATTTAATCTTGCACCTGACGGAATAGTCGGCAAAGCTACATGGTATAAAATAAAGCAGATTTATAATGCGGTTAAAAAACTTTCGGAGCTTTATTCCGAGGGAATAACAATCACAGAGGTTGAGCGGATTTTCAGCGAGGTTATCCGCAGAGGCGACAGAGGCAGGGATGTCCGCACCATTCAGTATTATCTGAATTTTCTCGGATTTTTCAACGACAGACTTCCGCAGATAACCGTTGACGGAATCTTCGGTCCTGCAACAGAAAATGCCGTGAGAACATTCCAACGTGAATACGGACTTACGGTTGACGGAATAGTCGGCAGGGCAACATGGAATGCAATCATCAATGCCTATGACAACACTCTGAATTCTCTGCCCGATGAATACCGTTCTTATTCATCCTTGCTTTATCCGGGATATACCGTCACAACGGGTTCGAGCGGTAATGTTGTTACGCAGATTCAGACCTTTCTGAGAACAATCGCACAGAATAACAATGCAGTTCCCCTCATCACGGTTGACGGCGTTTTCGGCAACGCAACAAAAGCAGCGGTTACTGCTGTTCAGAGACTTTCAGATATTCCGCAGACGGGTGCGGTCGGACCGCTGACATGGAATGCAATTGTCAATCTTTATAATGAATACCGATAACTTCTTTGAAAATAATAAGAATATCAAATTATAAAGGAAGATTGGATGGAGAAAAATTTTTCGGCGGAATACGGTTCGGTTGTTGCAATGCTCGACAGAGATTTGCGGCTGAATGCAAGCTTTGATATAGTCGGCAGAGAAATAAAAATAGACAAACGAAATGCAAAGCTTTATTTTATCGACGGCTTCTGCAAGGATGAAATTCTTGAAAAGGTTATGGAATTTCTGATGAAAGCCGATGAAAAGGAAATAAAGAACTGCAAAACGACAAGGGATTTTGCAAATAAATTTGTGCCCTATGTTGAAACCGATGTTCATTCACGGGTCAGCGATTTCATCAAAGCCGTTCTTTCAGGTGCTGTAGGGATGATAGTTGAGGGATACCCCGAAGCGGTGATGATTGATGCAAGAACTTATCCCGTGCGGTCTGTGGGAGAGCCTGAGAATGACAGGGTTTTACGCGGTCCGCACGACGGCTTTGTTGAAACTCTTGTTTTCAACACCGCCCTTATCCGCCGAAGAATAAGGGATACTGACCTTACCATGGAAATCCATTCCGTCGGCAAAAAGTCAAAAACAGATGTGTGCATATGCTTTATGCAGGGCAGAGTCAATGAAAAAATGCTGAATACCCTGCGAAAAAAGATTGATTCAATAACGGTGAATTCGCTCTCAATGGGTCAGCAGAGCCTTATTGACTGCCTTGTGCCGAAGCAATGGCATAACCCCTTCCCGAAGGTCAGATATACTGAAAGACCCGATGCGGTAGCGGCGAGCATTCTTGAAGGAAGTATGGTTGTTATAACCGATAATTCACCTGCGGCAATGATAATTCCGTCAGGCATTTTCGATTTTCTGCAGGATACAAATGATTATTATATGTCGCCCGTCATCGGGTCATATATGCGGATAATCCGTATGTTTATTTTTGCAATGACAATGCTGCTTATCCCGATATGGCTGCTTCTGATTCAGAATCCCGATTACATTCCCGAATGGCTGGATTTCATTAAAATCGAAGAAGAATACACTTTACCCGTTGTTGCGCAGCTTTTTATTGTTGAGGTTGTTATCGATGCGATAAAGCTTGCCTCAATCAACACTCCGCAGTCGCTCAGCGGCTCTTTCGGAGTTATAGGAGCACTTGTGCTCGGTGAATTTGCGGTTTCGGCAGGCTGGTTTGTGCCCGAAGTTGTGCTCTACATGGCTTTTGTAGCCCTGACGAATTTCACTCAGCCCAGCTTTGAACTCGGCTATGCCTTCAAGCTTTTCAGAATGATGCTCATTGCACTTATCGCACTTTTCAATGTGTGGGGCTTCGCCGCAGGAGTAATTATTGTTGCCGCTGAAATCGCAACAACCAGAACAGTCACGGGTCAATGCTATCTCTATCCGCTGATTCCGTTCAAAGGTTCCGCGCTGCTCAGTCTGCTTCTCCGCCGACCTCTGAGCAATAAAAACAATTAATAATATAATTTTTCAGAAAACAAAATATGAATATTGCTCGTAGGGGCGTTCTTTGAACGCCCGAAACCGCAGGCGATTTCGGCGGGCGACCACTGGTCGCCCCTACGGTGATTTTTTGATTCGTTTTTTGTTAAGAATTGTCCGGGTAGGGAACGGATATTATCCGTTCCGATAAAATAATATTGAATATCTCTGAAAGATATGGTATATTGATATTAAAGAACAAATCTGAATAAAATTTCACCAAGTGTGTATTTTTATTTAAAATAACGGAGGTTTTAAAATGAAACGATTTTTAAAAAGGTCAATATCAATTCTGCTTGCGGCAGTTATGCTTTTTGGAACAGCACCTCTTGCAGGCTTCGTAGGTCTTGAATTGCCTGAACTGAATCTTTTCAGAACCAAGGCTGAGGCGGCAGAAACAAGCGGAATTTGCGGTGATAATTTAACATGGACTTTTGATGAGTTAACGGGAACTCTTACTATCAGTGGCGAAGGTGATATGTATAATTATAACAGCTATGATAATTTTGCTCCGTGGTATTTGAATGAAATATATTCTGTTACAATTGAAGACGGGGTAACAAGTATAGGTGACTATGCATTCTATCGTTGTTACGATTTGACCGATGTCACTATTCCTGACAGTGTAACCCAAATAGGCGAAAGAGCTTTTTATTCTTGTAAAAGCATTACAAAACTGACTATTTCAGAATATATTACTGAAATTGGAGAAGGAGCATTTACCGATGTTTTGATTAAATTGCTTGAATATAATGCACCGTCAGGTTTATTATTGAGTGCTTTTTCCAATCCAAAATTCGATGAAGTTAAAATCGGTCCAAAAGTTAAAAATGCAATTGTATACGGAGAACAAGCTGAATATCCACGGAATATTTCAGCTTTTGCTGTCTGTGTGCTTGCAAAAAAAATCAGTGTTGATCCGGAAAACAAGTACTTTTCAACAGACGAATATGGTGTTTTGTTTAATAAAAACAAGACAGAGCTGATAGCATATCCGTCGCGGAGTGAAAACACAGAATATACCGTACCTGATAGTGTTAAGACGATATGTTTCATGGCTTTTAAAGGTTCCGTAAATCTAAAAAAGATTGATTTATCAAATGTCGAAGAAATTCAGGCTACTGCTTTTTCGGGGTGTAAAAATCTTGCTGATTTTAAGATTCCTGACACGGTGAAAAAGGTTGGTTCCATGGCTTTTCAGGACACAGCACGCTACGATAATGAGTTAAGTGCTTTCGAGGGTAGTTCAGAAACAGAGATTTATTTTGAAAATCATCTTATATACTATAATTGCGATGAAACAATAACTTCATATGATATCAGACCGGGAACAATAACGGTTGGCGGTATGTCTTTTTTTAACATAATGCATTTGAATTTAGAAACGGTAACGGTGCCTGAAAGCGTATTATATCTGGGATTTGACAGTATTACCAGCCCGATAAAGCAAATAATTATTCATCCCGATAATCCCTATTTCAATAACGGTGAGGATGGGGCAGTATATTCAGAGGATATGAGTGTTCTTGTTTCTTACCCTGCTTTTTCAGACAAAGCAGAGAAATTCACTATACCTCCGTCAGTATCCGTGATTGGCTCATGTGCCTTTATGGGGGCTGGAAGCATTAACGAATTTGAATTGTCAAGCACGGTAAAAGAAATAAAACCCGTAGCTTTTGCCGATTCAGGGATTACATCATTTAAAATTCCGAAAGGAATAGAAAAAATATGCTATGCAACATTCTTGTTTTGCTCAAATCTGACTACGCTTTATATTCCTGAAAGTGTTAAATATATAGGAATGATGGCGATTGAAGATTGTGAAAATTTAACTGATGTTTATTTTGAAGGTACAGAAGAAGAATGGAACGAAATTTTAATCGAAGGAAAAAACTACAGTCTAGAAGAAGCGACAATTCACTTCAACTGTGATTATCACACTCACAAGTACACAAAAACTGTTACTCAAGAAGCGACTTGTACTGAAAACGGTTCTGCTACATATATCTGCGAATGCGGTGAAACATATATTGAGGTAATTCCTGCGTGTCATGTCGCAACAACAATAACAGTTCCTGCAACCTGTAAGGCAACGGGTATGTCATATGATGTTTGCGTAAACTGCGGTGCTTCTATTGGCAATGTAAAGATTATTCCCAAAACCGACCATACTCCCGGCGAATGGGAAACCGTTGTTGAGGCAACAACAGAAACCGAAGGCAAAAAGGTTAAGAAATGCAAGGTTTGTGACATTGTTCTTGAAGAAAAAATTATTCCGAAATTGGCTGTCATCATCGATAATGATACAGGTGTTGTAATTGAATACAATCCGGATAATTATGAAGGAACACCCAAACTTAATGTTGATGAAACATTTGATGAGATTGCAATTCAGATACTCAATTTGAAAACCGGTGCAGTTTCAGAACAGATTTTTAATATTACAATGACTCTTGATGGCGTAGAAATACAGCCTAACGGTTATATAACAATCAGAATCCCTGTTCCCGAAGGATTCGATAAGAATTATATCCATATCTATTATATTAATTCTCAAACAGAAGAAGCAGAAAAGCTTGACAGCCGTATTGAAGGCGATTATATTGTCTTTGAAACAAATCATTTTAGCTATTATGCGGTTGCTCAGGTGTGTGACAGCAGTGTCAGCATAAAAAATCCGTCAACCACAACGATTTCCTATGGTGACAGCATAGTTCTTCATGCGGATGTTGAAAGCATTCCCGAGGGCGGTTATGTTGAATGGACTTCATCAAACGGCAATTTCACATATTCCGTATCGGATGACGGCTCAACCTGCACCATTTCACCGAGCAAGAGCGGCGATACAACCTTTACTGCAACCGTTTATGATGCAAACGGAAACGAAGTCTGCAAGGATGAGCAGACGATGACATCAAAAGCAGGTTTCTTCCAAAAGATTTTTGCTTTCTTTAAAAAATTGTTTGGAGCAACGAAGGTTATTCCCGAAGCAATCAGATTCAGATAAAACAAACGGGCGGATAAATCATTATCCGCCCGAAACAATTTAAAATCATATTTTTCCAACGCAGAAATCGCCGTCAACAGCGGTGATTTCTGTTTTTATTATGCCGCAAAGCTCGCATTCGCAGGGGATTTTTACGGGTGTATAGTTTGCCGTGTATCCCTGCGCAAATCCACCGTGGTGCTCTTCAACAAGAATTTCAAGCGTTTTGCCAACCTGATTATTCAGAAAATTCTGCCTGATTTCTTCGCAGGCATTGCTCATGATTGCGGCTCTGCGTTCCTTTTCGCTTTTCTCAATCTGGTTTTCCATTTTTGCCGCAGGAGTGCCGGGCCTTATTGAATAGGGGAATACATGCACCTTTTCAAAGCCGACCTTTTTGGCAAATTCAAGCGACTTTTCAAAATCCTCCTCTGTTTCACCGGGGAAGCCGACCATGATATCGGTTGTTATTGATGTATCGGCAAACGATGAGCGGAGCTTTTGGCAGAGAGCGTAGTATTCCGAACTGTCATAGTGTCTGTTCATTCGTTTAAGGGTTGCATCGCATCCGCTCTGAAGCGAAATGTGAAACTGCGGACAGAATTCGGGAATGCCTGCAAGTCCCTCGATGATTTCATCCGTGATGTGGTCAGGCTCAAGCGAGCCGAGACGGACTCTCTTTATGCCGTCAAAGGATGCAGCAAGCTTAACCGCATCAACGATATTTATATCCGTGCCCATGCCGTAAGCCGAAAGATTGATGCCGACAAGCACGATTTCCGAAAATCCGTTTTTTTCAAGCTCGGCAATCTCTGCTTTCAGTTCATCAAGCGGCTTTGAACGCACTCTGCCTCTTGCATAGGGGATAATGCAATAAGAACAGAAACGGTTGCAGCCGTCCTCAATTTTAACGCTTGCCCTTGTTCTTTCACGGAAGGAGCTTATTGTGTCGCCTGCGAATTCGTCGCCCGTTTTGTGAAGGTCAACAGCAAAAATCCTGCCGCTTCCGTTTATATACTGATTTATGTAATCGTGCAGAAAACGGTTGCTTTTGTTGCCGATAACAATATCCGCTTCGTCAAGCTTCTCACCGTATTCGGGGAATGCCTGAGGCATACATCCCGTAAGAATAACAATGCTTTCGGGGTGCTGTTTTTTGAATCTGCGGACTGCCTGCCGTGTTTTTCTGTCGCTTTCGGCAGTTACCGTGCAGGAATTTATAACATAAACATCGGCTTCCTCGCTGTGATCGGTGATGATGAAGCCGTGTTTTTCAAGATTCTGTGCCATCGCCTGGGATTCATATTGATTAACCTTGCATCCGAGGGTGTAGAATGCAGCTTTCATAGCCTTCTCCTTTAAAAATTAAACTAAAATATATTATAACAAAAAATGAAGTTATAATCAACAGGAATTATATCATATATTATTCCGAAAGGGGATTATGATATGAAAAAGCTGATAAAAGCAACGGTATCAGGCGTTACGGTTATCCTGATTATACTGAATTTATGCACGGTTTCATTTGCGGAAAATACCGCTCCGACTGCTGAAATCAAGGCAAAATCTGCCGTGCTTATGGATGTTTCAACGGGAAAAGTTCTGATGAAGCATAATGAAAACATGAAGGTTTATCCCGCTTCGGTAACCAAAATCATGCCTCTTCTTCTGATAACCGAAGCGATTGATGAGGGCAGAATAGCGTTGAGCGATGTTGTTACCGTTTCGGCAAATGCCGCTTCAAAAGGCGGTTCGCAAATTTGGCTCAAAGAGGGTGAGCAGATGACGGTTGATGATTTGCTGAAAGCAACAGCTGTTTACAGTGCGAATGATGCCTGCACCGCTCTCGGAGAATATCTTGCAGGAAGCGATGAAGCCTTTGTTCAGATGATGAATGAAAGAGCAAAAGAGCTTGGAATGAATAATACTCATTTTGAAAACTGCACGGGTCTTGACGACACAACCGAAAGCCATCTCACAACCGCACTTGATGTTGCATTGATGTCATGTGAGCTTCTCAGACATGAGCTTATCACCAATTACACAACAATATGGATGGATTCGCTTCGTGATGGGCAGACGGAGCTTGTCAATACTAATAAGCTTGTCCGTTTTTATGAGGGCACAACGGGACTTAAAACGGGCACAACATCAAAAGCAGGCTGCTGTGTTTCCGCAAGTGCACTCAGAGAAGGTACTCATCTTGTGGCTGTTGTTATGGGCAGCGAAAACAGTACAGACCGCTTTGAAACCGCAAAAGCGATGCTTAACCGCGGCTTTGCGAATTATTCAACCGTCACACCCCAAATTGACACATCTCTGATTCCTGATGTGGGTGTAATCAACGGAGTTGTTGAAAAAATCACTCCGAAAATACCGACACCCGATGCCGTGCTGATTGAAAAGGGCAGGGAAGCCGATATAACGCAGACAATCGATCTTGCGGTTGATGTTGCCGCACCCGTTGAGCAGGGTCAGGTGCTCGGCACCGTAACCTTCAGGCTCGGGGATGAGCTTCTGGGAAAATATAATCTGACTGCTCCCGACAGAATCGAACCGCTGACGGTTAAAATCATATTCATGAGAATTATTTCTGCTTTTGCATAAAAAAGGCTGTCTCACGTTCGGTGAGACAGCCGTAATTTTTATTTTGCAACATAGTTTTCGTTTTCGAGAAGCTCTTTGCCCTGCTGAGAAATAATCCAGTTATAAAGTATTCTTGCGGGTGCGTCTTCGGGAAGATTCTTGGGAATTGCAACATAAAAATCGTTAACGAGAGTATATTTTCCGCTCGCAATGTTTTCGTTTGTGGGCTCAATGCCGTCAACATTAAGAATCTTTGAGCTTGCGAGCTTATCGCTTTCCATGTTGGTGAGATAATAATAAACTGTGTAGCCGAGTGCACTGTCTGAATTGTCATAATCCGCAACGGCTTCAAGAAGACCTATCATTGATTCAATCTGCTCTTCCTTGGGAGGTTCAACGAGCTTATCGCCGAGGTTGATGAGCTTATCAAAAAGGGTGTGGCTGCCGCTGTCACGGTTTCTCTGGTATGCCGCCATGGGAGCATCATTTCCGCCGACCTGCTTCCAGTTTGTGATTTCACCCGAATAAATCTGCTTTATCTGTTCCATGGAAAGATTCTGAACGGGGTTCTGATTGCTGCAGATGAAAACAAGAGCATCTGCACCGATTGCGGTGATTTCCCATTCAAAGCCCTTGGATTTTGCGTATTCAATTGCTTCTTCCGAAGGCTCATAAGCAAGAAGAAGCTCGATTTCGCCGTCAATAAACTGCTGATATTTATATGTTGTTGAACCTTCCCAGATTTCGGGATCAATCGCACCGTCACGGGGAATACCTAGAACGGTTGCGGTCAATGCCTGACCGAAGGGCTTGAGTGCAAGCGAACCGCCGACAACGGGGAAATTATCCTTTGTGAATGTGAAATTGCCCACGGGCTTGACTTCTTCAACTGTTGCAGGCTGTTCTGTTGTTTCGGCTGCAGCTGTTGTTTCTGCATCGGGCTTGCTGTCTGAGCAGGCAAAAAGAGTGAGCATAAGCATGAGTGCGGATAAAATTGCAATAATTTTTTTCATTATCAATCGTTCCTTTCGTTTCTGACTTTCATGAGCAGAGTCATGTCGGGTGAGTATGCGTATGTGTATGTTCCGTCTGAAATGTTAAGATAAAGCTTTCCGTCGATTTCGAAAGCATAAAAATCCGCAAGGTTTTCAAATATCGGTTTTCCTGTTTCGATGTCAAGAATATCGGATGTTGTGTTCTGTGCGGCTTCATAATATTCTTCTGTTTCGGAAGAATATAGCTTGACAATAATGCTTTCGGTGTGGTGCTCCCAAATTTCAACACGCTCTCCTTGATTTACGATTGTGTCTGACCAGAGTTTCTCAAAGGTTTTTAAAGAGTAAACGGTATATTTCTGTGTGACATCTTCCCAATGCCCTTCAACCATGCGGAAATGAGTATCGTCTATTTTCCACAGATTTCCGCAGCCGGGGAGCGTTGCAACCGTTTCACCATCAAAATTAACGATATATGTATTTTTGCCGTCATTGCAATAGAAATATTCCGTGTATTCAAAACGCTGCGTAACGGGCATTCCCGTTTCGGCACATGTGATTACTTTTTCGGTTGCAAGGTCGGTGAACTGATAATATGTTTCTTCGTCATAGAAACTCTCTTCGGTATAAATTCTCTCTCCGTAGGCACATATATATTTGTTTTCAAGGTCTTCGGAGATTGCTTTTATCAGTTTTCCGTCAGCATCATAAACGGAAGCACCCCAGAAGTTTTTGCCGATATAAACATTCTCATATCGATTCATTTCGCTGAAGGTCGGCTGAACAACCCATTTTCCGCTGACATCGAAAATTCCGTATAATCCGCCGTCTTTTTTTGCCGTTGTTTTACCGTTTGCAATGCTGTTTGAAGGGTGAATATCCTCAAAAACAATATTACCTTTTTTATCAACAAACTGCGATTCGCATTCCCAGTTCATGTAGTCTGTGAAGATATCAAGAACAAAATATCCGTCAGAATAAACTTTTTCATAGCAGGGCAGTGCATTGTCAATTTCAAACAGCTTGTTCCATTTTGTGTCATATACGATTGTTTTCGGCAAACCCGAAGAGGTTTCCCAATCAATTCCGCTTCTGTCGGTTGCAATGATATAACCTTCATGGAATGAGGTGAAGTTATAATAAATGTCACCTTCGGTTTTTCTGACCAGACTTCCGTCGGAATTGCAATAAAGCCTTTTGCTGACAGTTTCGGGATTTTCTCCGCTCATTGAAAGCTCAATCATATAGTCATCATCTCCGATGGAATAAATTTCAACCCAATCGTATACCGCGTCAACTATAATTTCGCCCTTGTCGGTCATCAGACCGTATTTTGAAACGGAAAATGTTTCGTCTTCCCATTCACCCGTTTCATAGTCAACAAAATGGTAATCCCTGAATGAACCGACAAAAGGAATAAGCTTGCCGTAATTTTCACCGGGAGTAAGGGTTTCGCGTGTTTCGGAATATCGGCGTTTGTAGATAATATCATCAACATATCCGCCGATTTCAGGCAATTTTTCAAGCATAAAAACAGGGGCGTCGCTGTTGCTTTGTGATGAAACATCCTGAGTGACAGATGCAGAAGTTGATGTCGGTATTTCCGAAGGAGTTTGTACTGTTTCGGATTTGCCGCATCCGCCGAAGGCACCGACAGTCAATGCTATGCACAGAAGAGCGGCAATTTTTCTTGCGTATTTTCTCTTGCTCATATATAGACCTCCTTTGATTCTATTTTAAAATTCCGCACCCGTAATGTCAATATATATTACAGAAATGTAATACGACTGTAAATAATGTAATAAAAACAGAAGCTTTGTTTTCGTGAAAAGCCCGTTACGGAAGGATTTGCCGTGTATCTGCAAAGCAAAATTGAATATTTAATAAAAATTTTTTTAATTTTTTGCTTTTAGGTGTTGCAAAGAATGTTATAATAGGGTAAAATAGACTAAATAACTCTTGGCATTTTATAGTGGGGTGTACAGACACATGGCAATCAGACTCAATCTCAGATATGCAGGTGATTATGCCTGCAATGAGAAAATCGAAGCAATGCAGCCCGAGGTATCAAAGGCTCATGAAATGCTTCACGAGGGAACAGGCAAAGGCAGCGACTTTCTTGGCTGGGTAGACCTTCCCGTTAACTATGACAAAGCAGAATTTGAAGAAATCAAGGCTTGTGCCGAAAAAATCAAGAGTGATTCCGATGCACTCATCGTTCTCGGAATCGGCGGGTCTTATCTCGGTGCAAGAGCAGTTATAGAATTTGTTAAATCCAATAACTACAATCTTCTCAAAAAAGATACTCCCGATATTTATTACGGCGGTAACACCATCAGCTCTTCATCTGTTGCGGAACTCATGAAGCTTGTTGAGGGCAAGGATTTTTCAATCAATGTTATCTCAAAATCGGGAACAACAACCGAACCCGCAATTGCTTTCCGTATTTTCAAAAAGCTTCTTGAAGATAAATACGGCAAAGAAGAGGCGGCAAAAAGAATTTATGTTACAACCGATAAAGCAAAGGGTGCTCTCAAGGCACTCGCAGACAGCGAAGGCTACAAAACCTTTGTTGTGCCCGACGATGTAGGCGGAAGATATTCTGTTTTAACTGCAGTCGGTCTGCTTCCCATCGCTGTTGCAGGCATCGATATTGATGCTCTTATGAAGGGTGCGGCAGATGCAAGAGAAGCTTATTCAAAAGACGATGTAATGACCAACGATTGTTATAAATATGCCGCAATCCGCAATATTCTTTACAGAAACGGCAAATCAATCGAAATGCTCGCTGCATATGAACCTTCAATGACTATGTGGTGCGAATGGTTCAAGCAGCTTTACGGCGAAAGCGAAGGCAAAGAAAATAAGGGTATTTTCCCCGCTTCGGCAATTTTCTCAACCGACCTTCACTCGCTCGGTCAGTATATTCAGGAAGGCGAACGCAAGCTGTTTGAAACGGTTATGTGGGTTAACGAGCCTCAGAACGATGTTGAAATCATGCATGACGATATCAACGGCGACGGTCTTAATTTCGTTGCAGGAAAAACCGTTCATTTTGTTAACAGCAAGGCATTTGCAGGAACAGTTCTCGCTCATTCAGACGGCGATGTTCCCAACATTCTTATTGAAATTGACAGACAGGATGAATATAATCTTGGCTGGATGATTTATTTCTTCGAAAAGGCTTGCGGTCTTTCGGGTTACATTCTCGGTGTTAATCCCTTTGACCAGCCCGGCGTAGAAAGCTATAAAAAGAACATGTTCGCTCTTCTCGGAAAGCCCGGTTACGAGGCACAGAAGGAAGAGCTTGAAGCAAGACTCAAATAAAAACACAGGAGGATTTTAAAAATGATCTATCTTATTATCGGCAACAAAGGCGCAGGCAAAACAAAGAGACTTATCGACCTTGTAAACAGTGCTGTTGAAAAGTCAAACGGCAATGTTATTTGTGTTGAGAAAGAAAGACTCTTGACTTATAATGTTAACTACAGAGCAAGACTCGTTGAAACCGACTACTACAAAGTAAACGGCTACGATGCATTCTACGGCTTCCTTAGCGGTATTGTTGCAGGTGACCACGATATCACAGATATCCTTGTTGATGCAACTCTTAAAATCGGCGGCAGAGATTATGAAGCACTTGCAAACTTCCTTGAGAAGGTTGCAGAGCTCAGCAAGATTGCAGAGCAGGACTTCACATTCACAATTTCATGTGATGAAAGCGAACTTCCTGCAAGAATTTTCGATTTCTGCGAAAAAATCTGAATTTAATTCGAAATTTTAGTTGACAAATCACGCACATACATTTATAATATTTTGTGCGTGATTTTAGGTGAATTTTAATGATATTGGAATTAGAGCCTATTTTCAACAACGAGGGAATGGTCAGAGAGTTCAGCTATGAGCTGGATTTATCGGATCAGGAGCTCAGCGGCGCGAAGCCTTTCTCAACTCCCGTAAAGGTAAGCGGCAGTGCAGGCAATTACACGGGTATAGTTGAGTTGCGTGCAAAAGCGGAATTCATCCTTGATATGGATTGTGACCGCTGTGCAAAGCCGATAAATGTTCCGCTTGAGATTGAAATTTTTCACACTCTCGTTACCCATCTTAACGATGAAAAGAATGACGAGCTTCTGCTTGTCAACGAGCTTCGTTTTGATCTTGATCCGCTTGTTACCGAGGATATTTTCCTTGACCTTCCTGCAAAGTTCCTTTGCAGTGATGATTGCAAGGGGCTTTGTCCGAAGTGCGGAAATGATCTTAACTCAGGTTCATGCAGCTGCGAAAAAGAGATCGACCCGAGACTTGCGGCTCTCAGGCAGCTTTTGGATAATTAAGGAAAAAACCTGACGGTTTAATAAAAGCACATAATTAAGGAGGTGCTTAGGCATGGCAGTACCCAAGAGAAGAGTTTCAAAGGCAAGAAGAGATAAGAGACGCTCAAATGTATGGAAGATGTCTGCTCCCCAGCTTGAAAAGTGCTCAAACTGCGGTGAGTACAAGAGATCACACAGACTTTGCCCCGAGTGCGGTTACTATAACGGCAAGCAGGTAGTTGTTAAGGAAGCATAAGTCAAAATAAAGTGGCAGTGGTATAAATTACCCCTGCCTTTTATTTTTTTGCGTTATCTTGACGGATGTATTCCCGTTGCTGAAGCTCAAAATGCTCGGCAATATACACATATTGCCTCCGCTTTTTCACCGCATCAACAGAAATACAT
>JAZOVN010000318.1:0-6094 GCA_045658725.1 Acutalibacteraceae bacterium
AGGGTGAAGCCCTTCCGAATTATTCACTTTTCATTTTAAACTTTTCACTTGAACAAGGAGAACCACAATGAAACTCGGCGTATTCACAACCTTACTTTCAAACCTCTCACTTGAAGAGGCACTCAGATATTTCAAGTCGCTCGGCATTGAAATGGTGGAAATCGGCTGCGGCGGATATCCCGGAAATGCTCATGCAAATCCCGAAGAGCTTCTCAATGACGATGCAAAGCTTGAAGAATTTAAGGCTCTTCTCAAGAAATATGATGTTGAAATCAGCGCACTTTCATGCCACGGAAATCCCGTGCATCCCAACAAGGAAATTGCTGCTGATTATGACAAGACTATCAGAAACACCATTCTTCTTGCAGAAAAGCTCGGTCTTCATCAGATAAACACCTTCTCGGGCTGCCCCGGTGATTGCGAAACCGCAAAATATCCCAACTGGGTAACCTGCCCATGGCCCAACGATTTCGGCGAAATCCTTGATTGGCAGTGGAATGAAGTGCTTATTCCTTATTGGAAAGACCTTGTTGAATTTGCAAAGGCTCACGGCGTTAACAAAATTGCTCTTGAGCTTCATCCCGGCTTCTGTGTTTATAACACCGAATCCCTTCTCCGTCTGCGTGAAGCAGTAGGTCCCGAAATCGGTGCAAACTTTGACCCCAGCCATCTTATCTGGCAGGGCATGGATCCCGTTGCATGTATCCGCAAGCTCGGTGATGCAATCTTCCATTTCCATGCAAAGGACACAAAGATTGATAAATATAACACAGCCGTTAACGGTGTGCTTGATAACAAGCCCTACGGCGATGAAATCAACCGTTCATGGATTTTCCGTACCATCGGCTACGGCAACGATAACGCATACTGGAAAGAGATTATCTCAAATCTCCGCATGGTCGGTTATGATTATGCAATCAGCATTGAGCATGAGGATTCACTCATGAGCCAGAATGAAGGTCTTTCAAAGGCTGTTTCATTCCTTAAGAATATTATTCTTACCGAATCCACAGGCGAAATGTGGTGGGTCTGATGCGGATTTCTCTGTCCTGACGAAAATTTCACGGTCAGAACGGGGTTGATTCCGAGAAAATTAATTTTTCCGTGCAAAAGGAAGCGATACCATGGTTAACAATAAAATAGGCTGTGCCGTTATCGGTTACGGCGGAATGGGCGGATGGCATGCCCGCAAAATCAAGGAGGAAATGGGCGAATATGCCGAGGTTGTCGGTGTTTTCGACATAAATCCCGAAAGAAAAAATGTGGCAGATGAAAAGGGCTTTCATTTCTTTTCATCAAGAGAAGAACTTCTTTCCGACGAGAGAATTGACCTTGTAACAATTGCAACTCCCAACGATGTTCATAAGGAAATTGCAATTGATGCGATGCGTCACGGCAAGAATGTTATCAGTGAAAAGCCCGTAACTCTTTGCTCTGCCGACCTTGAAGAGATGATTGCCTGTGCAAACGAAACGGGCAAGCTTTTCACCGTTCATCAGAACAGACGCTGGGATGAAGATTACCTCACAATGAAGAAGCTTCTTGACGAAAACACTCTCGGCAGAGTGTTCCGTATAGAATCCCGTGTTCAGGGTTCAAGAGGTGTTCCCGGTGACTGGAGAAATCAGCCTCAGCACGGCGGCGGTATGGTTTTCGACTGGGGAATTCATCTTCTCGACCAGGCTCTTATGATGACTCTGCCCCGAAAACTCAAATCCGTTTATGCGGAGCTTACCAATGTCACCAACGAAAACTGTGATGACGGCTTCCGCACAACTCTTATTTTTGACGACGGACTTTCATTTTATGTTGAAGTCACAACAAGTAATTTCATCGAGCTTCCGCTCTGGTATATGCTCGGCGAAAACGGTTCTGCCGTTGTTGATGACTGGCAGTGGAACGGAAAAATCGTTATGGTTTCGGATTGGGAAAACAGAGATGCTGTTCCCATTGTTGCAGGTGCAGGCATAACAAAAACCATGGCACCCAGAACCGATGACACAATCCAGACCTATCCTCTGCCCGTTCAGAAAGCTGAATGGACAGAATACTATAAAAATATCTTTGCTTACCTCAGAGGTGAGGCAGATATTATCGTTACCCACGATCAGCAGCGCAGACTCATGCGCCTTGTTGAGGCGATTTTTGAATCGGGCAAAACCAACAAGGTTATTGAGTTTGAGGATATAATTTGATTTTTTGATTAAACCGCCTTTCAGCAGAAGGGCGGTTTTTATGTATTGTTTAATAACAAGCTAACAGTGAAAAGTTAATAGTGAATAGTTTCGGAAGGGCTTCGCCCTTACCCGATTATATAACAAAATGCGTAATTGAGGAGTGAAGAATATGTCATCATTCGGGCGATCCGTGAATCGCACCTACTGTTTTTTTCTTCGGTCATTCGGACAGCAATACTGAGGAAGTTTAACATTTTTTGCGGAGCAATTATATTTTTCGGAGCGAAGCGACCCCTAACTTTTCGTTTTTCACTCTTCACTTGTTGATTAAAGTATGATATTGTTTTTTCAGATAAAATATGATATTATAATTCAAAAGAGGGGAGTGTTAAGATGTTTGCACGCATTAACAGTATGGGACTTTTCGGTGTTGACAGTTATATGGTCGGCGTTGAGGTTGATTACGGTCAGGGTCTGCCGAGAGTTGATCTTGTCGGTCTGCCTGATGCCGCTGTCAATGAATCCCGTAACCGTGTGCGTTCAGCCATCAAAAACAGCGGTTATTCATTCCCTTCAAGCCGTGTTACAATCAATCTTTCTCCTGCGGATATACGCAAGGAAGGTCCCGTTTACGATTTGCCGATTCTGATTGCACTTCTCAAGGCGGGTCAGCAGCTTAAATGCAACACCGATGACTGTGCTTTTATCGGCGAGCTTTCGCTTGACGGACTTATCCGCCATGTCAACGGTGCTCTTCCCATGGTTATCAGGGCAAGAAAAAGCGGAATGAAAAGAGTTTTTGTTCCTGCGGCAAACGCGCTTGAAAGCTCCGTTGTTGACGGGATTGAAGTATATGCGGTTGAAAATGTGCGTCAGGTTGTGCAGTTTCTCAAAGGTGAAGAAACACTTATGCCTGTTACATTTGATTCTGCAAAAGAAATAATAAATCATGCTCCCATGCCCGATTTCAAGGATGTAATGGGTCAGCAGGAAGCAAAATTTGCTCTTGAAATAGCCGCGGCAGGCGGCCACAATGTTATAATGGTAGGCCCTCCCGGTTCGGGAAAAAGCATGCTCGCAAAGCGGCTTCCTTCAATTCTTCCCGACATGACTTTTGAAGAAAGTCTGCAGACAACTGAGCTTTATTCGATAGCAGGTGTTTTGCCCGAAGGCGTTTCGTTGATAACGGAAAGACCCTTCAGAGCACCGCATCACACGGTTTCACCCGCAGGACTTTCGGGCGGCGGAGCGATTCCGAGACCCGGAGAAATATCACTTTCTCACAACGGAGTTCTTTTTCTTGATGAGCTTCCCGAATTTTCAAGAGTGGCAATGGAGGTTCTCCGTCAGCCGATTGAAGACAGCAAAATCACAATCTCCCGTGCAAATGCATCAATAACTTATCCGTGCTCGGCAATGGTTGTTTGTGCAATGAATCCGTGTCCGTGCGGTTATTACGGTCATCCCAAGCGTGATTGCACCTGCCCTCCCGGCTCTGCAAGAAGATATCTTTCAAGAGTTTCGGGTCCGATGCTTGACAGAATTGATATACATATTGAGGTTCCGCCCGTTGATTTTGAAAAGCTTTCAAGCAAGATTCCGTCAGAACCTTCGTCGGAAATCAAAAAGAGAGTCAATGCGGCAAGAAAAATTCAGCAGGAGAGATTAAAAGGCTCGGGCGTTTCGTGCAATGCAAAAATGGATCCTGCAATGACCCGCGAATTCTGCCGACCCACTCCGCAGGCAATGGCGATGCTTGAGAGAATATTTGATAAGCTTGATTTTTCTGCAAGAGCCTATGATAAAATACTTCGCGTTGCAAGAACTGCTGCAGACCTTGAGGGCAGTCCGAATATTGAACCCTCACACATTGCTCAGGCGGTTCAGTTCAGAAGTCTTGACAGAAAACTCTGGGGTCGTTGATGTGATGTTGTGTTAAATACACATTGATAAAATAATTGTGATAGTATATAATAAAAGAACCAAAAAGATTATTGGAGAAGATGTATGTTAAAACTTGAAAATGTTTCTTTCAAGGTTGATGTTGACGGCAAAAATCTTGAAATCATTGACAATGTCAATATAGAAGTGCCCGACGGTGCATTTACCGTTATAACAGGACCCAACGGCGGCGGAAAATCAACTCTTGCACGCCTTATCATGGGTATCGAAAAGCCGACAAGCGGCAGAATACTTTACAACGATGTTGATATAACAAATCTTTCGGTAACCGAAAGAGCAAAGCTCGGCATCGGTTATGCATTCCAGCAGCCTCCGAGATTCAAGGGTCTCACAGTCAGAAGACTTCTTTCCCTTGCGGCAGGAAGCGAGCTTCCCGTTGATGAATGCTGCGGATATCTTACAAGTGTCGGCCTCTGCTCAAAAGATTATCTCAACAGAGAAATGGATAATTCCCTTTCGGGCGGTGAGGCAAAGAGAATCGAAATTGCAACCCTTATGGCAAGAAAGCTCGGTCTTGCAATATTTGATGAACCCGAAGCGGGCATTGACCTGTGGAGCTTTTCGATGCTTGTTGAGAGCTTCAAGGCAATGAGCAAGGGCAGTCACAACAGCGTTATCATCATTTCACATCAGGAAAGAATAATGCAGCTTGCCGACGAAATGGTTATCATTGCTGACGGCAAGGTCAGAGATAAAGGACCCAAGGAAAGAATTTTTCCCCAGCTTATGGGTGAATTCAACGAAAATTGCGGTTTCAGAGGAAAGGAGGACTAAACAATGGATAAAATAGACAGCAACCTTCTCGAATCCATTGCGGATCTCCACGAAATCCCTGCAGGTGCATATAATATCAGAAAAAACGGCGAAGGTTTTTCACGCCGTTCAACCGCAAACATTGAAATCGTTACCAAAACGGACAAGCCCGGTATCGATATCATTGTTGCTCCCGGCACCAAAAATGAAAGCATTCATATTCCCGTTATCATTACCGAAGCGGGCATAAATGATCTTGTTTATAACGATTTTTATATCGGCGATGACGCTGATGTTGTTATCGTTGCAGGCTGCGGAATTCATAACAGCGGCGACGAAAAATCACAGCATGACGGCATTCATTCGTTCCATATCGGCAAGAATGCACGCATAAAATATGTTGAAAAGCATTACGGTGAAGGCGACGGCAAGGGTGAAAGAGTTCTTAATCCCGTAACCTATGTTGAGCAGGACGAAAATTCTGTTTGCGAAATGGAAATGGTTCAGATCAAGGGTGTTGACTCAACCGTTCGTGACACCAAGGCACATCTTGCCGCAGGTGCAAAGCTGATTATGACAGAACGCCTTCTGACTCACGGAAATCAGTACGCACGCTCCGATATGGAGGTTTATCTTGACGGTGAGGATGCATCGTCACAGATTATTTCCCGTTCGGTTGCGAAGGATAATTCAAAGCAGATTTTCTATCCCAATGCAATCGGCAACGCAAAGTGCCGTGCACATGTTACCTGCGACTCGATTATCATGGATGATGCAACTGTCAGCTCGATTCCCGCAATCACCGCGAATTCAGCGGATGCACAGATTGTGCATGAAGCGGCAATCGGCAGAATCAATAATGACCAGCTTATCAAACTGATGACCTTCGGCATGAACGAAGAAGAAGCCGAAGAGGTTATCATCCAGGGCTTCCTTAAATAAAATCAAACAGGGCTGTCTCGTGATTGAGACAGCCCTGTTATAATTTTGCGGAGTATTTGAAAAAAGAACCAGGCGAAAGCTTGGTTCTTTTTTGGTCCGAGTGTTCATTAGGAATTTAAAAATTAATCCTCTCTTTGTTCAGCAAGATACATTCCCCAATCTTCAAACATTTTTGGTATATCAAAAATATCTTTTCTGTCCGTTTCAACTTTTTCTGATTTACCCGGATTGTTTTGAGTAAAAGTATCCCAAGCAGTTAC
>JAZOVN010000319.1:0-10483 GCA_045658725.1 Acutalibacteraceae bacterium
TTTTAAGGTGATTTTATGAAAAAAACCATAGCTTTTATTCTGGCTATTTCTCTGATTTTCTGCTTTGCTTCGTGTGCAAAGGATAAACCCGAAAATCCCATAAATGAATCAACAACAAGTGCAGAAAATAATAATTCAGCAGAAAAGAAAAATGACATAGAGTTTCTTTCCGTTTATACAGAAAAAGGCTATGAGTATGAAACGTATAGTGAAGATTATTATTATCTGACAGAGGTAAACTATCAGAAACTGCATCTTTCCGAAGAAAACAAAAAAGAATATCCCCGCCTTGCAAAAGCTCTTGATTCTCTTAATGCCGATAAAACAGAGTTCTATAAGAATAAGGCAAAAGAGCTTGATGAGTATGCATCGGAACAGCTCGGTTATTATTATGAAGACGGCGAGCAGCCGACGGTTTACACCGCAAACAACGAATATTTTCTTCAAAGAGCAGATAACGTTGTTCTGAGTATCAGAAGCGATGCCGATGAATTTTCGGGCGGTGCACATCCCAACTATGGCTATGGCGGATATAACTTCGATACCGTAACAGGTAAAGAACTTGTTATAACCGACGTTATGACCGACATTTCATCTCTTCCTGCAATTCTTTCGGAAAAGATAAATTCAAAAGATGAATTTGCAGACGGATTTTTCGGTTCACTCGAAGAAACTCTTTCGGAATACACAGCAGAACAGTTTAATTGGACAATCGGTTATCAGGGTATAACTTTCTGTTTCAGTCCCTATGAAATTGCACCCTTTGTAGCAGGTCTTATTACCGTCACGGTTTATTTTGACGAATATCCCGAGCTTTTCAATAAGAAATATACTGTTGCTCCGGAATCCTATGCCGCAGCACTTCCTGAGTGGAATGATGTTGAGTTTGATATGAATCCTTCTGACGGAAAAAAAGATAAACTCAGTGTCGGCCTTTCGTATTACACGGAAGAAGGCTCATATAAAGATATCATCCTTAGCCTCAACGGCAACGAATTCACGGTTGAAGATGTTTATGCTTTCAGCGCCGAATATTATCTTGTCAATTCAAACGGCAGATATTTTGTTTATCTTGTTCCCCATGGCTATAATGATTACACAAACATTCTCGTTTATGACCTGAACGGCAATGAGATAAAAGAATCAGGTAATTTTGAAAGAACAGCTTTCGGCAGCCTGGTCTGGGAGGATGAAAACGAAGATACCCATCAGGCAAAACTTGCTTTTAATAATCCCGCACACTTTGTTCTTGAAACAACCTTTGATGTTCTCGGAACATACTCCGCTTTTAAAACATACACCGTGAATTCCGAAACAGGTATGCCCGAATCAACAGATGAATTCTATACCGTAGACGAAAGATTTACACACATTCTTAAATCAAAAGAAGCTTTCAACGTTAAAATTCTTCCCGATATGAAATCCGAACTTGCCAAAGCAGGCTCAGAGTTCACACTTCTTCGTACAGACGGCAAAACCTTTGTTGACGCAAAACTCGGTGACGGCAGAGAATGCAGAATTTATGTTGAGAGAAACAGCACGGATTATCAGCTTTGTATCAACGGAACACCCGAATATGAGCTTTTTGAAGAGATTTATTACGCAGGATAAAAAGGAGTTAATTTAAAATGATTAAAAAATTAACATCAATTACGCTCGCTCTCATTACTGTTTTTGCAATGATGAGTATATCAATGACTTCAGCATCAGCCGCAACAAAGGTTATCGAAATCAGCAAGTTCCCCTCAATCTATTACGGTGAAGAACTCAATAACTCAAATCTTAACTCTTGTTTCCCTTCACTTGACTACAATCAGCCGCCTTATTATTCGGTAATCATGTCAACAGAGGTTCCCAGTTGCGGCGGCGAGATAGCTGACCCTGAAAAGGAATATTATGTGCTCACAACATTCTATATCGGCGGATATGAGCTTCCCGCAGCTGATGAATTCAAAGTTGTATATGACGGAAAAGAAATTCCCTATTATAATTTCAATTCCTATCTTCCCAGTGACAGTGCATATTATCTTTATAAACATGGCGGTAACGGCAAAGCAATGTGCATTATAAGAATCAAACTCGGTGATTTTGCAACTCTCGGCACCGGTGTTACCGTTGAAAACGGCAAGGCTTCTGCTTCAAGTGCGGTTATCGGCAATGTGGTAACAATCACGGCAGATCAGATTGACGGCAAGATTTTTTATTGTTGGAATATCACGGGCGCAACTCCCGAAGATTATTATGATTCCGAAACAACATTCACAATGGGTGTTTTCAACGTTACTGCAGAAGCAGTTTACAAAGATTGTGAATGCAAGTGCCACAAAGGCGGAATTGCAGGTTTCTTCTTCAAGATTGTTCTCTTCTTCCAGAAGCTTTTCGGCAATAATCTTGTATGTGAATGCGGTGCAGAACATTAAAATTGAATGTTTTATCAGACGGCAGAGAAATCTGCCGTCTTTTTTAAAAAAACTGCACTAAAGTACGATGAAAAGCCGAAAATATATGATATAATGATATTTGTAAAAAAATCGGCAAACGGATGTGATGTTATGAAAGATTTCAGCAATGTAAAATTCAAATGGACTTTCCGTGATTATCAGCAGGCTGTGCTTGATAATTCACATAAGCATCTTAAAGATAAAAGAATTCATATCGTTGCCGCACCGGGCAGCGGTAAAACCATTCTCGGTCTTGAGCTTGTCCGCAGACAGAATGCACCTGCACTCGTTATGTCGCCGTCGGTCACAATCCGTCAGCAGTGGGGCGAAAGATTTGTTGAAGCATATCTGCCCGAAAGGGAAAATCCCGATGAATATATTTCTTATTCACTCACAAATCCGAAACTGATAACCTCGATAACTTATCAGGCACTCCACGCCGCTTTCACAAAATCCGTTATGGAATACGAAGCGGATGAAGATGAATTTGAAGCCGAAGAAACGCAGGATTTCAGCAATTTTGATTTGCTTTCGGAAATCAAAAAGGCAGGCATAAAAACAATCTGCCTTGACGAAGCGCATCACCTCAAAAGCGAATGGCAGAAGGCTCTCGAAAAGTTTGTTGCAATGCTCGGTGACGGTGTTACAATCATCGCTCTCACCGCAACTCCGCCCTATGACAGCGCACCTGCCGAATGGAACAGATATCAGACTCTCTGCGGCGATATTGACGAAGAAATTTTCGTTCCTCAGCTTGTAATGCAGAAAACTCTCTGCCCCCATCAGGATTATATTTATTTCAGCTATCCCACCGCAGAGGAATCACAGATTCTTGCAAATTATAAGGTAAAAGCCGCAGCCATTACCGATGAAATAATCAGAAGCGGTCTGCTTTCAAAGGCTTTGCAGGCTTCAAATGCGGCAGATAACGAAGAAATACTCTATGATAATTTTGCAGGGTTCAAATCCCTTGTCTGCGTTGCAAAACAAGGAAATGCCAATATTTCAAAAAGTCTTGAAGAAAAGGTTTTTGAAGGCAGAAAAGCACCCGTTTATTCAATAGCCGAAGCCGAAAAAGCATTTCAGTTTATCATTGATAAGCCTGATATATTCCCCGAAGAAATCAGCGAAGAATTAAAAGCAATTCTCTCGAAAGAGGCTCTTATCGAAAAAAGAAAAGTCCGCCTTGCATCAAGCGATAAAATCAACAAAATGCTCGTTTCCTCAACGGGTAAACTCGGAAGCATAAATAAAATCGTTGCAAGTGAATACGCAAATCTCGGCGATTCTCTTCGTATGCTCATTCTTACCGACTATATCAAAAAGGATATGCTGAAACTCGTCGGTACGGACGAAGAAATCCACGCTCTCGGCACGGTTCCCGTTTTTGAATCAATCCGCAGAACTGCTCCCGATGCAAAGGTTGCGGTGCTTTCGGGCACACTTGTGATTCTGCCCGATTCAGCCGTTGAAACTGCGCAGGAAATCGCATATAACGAAGGTGTGCCTTGCAGAATAAAGAAGCTTGAAAACACAAACCACACCGAAATCATTTTCAGCGGTTCAAATAAAAATAAGGTCAGCATCATCACAAAAGCATTTCAGCTTGGCGTTATCAATGTACTTATCGGCACAAAATCCCTGCTCGGTGAAGGATGGGATTCACCGAATATCAATTCACTCATTCTTGCAAGCTTTGTCGGCAGCTTTATGCTCTCAAATCAGATGAGAGGCAGAGCAATCCGTATTGATAAAAAGAACCCTGAAAAGGTGTCAAATATCTGGCATCTTGTAACCGTTGAGCCCGATTCAAAGGACGAAATCATCAGCGACGATTTTGAAACGATGAAACGCCGTTTTGCCTGCTTCCAGGCACCTGCATATAACAGCGATGTTATCGAAAGCGGTACGGACAGAATCGACATTCTCAAAGCACCCTATGATGCAAACGGTCTTGAGTGTATCAATAATCAGATGCTCTCGCTCGCATCGTCAAGAAACGTTATGGCAGACAGATGGAACGCCGCCGTCAAGGGCAAGGCGAGACCCGAAATTGAAGAAGTCAGCGAAATTCCTGCCGAAGTTCATCCTGTAAGTGCCGTTCATAAGAACAAGATTTATGCAGTCGTTTTAGCTGTTCTGATTGTTCTTGCAATAATCATAATCGCAACATCGGGTTTCTTCGGCGGTCTGCTCGGTTTCATAATTGCGGCAATATCTTCTGTATTAATGATTAAATCCGCATCTGTTGTTATGAAGAATTCATCGCCCGAAAAAACGGTTTCGAATATTTCAAATGCCATTCTCCGCACACTCAAAGAAATCGGCGAAATCGAGAGCAGGGGAGCAACCGTTTCGGTCAGAAAATCCGAAAAGAAGAATACCGTCAACTGTTCTCTTTCAAAGGCAACGGTAAGAGAGAAGAATGTGTTTGCAAAGGCGGTTTCCGAGCTTCTTTCACCCATTGATGACCCGAGATATCTTCTCATCGGCACAAAGGGTATTTCAAAATTCACAAGCAGAAACTATGTTCAGAGCTATGCCTGCCCGTCGGTGATTGCGGTCAACAAAGAAACGGCGGAAATCCTTGCAAAGAATCTCAGATCCGCAGGCGGAAAGTTTGAGCTCGTTTTCACAAGAAACGAAAACGGCAGAAAAGAACTTTTCAAATGCCGTAAGTATTCTTATATCAACGCAAACAGCAGATTCGTCAAAAATAAAAAGATAGTGAAATGAAAAACCACAGGTTGAACCTGTGGTTTGTGATTTTTAGAATCAGTTTTAATGCTATATATTGCAATATATTTTGTTGTGTGATATGATATAAACAAATTATGGCATAACCGAGGAGGTAATGTTATGAAAAATGCAGCAAACGGAATGCTCAGACGAATAATTTCGGTGATACTTGCTGTTATTATTTTTGCTTCTGCATCTGTCAGCGTTTTTGCGGCATCAGATCTTATTTCAGAATCTACAACGCAGAAATCTGTTGAAATTGCAAAGAAAATTGAATCCGAAGGAATCGTTTTGCTCGAAAATGAAGATGATATTCTTCCGCTTAAGAATAAAAAAGTCAATGTTTTCGGTGCTGCATCCTGCTCAATTGCATTTGCAGGCGCGGCAGGCTCGGGTGCCGTTCGCTCATCGGATGCAATCGGATTTTATGATGCACTTGATAATGCCGGAATTGAGTATAACAAAACTATCTATAATCAGTATGCCTTATATACCGGAACAAAATATGATCTCGGTTTTCTCAGTTATGTCATTACCGTTCTCAAGCAGTTTTTTGGCGGCGGTCAGTCGGAATTGCCCATAAACCTGATCGGTAAACAAAAAATGGCTGAGGCTGTTGAATTTTCGGATACTGCAATCATTGTTATCGGCAGAGTCGGTACTGAAATGAAAGATCTCAGTGTTGAACAGCTTAATCTGAATGACGATGAAATCAAAATGGTTGATAAGGTGTGTGAAACCTTTCCGAATGTTATTGTTGTTTTCAATATTTCAAATATAATGGATATGTCATGGCTTGAGGATTATGACAGCATCAAAGCATCAATGATAATGTGGCTTCCGGGTGAGGTAGGTACAGACAGTGTCGGTAAGGTGCTTTCGGGTGAAGTGAATCCTTCGGGCAAGCTCGTTGACACGATTTCATATGATATCGAAGATCATCCCGCTTCAGAAAATTTCGGAAACTATATGTATAAAGGTGTTTTGGGAATTCCGAAATATTTCGTTAATTATAATGAAGGAATTTATGTCGGATACAGATATTTTGAAACCTTTGCACCCGAAAAAGTTATGTATCCGTTCGGTTACGGTCTTTCGTATACTGATTTTGACTGGACCGTAAAATCTTTTGATTACAGCAAAAACGAAATAACCGTTAAGGTTAATGTAAAAAACATCGGTGATGCCGCAGGTAAGGATGTTGTTCAGCTTTATTTTTCTGCACCTTATTATGAAGGCGGAACAGAGAAGAGTGCAATTGAACTTGCCGCATATGCAAAAACAAAAGAGCTTGCACCCGGAAAGAGTGAAACTCTTGAAATTTCTTTCAATATTGAAGATATGGCATCATATGACTCCGAAATTGAGCAGGCATGGGTGCTTGATAAAGGCGAATATAAAATTCATGTTGCACATGATGTGAGAGATATCGAAAAAACATATAGATACAATGTTTCCGAAAAACGAGTTTATAAAAAGGATTCTGTTTCGGGAAACGAAGTGAAAAACCTTTTTGAATTTGCAGAAGGCGATCTTACATATTTCTCACGCTCGGATCCCGATGCAACATACCCCACACCTCCCGAAAACTACAGAGCATCTGCAGCGGTTCTTAACAGCGATAAAAGACCCGATCCCGTAAGAGAAGGTGAGGCACCCAAAACCGGTGTGCGTTATAAAGACGGGGTTATTACTCTGAAGGATGTTGCGGCAGACGAAAGTCTCTGGGATGCATTTCTTGATCAGCTTACTGTTGATGAAATGATAAGTCTTGTTGCAGACTGCGGATATGAAACAACAGGTCTTGACAGACTCGGTATTCCGGGCACATCCGATAACGACGGACCCTCATGTATCAAGGGCAGCGGCGGACTTCTTTACAGCGATTGCGGTCTTGCATTCCCCGTTGCAACTGCTCTTGCCTGTACATGGAATGATGAACTCGCAGAAGACTTCGGTGATATAATTGGTGAAGAAGGCGTTCAGCTCGGTACACATGTCTGGTATGCTCCCGGATGTAATCTTCATCGCAGTCCTCAGGGCGGCAGAAACAATGAATATTATTCCGAAGATCCGCTTCTTTCAGGTAAAATGTCGGCAGCAGTAACAAGAGGTGTTCAGTCCCACGGAATTATTGTTACCGTAAAACATTTTGCCGCAAACGATCAGGAAACCAACAGACAGTCAAACGGACTTTACACATGGCTTAATGAACAGTCATTGCGTGAACTTTATCTTGAACCTTTTGAGATTTCTGTTAAAGAAGGCGGAGCAAAAGGAATTATGTCCGCGTATAACAGAATAGGTGACCAATGGTGCGGCGGTAACCGTGCACTTCTTGTTGACCTGCTTCGAAACGAGTGGGGATTTGACGGATTTGTTATTACCGATGCAAGCATTGATCTGACAGGCGAAGGATATCTTGACCCTGCACTTGCGGTTTATGCACGCAACAGCGGAATTCTGACTATGCTCTATGTGATTTCTGCTCCCCAGACACTTATCTCAATGAGACTTGCGTACGCAAAAGATCCGATAGGCTTTGGCAATGCACTCAGACTTTGTGTTTATGATATTTGCCGTATGAAGATTCAATCAAACGCATTTGAGTCCTGATATATAAAATTAATAATAAGAAAGGCAGTTTTATTTCATGTTGGCTATAATAAATAAGATTATCACTCTTATTCTTGTTCCTATTTATTTCAGCGTTATATCTCCGACATATCCTTTTGTTGTGCTGTTCAATCAGCCTGATCAGCTTGTTTCTCTTTCGGAAAACGGTGTCGGTTCTCCTGAAGACCCTGTTTATCTGACGGCACACAGAGGATTGCATGCTCTTGCACCCGAAAATTCTCTTCCGTCATTTGAAGAAGCAGTAAATAATGAATTTTATTCTGCCGAATGCGATATTCAGCTCACCAAAGATAACAAGTGGGTTGTTATTCACAACGCTGAAGTTGACGGAAGATTCTGTCAGTACGGAAAAATCAAGGATCTCACATTGGAAGAGTTGAAAACCTTCAGTTATATGTCGGGTGCAAATGTATGGAAATACAAAGATTCACGAATCCCGACCCTTGAGGAATATCTTGATGTTTTTGTCGGTACGGAAACAAGACCTCAGATTGAAATCGGTGTTGAAAATTATGACATGCTTTATACCATCGTTGATGCTATAAACGAAAGAAATCTTGCAAAACAGTCTATTGTGCTTACATATAATCTTGAGCAGTTGAGAGCAATTCATGAACTTAACCCTGATATTGAACTCTGGTATCTTGTTGATGAAATGACTCCTGAAATTATTGCTGAAGCAAAAGCTCTTGGTGATAATGTGTGGCTTTCCGCAAATCATGAAAGAAATACGGAAGAAAATATCAGACTCGCAATGAGTGAGGGTGTTAACTTTTCGCTGTTTACCGTCAATACCGTTGAGGAAGCAAAGGCACTTTATGATTTGGGTGTCAGATACATGGAAACGGATACCCTGTGCAACTGACATGAACATACTTGAATTTAAACAGTAAAAAAAACCGAGCAAAGTTTTACACTCTGCTCGGTTTTTGCTTTCCGTAATTAATATTTTCTTGAAAGAAGATTTTTTGCTTCGTCTCTGGTGATTTTGCCGATATTGCAATCTGCCATAATCTGAACATCCTTATCATTGAGCTTGTAAAAATACCAGATAACAAGAGCAATAACGAGACCGATGATAGGCACGATGTTATAGGTGAACCAGAGTCCGTCAAGGGCTTCGCTCGTTTGCTGTGCAATTGCGTTGATTGATTCGAGATCTGCGAAGTTGCTGACTTCCTGCTTGATGCCGTTGATTTCAAATTCGGTCTTGAAGCCGAATAAACCGAGGAGGGCAAGACCCATTGACCCCGAAACAGCTGCGGCAAGTTTGACCGCAAAAGTCTGAATCGCAAATGTGATACCTTTTGCTTCAGTGCCTGTTGTGTATTGACCGTATTCGGCACAGTCAGGTGTGAATGTGAATGAAAGAACGCCGATAATACCGAGAGGGATTGATCGGAGCATATATGTGATAACAAAAAGAACAAAGCTGTTTCTTGTAGGAATGATAAGGAACGATAAAAGAATAGTTGCAATTGCACTGATTCTGAAAAGTTTGGTTTTATCAATCTTTCTGATGATTTTCGGAACAAGAAGTGCCATGAAAAGCTGAGGCAGTGCAGCAACGGTGCCTGTAATAAGAGAGGCAAGAGAGTTTTCATAGATATAATATGCCATGATCATATGCAGGGCATTGTAGGTCTGAGCACCTGAATAAAAGATATAACCGATATAGTAGATAAGAAGATATTTGTTGCTGATAACATACCTTAGCATTCTTTTAACGGTAAATTGTTCTTCGTCGGAAGTCTTGTTTCTTTCCTGACAATGCTTGCAAATCGGGAACATTGTTGCCATAGCAACTATTGCAACAACGACTGAAACGGAACCGTAGCCAAGACCAATATACTCACTGATAAGAAGTGTTACAAGAACGGTTGTGAGTGCCGAACCGACACCGCCTGTAATTCCTTTAAGTGAAAGAATTGTGTTTCTTTCTTCGATGTTGCCTGTCATAGCGGTGATTATTCCGAAAGCGGGTACATCGCAAAGCGTATAAGCGGTATCCCATATAACATATGCAATTGCAAACCAGGCGAGTTTTACTGTTTCGCTTGCCGCGGTGGGGATAATAAAAATTGCAATTGTTGCAATCGGAGTAAGTGCACAGGCAATTTTCAGCCATGGGATGTATTTCTGATCGCTCTTGAATCTGAATTTATCAAAAATAACTCCGAAAACAGCATCGTTAACGGCATCCCAGACCTTAACGGCAAGCATGACCGCCGCGGATTTTACGGGGTTAACGCCGATAAGAAGAAGAAATGTACTCAGATAACCTGCTATCATGTTGTAAATCATATTCTGTCCGAAAAAGTATGTGTAATAGCTTTTTCTTTCGTTCTTTGTTGTTTGCCACAGAGGATTCTGAGGTTTGTTATTTCCCATAAAAATTCTCCTTATAAAGTTTTATAACAGTATATCATAGTTTGCAAAACTCCGCAATGATAATACATGATTAAAATTTTAACAAAATAAAAAGGCAGTCATTTGACTGCCTTTTGGTGGAGACGGAGAGGATCGAACTCTTGACCTCTTGAATGCCATTCAAGCGCTCTCCCAATACACGCAAAAACGCACCCTATAAATTATCACATTACAATGAATACTCTTTTGCAAGCAAATTGGGAATTAGAGTCCTTTTAGATAAACTGAATTCTTTA
>JAZOVN010000320.1:0-3412 GCA_045658725.1 Acutalibacteraceae bacterium
CAGGAATTTTGAATTTTTTCATTTTATCAACTCCGCAATGCAAAGATATATATTTATTCTATTATCACCTGATATATATTTATGCATTGCAAATGTATTGCAATTTCCTTTTCGGTGTGCTATACTGCAAAACGGAGGGAATAATATGGGATTCAGATTTCGAAAAAGCATTAAATTAGCACCCGGAGTGAAGCTTAATTTCAACAAAAAATCAACGGGTATTACTTTTGGAGGAAAAGGTTTTCACTATACCGTCAACAGCAAGGGTAAGCGAACCGCAAGTGTCGGTATTCCCGGAACGGGCTTGTCTTACAGCACAACGAGCGGCGGAAAATCCTCAAAATCAAATAGAAAAACCGAGGAAATATTCATAAATGAAACGGCAGGTGCAGAAAATATGGAAACTAAAACAAAGAAGAAGGGCTGTCTGCCTGCAATTGTTGTAATGCTGATTATTGCAGGAATAATCGGTTCGTGCGGCACCGAAACTGCAGAAAATGAGGTTGTAACCGAAGCAACATCACTTGCAGAAGAAGTGATTACGGAAGAGATAACAACCGCTCAGATAACAACCATAACTACAACTGCAACTACTACTCTGAAGCCAACCACTACACAGGAAGAAACAACTACACAAAAACAGATCACTATCGAGAAAGAAACCACAACAGAAAAGCAGACAACAACCACCAAAAAGGCAACTACAACCGAAAAAGAAACAACTACAAAGAAAGTAACAACTACGAAGAAGCCCGTCACAACAACCAAAAAGGTAACTACTACCCAAAAGCCGACAACAACGAAAAAGATTACCACCACTAAAAAGGTTACGACAACGAAGAAGGTTGTGACGACAAAGAAAAAGGTTGTTACAACAAAGGCAATCAAGGAAAACTCACAGAAAATATACAGAACAGAAACTGGAAAGAAATATCATTATGAAAATCCTTGCGGAAATGGAAAATATTATGAGGTTTCACTTGATGATGCTTTGAAAGCAGGTCTTGAACCTTGTAAGAAATGTGTATTGAATTAAGAAATCAGTCTTGCGGAACCTGTGCAAAGTAAAATCAATCCTCCGTCATTTTCTTGCGAAAATGCCACCTCCTTTGCCAAAGGAGGCTAATAATACATATGGTTTACTGCTTGGGCTCCTTTGTTAACTCCCTCAGTCTCGCTTTGCTCGACAGCTCCCTCACGAGGGAGCAGTATCGCTGGCGGTACGCCTGAGGATTGATAACTTAATTATTGTTGAATACGGTGACTTGAATTACAAGCCGCCGTATTTTTTTGTGCCTGCCCCCTTAAAATTTTACGGTTAATTCAATAATAATTCATTGATATTAAAAAACAGTCGTGATATAATTAAAATGTAAAAATCTGAATTTTTAATCAGGAGGACAATCTTATGAAAATGTCATTCCGCTGGTATGGCGAATCAGACCCCATTTCGCTCGAATATATCCGCCAGATTCCCAACATGAGAAGCATCGTAAGTGCGGTTTACGATGTTAAGCCCGGTGAAGTCTGGCCCGAAGAAAGCCTTGCAAAAATGAAAAAGCAGTGCGAGGATAACGGACTTGTTTTTGATGTTGTTGAGTCAATTCCCGTTCATGAGGATATCAAGCTCGGCAGAGGCGAGGTTGATAAGCTTATTGATGTTTATTGCGAAAATATCCGCCGCTGTGCAAAATACGGCGTTAAGTGCGTAACCTATAACTTCATGCCCGTTTTCGACTGGACACGCACCCAGCTCGATAAAAAAGCTCCCGACGGCTCAACAAGCCTTGTTATGTATTGGGAGCAGATGAAGGGTCTTGACCCTCTTAAGGATGATATCCACCTTCCCGGCTGGGATTCAAGCTACACCCAGGATGAGGTCCGTGAGCTTATCAATGCCTACGGTGAAATCGGCGAAGAGGGACTTTGGGAAAATCTTGAAAAGTTCCTTAAAAAGGTTATTCCCGTTGCAGAAGAATGCGGCGTGAGAATGGCGATTCATCCCGATGATCCCCCGTATCCCATTTTCGGCATCCCCAGAATCATCACCAACGAAGAAAATCTTGACAGAATGCTTGCGATTGTTGACTCTCCTGCAAACAGCCTTTGCCTTTGCACAGGTTCACTCGGCTGTGCCGCATCAAACGATGTTGTTGCAATGATCCGCAAATACAGTGCGGCAGACAGAATCGCATTCATGCATATCAGAAATATCCTTATTATGGAAGACGGCAGCTTTGAAGAAAGCGGACATCTTTCAAAGTGCGGCAGCCTTGATATGTATGAAGTAACAAAAGCACTTGTTGAAACAGGTTTTGACGGATATGTAAGACCCGACCACGGCAGAATGATATGGGGTGAAACGGGCAAACCCGGCTACGGACTCTATGACCGTGCGCTCGGTGCAACCTATATCAACGGACTTTTTGAGGCTTGCGAGAAGGCAAATGCGTAATTAAAGAGGTGTTGGGAATGTCGAAATACTATTTTACAATAAGAATGGCGTTGTGTAGTTTCGGCTCAGTGCTTGTTTGTATATCTCTTGTCTACTGCAAAATGACCGGATACAAGAATATCGGTGACGGGTTCCCTTACTTTTTAGTGCTTTTTGCGGTTATTGCTTTAGTTTTCGGAATAACAGCAATTATACTGTTTAAAAGAGCAAAGAAGAAATAAGCAGGGCGGCTTGCATGCATCCCGCCCTACACTATAAAAAATAACTCAGGAGAATTTTTATGAATCAGATTTCTGAAAAAATAATGTCAATCGGCGTTGTGCCCGTTATTAAGTTGAATAACCCCGAGAGAGATTCCGTTGCTCTTGCAAAGGCTCTCGTTGAAGGCGGAGTACCCGTTGCAGA
This sequence comes from Acutalibacteraceae bacterium, assembly GCA_045658725.1. GTDB lineage: Bacteria > Bacillota > Clostridia > Oscillospirales > Acutalibacteraceae > CAG-177. Next base: position 2,861 of record JAZOVN010000320.1, read on the forward strand.
GGTAACCTTCCGTGCGGCAGGTGCGGCAACCGCAATAAAGCTTATGAGTGAAAATGTTCCCGAAATGCTTGTCGGTGCAGGAACTGTTCTCTCAACCGCTCAGGTTGATGAGGCAATCGCCGCAGGTGCAAAATTCATTGTTACTCCCGGTCTTGACGAAGAAATCGTTAAGTATTGCCAGAGCAAGAATGTTCCCATCTATGCAGGCTGCACCACTCCCACCGATTATCACACAGCATACAGACTCGGTCTTGATGTGCTTAAATTCTTCCCTGCAGAGCAGAGCGGCGGTCTTGCAAAAATCAAGGCAATGAGCGCTCCCTTCCCCATGTTCAAGGTTATGCCCACGGGCGGTATTTCGCTTAAGAATCTCGGCGAATATCTTTCATGTCCCGTTATTGCGGCTTGCGGCGGCTCATATATGGTAACCGCAGACCTTATCGACAATCAGAAGTGGGATGAAATCATCGACCTTTGCAAAAAGTCGGTTGAAATCGTTAAGGAGGCAAGAGGATAATGGCAAGAGTAGTAACCTTCGGCGAAATCATGCTT
>JAZOVN010000321.1:0-2004 GCA_045658725.1 Acutalibacteraceae bacterium
GAAGCCTTTGATAAAATTACTTAGTCCCGCAAAGGTTTCTTTATCGGGAAAAGCAAACGGTGCATCGGATATATAGAAATTGCCTTTGAATGAATTTATAATGATAATTGCAATCGGAGCAAGAAAAGCGGCTGAGGCAAGGGCGAGTGCTGAATATATAATGATATTGCGGGTTTTGTGACCGTTTTTCATCAATCATCAACCTCCCTTTGCCTTGTTGCACGAAGCTGAACAAAAGCTATAAGTGCAACAATCAGAAAGAAAATAACTGCCTTTGCCTGGCCGATTCCGTGCCACTGAGCGAGCTTAAGTCCTGTATGGTCATAAAATGTTTTATATATATCAAGTGAAAGAAGTGCGGTTTCGGGAGCTTTTCCGTTGAGTGCAAGGTTCTGATCGAAAAGCTTGAATGAATTTGTGAGAGTCAGAAATGTGCATATCGTTACCGACGGCATTACCATGGGGATTGTAACATGAAAAAGCGTTTGTAAAGGTGAAGCACCGTCGATAGCCGCTGATTCGTTAAGGTGTTCAGGGATATTCTGAATTCCCGCAATATAAATTATCATCATATAGCCTATAAGCTGCCAGTTCATCAGAATCACAAGACCCCAGAAGCCGTAATCGGGATTGTAGGTGATATCAACACCGAAAAGACCGAGAACACCGTTGATAATAAGACTCCATATATGACCGAGAACAATGCCGCCTATCAGATTCGGCATGAAAAATACCGTTCTGAAAAAATTTGTTCCGCGAAGACCTTTTGTCAGCAGCATCGCAAGAGTGAAGGCAATCAGATTGATTGTGATAACCGAAACAACGGTGAATTTAACTGTCAGCCGAAGTGAATCAAGAAAGGTTTTGTCGGTTGTGAATATTTTTATATAATTTTCAAGACCGACCCATTTACTGTTGTTGACAACCCTGAATTCCGTAAACGAAAGATAAACACCCGTTATAAACGGAACAACAAATGATATTATGAAAGCAGCGAGGGTCGGCAATGCAAAAACGGGAAAATACTTTTTCAGCATTTTGTGCATAAAATCAACTCCGAAAAAATTATGCCCCGAATTCGCTCTTCCATTCTTCAACCGTGAGCTTTTTAACTTCATCCCAGCTCATTGTTCCCTGAGCGTATTTCAGCAGTGCCGCACCGAGACTGTCTTTGAACTGAACACTCGGAAAAAGAGTGAAATTCCATGGGATATTTGTAATATCATCGCGTTTCATCCATCGCATAACTTCTCTTGCAAGAGGGTCATCGGGAGTTTCTGCCTCTGTGAAGGTGTCGAAGGGAGAAATAAATCCAAGCTCATCTGTAACGAATTTTTTGCCTTTTTCAGAGCTGAAAAGCCAATAAAGAAAATCTGCTGCCGCTTTTTGTTCGGCTTCGCTTGCCTTTGCGTTGATACAGATAAAATTTTCCGTTCCGATGCAGATACCTGTTTTTTCTTCTCCGTTAACTCCGATATATATCGGAAGAAATTTTATATCCTCTGATGCAACCTTGTTGCCTGTTACTCCGAGAATCTGTGATGCACCCCAGTTTCCGTTCTGAACCATTGCACACTTGCCGAGAGCAAACTCAGCCATGGATGCGGTAACATCAACTGTGCCGAGCTGTTTTTTGTCAGTGACGGAGTTGTTGATATAGAGATCAAAAATGTTTTTGAAATTATCAGAATAGCGGAAATCAATTTCTTTGTAGTCTTCGCCTGTAAGGTCGGTTTTTTTATCATTGAATTCAAGGGTGAGGGGAATGTTGAGCAGGTGAGTCTGCCATCTCCAGTCTTCGCCTGTTCTGAGTGATGTTGAAGCAAAAACACCTTCAATGCCGAGCTTTGCCTTGTTTTTCTGCATATCTTCAACAACGGCTTTAAGAGTGGCGAAATTTGTAATTTCATCAGCTGATTTGATTTCCGTAGCTTTTTCGGGAAGTGCAAAATATGAATCGAGAATTTTTTTGTTATAGATTATTCCGTAGCCCTCAACAACATA
>JAZOVN010000322.1:0-1723 GCA_045658725.1 Acutalibacteraceae bacterium
AAAAAATCATAGAAAAGCTTTCGGAAAAAGAAATTGAGTTGATAAACCTTACACTCGGTAACCCTTATCTTATACCTCACATAAACCGTCCGTGCATCAATGCACCCGAAGACGGAAATATCGGCATAAACCGTATCCGCGATATCACATCCGAACTCAAAAAAGCTTTTCCCGACATCAGATTTGTCATGTCGGGTCTGAGCTACAAAGCAGAGCACGCTCTTGATTATGCATCAGAAATAATCGAAGAGGGTGTTGCAGACTTTGCAGGCTTCGGAAGAATGACATTTGCATATCCCGAATTTTATAAAGACTATATCAAAAAAGGCAGCATTGAAAAAAACAAGGTTTGTCTCAGATGCAGCAAATGTTCCGAGCTTATGAGAAACGCAAGCGTTGCAGGCTGCCCCGTAAGAGACAGCGAAGTTTACATGCCGTATTATCAAAAACATGTTCTTAAGAAATGAGGAGAATAAATGGTTGCAGTTGTAACAGGCGGAAGCAGAGGAATAGGTCTCGGAATTACAGAAAAGCTTCTGAACAACGGCTTTGATGTTATCGTTTCTTCAAGAAGCGAAAGCAGCGAAATTAAAAATCTGAAGAAAGTTTTCACAGATAAACTCTTTTATATTTCTGCGGATATTTCGCAATCCGAAGATATTGAAGCACTTGTTTCGTTTGCGGAAAGCAAATTCGGAGCAATCGATTTGCTTGTCAACAACGCAGGTGTTGCTCCGAAAGAAAGAAAGGATATTCTTGAAATCACGCCCGATGATTTTGATTTTGTAACGGATATCAACATGAAAGGAACTTTTTTCGTTACACAGAAATTCGTTCCGCTTCTGATAAAAAACCAAAAATCACGAATAGTTAACATTTCATCAATATCTGCCTATACCGCATCGGTCAACAGAGGAGAATACTGCATTTCAAAAGCAGGAATTTCAATGATAACAAAGCTTTTCGCCGCAAGGCTTGCGGAATACGGAGTGAGTGTTATCGAAATCAGACCGGGAATCATTGAAACAGACATGACGGCAAAAGTCAAAGAAAAATACGAAAAGCTTATTGAAAACGGCATTACCCCCATAAAAAGGATGGGTCAGCCTGAGGATATTGCAAATTGCGTGATTTCGGTTGCTAACGGCAATTTTGACTTCTGCACGGGAACGGTCATTGACTGTGACGGCGGATTTAATGTGAGAATATTATGATGAAGATTTATGATGCAATAATTATCGGCAGCGGTGCTGCAGGATACTCCGCAGCCGACCGTCTTTATGAAAACGGAATAACAAATATTGCCGTTATAGCCGAAAACAGACTTTCGGGCACATCAAGAAATACGGGAAGCGACAAACAAACTTATTATAAAATATCAATGGACGGTCACTCCGACGACAGTGCCTACAAAATGGCAAAAGATATCTGTTCACTCGGTTCATGTGACGGAATAAAAGCTTATAAGCAGGCATTGAACAGTGCAGAATGCTTTTTGCGTCTTTGCCGCTACGGAGTAAATTTTCCGAAAGATGAATTCGGAGGTTATCCAGGCTACAAAACCGACCATGATAACACCACAAGAGCAACCTCTGCGGGCCCGCTGACCTCAAAAATGATGACATATGCTCTTGAGAAAAAAGTTCTCGAGGACAATAAAACGCCCCTTCTTGACAACAGACAGGTTATTGAAATTATCGTCGGAAACGGTCGTGTTCACGGC
>JAZOVN010000323.1:0-8116 GCA_045658725.1 Acutalibacteraceae bacterium
ATGCTTTCAAAACACACTAAAACTAAAATGCCTGAGGTTCTTTTCCTTTATGAAGACAACGAAACAGCATTAATGGGTATGACTTTTATAGAAGGTAAAAATGTTTTGAATCCTTTATTTGTTTTCAAAAGTAAGGAGAAGAAAAACAAATTTGCCAACGATGTTATTGATACTATGCTGGAGTGGCATTCGGTTACTGCTGAAAAGTTCGGTGATATGGCAAACCCTATATATGACAGTTGGCGTGATTTCTATATCACCGAAAAACAAAAGCCTTTCCTTGAAGGACTTTCAAAACTTGCTGATAACGGTAAATTCAGCAAAAAAACTCTTGCATTTCTAAAAGAAGCAACCGAGATTTATAATAATCTTCCAGATGAATCAGGGAAGCCTGTTTTGATTCATGGTGACCTGAACATTATGAATATAATGGCAGATCCTAAAAGCCTTGAGCTTATCGGAATAATAGACCCAAGCGGGTCAATTTATACCGACAGAGAATATGACCTTTTTCAGCTTCGCAATATGTGGGGCGACGCCTTTGGTCTTTACGATACATACAAACGCAAATGCAAGCTTTCAGAATATGCAGATTTCAGAGTTGCATATTACGGTGCAATGAACGAGGCATCCTGCCGTTTGAGCGGCGGTTTGATAATGCCGTTATGGGAAGTTCTTTGGAACAATAAACTCAACAAAGAAATGAAAAAACTAAAAGCAAAAATCAATTTGTAAAACAAAACTGTGATTACAAAAAAGCAAATCGACAAATAAATGAAAACACTTATCCTGAACGGTTCTCCTCGTAAAAAGGAGATACTGTCGGTTCAATCAACAAACTAACAGAGTAACCCCCGACTGAGTCGGGGGTATTTTCATGCCTGAATACAAAAAAATCGGCTTCGCCATAAAGACGAAACCGATTTTCATCAATAATTATTGTCTATCGCAGTATCTACCGCTCTGAGGAGTGAGTCTTCGTGGGTTGAGGGTAAGTCGCAGTTATAATGCCATATCATAACTCCGCCGAAACCGTTACTGATTGCGTATTCTGTTTTTGCTTTTACAACTTCGGGTGTGTTGAACCAGAAATCCTTATCTGTATCATCGCAATGATACCATCCGTTTTCGTCAATCCCCTCGTAGCATCCGTTATAGCCGTACCAATATGCCGACATATCCGTCGGGCGGGAATAGAAAGCAAGACCGACATTGACTTTTTCAAAAGGCACTCCGTAAATTCCGATTTTCTGCACTGCCTTTACCGTGTCCTCATAAGTAGCATGCCTGCCCTCTTCGTCTATCATATCGTAAAGCATAACTTCAAAGGTGTCAATCGCTTTGATTGCAGCAGGAGTAAATTTTATATTCCAGTCGTTTCCCGCAACACCGAGAGTGTAGTCGCCAAGCTTTTTATCGAGCGACACAAGGAAGTTGTTGTAATAATGCCACGCATTGAGCGAAAGCGGATATTCATAATCGAAATGAACACCGTCGAAATCATATTTGTCGAGCACGGCGATGATGTTGTCTTCAAGCACACCGCTTGTGAAAGCCTTGTTGTGCTCTACACTCTGTGCATCCATCTGCTCTTCCCAGACATCGGAATCCGTTATTCCCCTCGGTCCGAGAAGATTGATGGTGATGTTCACATCTCTGCTGCCGATTGCCTCGCGGATGTTGGCAAGTGCCGTTTCAAGTATCGGCTCATTGCAGATAACCTCGCCCTTGCTGTTGAACGATGCACATTCAAAAAGAATAATATCCGTCACAATATCAAAATCCTCGGGATAAAGACTGCTTTCGGACTGAACATATTCACCTCTGATATATGTTGTGACCCTGAAATCCTCAACCTTTTCGGCGAACGGAACATTTATGCCGAGAAAGTTCGAAATAACAAGTGCGATTGAGGTAAAAAACGAAATGATTTGTTTTATAAAAACCGACATATCATTCATCCCTTTCCTGCATTACTGAGCTGACATTTCCGCATATCTTGCTTCAAGCTCTTCGTAATGAGTGTAATTTTCAGCCTGTTCAATGAGATTTTTCGCATCGGTATAAGGCTTGACTGCTCTTTCATAAACGGAAACCGCCTTGAGATATGCCTTGAGTTCGCGTCTTACCTTTATAGTTTCAACAAAACCGTTTGTTTCTCTGTTCTGAAGTTCTTCTTTAACGGATTCATCAGGCTTAACAATATTATCAATACCGTATTTTCTGATGAGAGAAGCGGATTCTTTCTTTGTGCGTGCATTTTTGATTGCATCGGAACGGATTTCTTTTTCGGATTCGCTTGATTTAGGAAGTGCCTTCGCATTCCTCATTTCTTCGGTTGCATTTTCATAGAAATAAAGATTTCCGTTTGCATAGTCGGCTTTTGCACGAGCCAGTCTTGCAATGCCTGCTTCGCCCGAAAATTTATTGAGATCCTGCATAATAATGGAAGCTCTTTCAATGGCAAGGTTGATTTCTTTTACAGCTTTCTTTTCTGCTTTTGAAGCAGATTTATCCGCCTTCATTTTTTCTTTGCCGAAGTGAGCCTTCGCTTCGTGAATAATCTCCATCGCATCTGCAAGTTCATCATCTTCAAGAGCACCGATGGAATGATTTTCAAACATCGCACGGATTTTCAGCACGCCTACATAAGCTCTGTGCTTGTTTTCCGTAAGGTCATAGAAACAGAACGGAATAAGATTGAGCAACGCGCCCAATGCCGAGCAGAGAATCAGCACTTCAAAAAGGTTGTTTCGGATTGCGTCGTCATAGAGAACATTATAATCTTCGAGAAGACCCATTTTCTCATAAATTGCGGGATAAACCATACCCGTAAAGAATCCGATAACGGTGCCTATCATGCCGAGAGGTCCGAAAAGTCCGTCAACTCTGACACCCGTTTTCCATTGATGATAGTCGCGCATATCTGCATTTATCTGATGCTGAACGATATTCCAGAATGTGTTGATAAAGTTATTGAAATACCAGAGCACACAAACAAGAAGAATGTTTCTGTAAACCAGATACATAACAAGCAGAACTATGACATTGATTGAGTTTGCGGTAATGAGCAGGTTTCTTTTGCCCATAAGCTTGATTGCAAGCGGTGCAAGAAGCATTGACCACAAAGCCGCATTGCCGATAACGGTGTTTGCAACGCCGAGATAGGACTCATATTCACCGTTGAATGCGTATACGAATGTCCAACCGAGAACAACGCCATAACCCGATTCAAGGAACACAACCCAGCTTGCCGACTGGATAATCCAATAATACTTATTCTTTGCAACCTCACGGATTGCATCAAGCATTCTGACAGGTTCAGGCTTTTTCTTGGGCAGAATAAGTCTTTCTTTAACCTGACGGAAGAAAATAACGCTGATTATCAGACCGATTATTGTAAATATCGGATAAATAACACGGTAAGTCCATATATTATTCAGACCCCATGTCCAGCCCGCAAACATCGGAATAAACAAGCCTGTAAGCGTTGGTGCCATAGAATAAATAACCTGGGAAATGCTCATTACATTTGCTCTTTCCTGGGCATCGGGCGATATAATCTGCTGAAAATAGTTGTAACTTTCGTTGTAAAATGACAGGAACTGACTGAGCAGGAAATACATCAGCCAAACGACAACAGCCTTTGTGTTGTAGCTGAAATATTCATACGGAAGCCAGACAAATATCATCGAAATAAAAACAATAGGAAAACTTGTTCTTTTTATAAACGGCAGAAATTTGCCGCCCGGAATATGATGATTGTCATAGTACCAGCTTCTGAAAATTCCGATGGGAATACCTATAAGATTTGCAACAGTCAGCATTATCTGCAAATCCATCGGGCGAAGACCTATGCTTGCACCGACGAGGAAATTGCCTGCGCTGAGTCCTATTGTTGATGCGAGAAGCGTTGTCCAATGAACACCGAATCCCGCACCGCTGAGTGCCGCTACTTCTTTATAAGGGATGTTCTTACCCTTCGGAGGAACACTCCAATATTCTTTTGCCGTTTGAATTACGCCTTTGGCTTTTGATATAATGCCAGTTTTACCTTCCATAAAGACAAACCCCCTTTTACTTGTTTATACCTTTATACTCCGCTTTGACTTTTTCATAGCTTTCAAGGTTGCCGATGTCATAGCGGCTGCCGGGCATTTCCATAGCGTGAACTTCGGTCTGTGTGCAGAGCCATGCAATGTAACTGCCGGGAGCATCGGTGCCGCATCCGCTGTCGATACCCTTCTGAACAAGCCTTGCATCAGCTTTTGTGTAATAATAGAAAGGCGGGCAGCACCAGTTTGTTGCAGGAGTCGGTGATTTCTCTGTCATATTGAGAACTTTATCGTTTTCATCAATTGTGACAACTCCGCATTTGAGAAGCTTATTGAACTCGGGTTCAAAGTATCTCATTATGCAGGAGGTGCTTTTGGATTTTGCATACGCAACAAACTTTGTAAGGCTGAAGTCGAGAACATTATCGCCTGCAATAACAAGCATTTCGTCATCAAGATTCAGCTTTTCAATTGCAAACTGAATATCTTTGACCGCACCGAGACGGGTTTCGTTGGTGTCCGTACCGTCATCAACAACGGTAATCTTCTGTGATTTGGTTTTTGCCCACTCGTCAAAATGATGAGCGTATTTGCTGTTTGAAATCACAACATATTCATCAACATCGCCTGATGTGTCAATATCGTCAATAAGCCAGTCGAGAATGGTTTTGTCGCCAACCTTAAGAAGAGGCTTGGGAAAATTTTCAGTTAAAGGATAGAGCCTTGTGGCATATCCTGCCGCCAAAATAAGACACTTCATATTTATTCCTCCAATTAACCAAGATTAACGCCGTCTGCACTTTCGCAGATATGAACGGAATATTTGCCCTCAAGATGAGGAAATGCTTCAAGATATTCACGGGTGACGGTTTCGATAATGCTTTCTTCAGAATCGGGATTGATAAGTGCCATACAGCAGCCTTTGAATCCCGCACCCGAAAAGCGTCCGCCGTAAATTCCCTCGGTGTGAGTCATAATTTCATAGAGCTTTTTGAGTTCGGGAGAACCTGTTTCCCAATTATAAATTGAAGACTTTCCGCTTTCAAATGAAAGTCTGCCGAATTCTTCGATATCACCGTTTCTCCATGCCTCTGCACCCTTCTGCACACGGTCAAATTCCGTGTACCAATGCTCGGCGCGCTTTCTCCAGTTTTCGGGAAGCTTGTCCTTATGTTCAAGATAAACTTCATAGGGAACATCACGGAGATTTGTTTCTTCAAACTTGCCGTATTCCATGCCTGCATAGGCTTTGAGTGCGTAAGCGGCACTTCTGCATTCATCAACTCTCATATTGAACGCCGACCCTGCAAGCGAGCGTTCAAGACCGCTGAAAAAGATTGCAATTTTATAAGGCTTCATATCAGGATGCTGAGGGATAAGCTCATATGTATCGTTCTGCAGATCCATATAGAGAAGATGGTCTTTTTTGCAGTAAACTTCACAGGACTGATCAAGTTTTCCGCATGAAACACCGACATATGCATTCTCGGCTTCCTGCGAAATTGCAATAAGCTCTGCGGGTTCAAGTTCAATTTTATTCATCGTGCAAAGTGCGAAGAGGAAGGTAATGATTACTGCCGCAGAAGATGAAAGTCCGCCGATGGGAAGTTCACCGTCAACAACTGCGCAAAGTCCTCTGCGCAGAGGATAACGCTTGTTGAGTGCTATTGTTGCACCGCGGAGATGGTCTGCCCAGTCACCCTGCACGGTTTCGGGAGTGGCAGCAACATGCCACTGTGCTCTTTTGTCAAACTGCATCGATTTGATTTCAACAACGCCGTTTTCCTTTGGGCCGTAAGCAATATGTATTCCTTTATTAATAGCAAAACCCGTGATTTTTCCAAGCTGATGGTCGCTGTGCGCACCGATCGGGCAGATTCTGTAAGGTGTAAAAGCGGTATATTGAGCAGGTTTTTTATATGTCTGTTCAAACATTTCAATAGCAGTCATTTATCTCTTTGCCTCCGCGTTCATATTATTCATATTATATCCTATAATTGCCTTTCAGTCAATTCAAATTATATGTCTGCACTTGATAGAGAATTTCATATGTGTTATAATTTCAAAAAACACAGCAAGGAGCAGAGAAAATGAAAAAGTTAATATGCTTACTTCTGATTATATCAATGCTTGTTATGATTCCTTTTGAATCATCTGCACATGATAACACATCAACAGACGGTTTCGTGCTTCTTCCCGAAAAATCAAATCAGACAACGGAAATCAGAACCCGCAAAAAAGTTGACGGACTGCGCATGTATGTTGACGAAGAAAATCCGCTTTTTATGATTAGAAACTGCCCGATATGGGGTGGCCCGCAGACAGGTGAAGCTTTTGCGGAATACGCAATCAAAACATACTATGCTCTTCCCGAAGATGTAAGAAACTTTGCGGTTATCTATATTGACGAGGGCACAACGGATATGACTCCCGCCCGTCAGCTTGAATTCTGGAATGAGCTTCTGTCAGTGACGGATATGGCTAATGTTCCGATTGTGTGCCAGTCCGAATGCTTCTGCACCAACAAAACCCGTGATCCGTTCACACAAGAGGAGCTTTCTGCGGTTTTCAAAGAGCATCCGTCACTCATCGGCTTTGTTCAGGTTGAGCTGTCAACAAACGGCGTCACAAACGAAAAGCTTGCCTATGACGAAGTAACTGAGGATAACGGAGTAAATAACAATATCCTTGCAAGAATGAAATCCTGCATCAGAGCTTGTGCCGAAAACGGCGGACTTTTCATCTGGCAGGATATGGAATATATCTATTGGAAAAAGCTCAATTATGTAAATCATATTCTCAAGGACAGAGAGCTTTACGACCTTCTTAAAAGCAACTCCGAGAATATTGTTATAATGGACAAACACAACGGTCACGGCAGACATTTTGCAAGCCAGTCAAACATTCTCGGATGCTGGCTCGACGGTGTTTGCGGTAACTGGGGTGTGAATCTCGAAAACTTTCTCTGGTATGAAGAAGGTTTCACTGAATATGACAACATCGGATTAAAGCCCAATGAGCCTGATTTTGCTTATACTGCCAAATATCCGCCTGCTCTTTACGGCATTGATATGATAGCCGATATGGTGGGCGGTGCAACGGTTTATGCGATTGAGGGTACATTCAGCAGAGGCGGACTTTACCATTTCATTAACGGCGAAGTTGTTATGACTCCGACATTCTGGGATGTACTTTACCCGATTTATCAGATGATTCTGGACGGTTCCGTACCAAGCAAAGATCAGGTTAAAGAGAAAATCAAGGTTGCCTATAAAATGGGATTGCCTTATTCCTATCCCCTCAGCGGTAACGACGCCCATTTTCTTCAGGGACTTTATTGCGATACTTTCACTTTTTTGCAGGAGAAAATAGATAGCACCCCCTATTTTGACTGCACAAAAGATTGGGTACCTTCGACGGGAAGATATCACATAATTCCCATCCTTCCGATTTATTCAAATCCCGAAGAAATTCTGCCCGACAGCTATATTCTTAATGATTTCACTTATTTTCTTAATCTGCTTTTCATAAATCCGATAAAGGTTAATTTCTTCAACAAGCATTATGAAAAAACATATGAGGGCGACGGGGTGCTGTTTGACATAAACGATTATGTTTATATTTTCAACAGCAACGAAAACAAAACAATCGACAGTGAACAGACCGTAACCTACACTCTGCCGAAAAGCCAAAATAAAATCAAAACCGTTTTTTCCGCACACACATATGCAGTCATTAAAGAATCTGAAGAAAAAATCGACATTGATTTATGCAATCTCCGTCTTGATTCCGATGCGGTATGCGCAGGACTTGAGGACGAAAACACCTTTATGATTGCTTACGCCAACGGCGGAAAAATGGATAATCCGAGAGATTTCAGAACTTCGGTCATTGAAATTTCAGGATTTGAATCACAGCCGACAACGATTATCGGAATAGGCTCAAACAACGCACAAGGCAAATCCGAGTGGAACGAAGAAACCAAAACATTGACCCTCACCGTTATTTCAAACGGCGAGGTAAGGATAACAATAGAGTAAAAATAATACTCCCGCTGTTTA
>JAZOVN010000324.1:0-4613 GCA_045658725.1 Acutalibacteraceae bacterium
CTCTGAACAGCATTCCTGCGGTTCAATGTTGCCATAATAAAAATCTTCAATAAAACCAGACATTTCGTAAACCTCCGTAATAGATTGATAATCCTTACAATTCATCATTCCGACTGTCTACAAAAGCCGAAGGGAGGCAACTTCCTTATGAAGTGCCTCCCTTGCAGTCCCTCATAATATTTATACTATATAAAATGCATCGTCAACCGTTATTCCGCAGACTTCAAGAACCTTGCCGACCGCCGTCTTCATTTCTTCTCCGCTGAGGAAATTGAGGTTGATGCCGGGAATCATTGCTGTTGCAAGGTCAACCGTTTCGGCAAATCCTTTGTCTTTGAGGAATACGGGTGCTCCGTAGGTGTTGGTTCTCAGATAGTTTACCGCAATTTTGCCGAGGCTGAGGAACTCATCAATGATCTCGGGTTTTGCGTTGATAAATTCTTTTCTTGCAACAACAACGGTCTGTGCAAGCGGAGTTCCGCTGATTTTTTCCCACTCTGCATTGAGGTCAAGTGCTTTTCTGTATTCCGCTTCATTGTTGAGAACCTTTGATGCGTAAGGCTCGGGAAGAATAAGAATTTCTGCCGTGCCGTCTGCAGTAAGCAGGGCAACATCTTTATCGGTTGCTTTGAACTGAATCTTTTCGGGGTCAACTCCGTTTTCTTTCAGGATATGAGCGGCAACCGCTTCAAAACCCGTGCCCTGATATGCGGCATAAACGGTTTTTCCCTTGAGGTCAGCAACGCTGTTGATTTTTTTACCCTTTTCGAGAACATGATAATATCCCGATGAAAGAACAGAAACAAGCTGAATTGCTCCGTTTGTTTCGTTATAAAGCTTTGCTGCCGAATCAAGCGGCATAACAGCCATATCCGCACCGCCGTTTTTAATAAGACCGGCAATCTCGGCTTCGGTATCATAGTAATTTGTTTCGTAATTATATTCTCTGTCGCTCGCAAACTTCGAGATGCAGAGGGCTGAATTTCCGTTCAGCGCGGCAATTTTTGTTTTTGTATCTCTGATATAGCTCGTTGCGATTTCGGTCAGAAGCTCGGTTTCCTCTTCTTCAACACCGTTTTCTCCGCCGCAGGCTGCAAATCCGAAAAGCATGAGCAACGCAAGCATGGCTGCGGTTATTCTTCTGAAAGTTTTCATTTAACCAACCCTTTCTTATAGGCTTCAGGTATCAATATTATACATTTCGCCGCAATCATTGTCAACAACGCAATGCTCAAGAAGAATTGCATTGAGATATGCGGCAATTTCATTGTTTTTTGCCTCTTGAATAATGTAATATCTGTTTGAATACTTATCCTTTTCCGCTGTGACCGATCCGTCATCGGAAACGGTGATTTTCATGCTCTTTGAGAGTGAATAATAATCTGAATTTCCCTCAAACGCATACTGAACGGCGGTTAAATCCCAACTGTCACGCAGATAAGGCTCTTTTCCGCCGAGATATTCCTTGTAGCATTCATAAACAGGAGTTTCACTCATGGGCTTTTCTGCAAAACCCGTCATTATTCCGTGACCGATTTCAAATCCCGAGCAAACAATCACATTTCTGAAATTCTCAAAAACATATTTTGCCGCCCTGATGTCGGATTCGATGTTGAATTCCTTACCCGAAGGGAATTTGCCCGCCATGGCAACGATTGAATTGACCTTTGCATTGAAAAGCTTCGGCTCTTTTTCAAGAATTTCGGCAATGTTGGTAAATGTGCCGACGGTAATGACCGTTATTGAATCATTCTCCGCTTTCGAGAGAAGCTTTTTATAAAACTCCGCCGCGGATACGGCGTTCTTTGCCTTTGTATTATATTTTTTCGCAAGCTTTTTATTATATTTATCACCATCGGGAAGAACTTCATATCCCTTGTGTTCACCCAAAGGAATATCAATCCCGAAATGCTCCGAAAGAACGGCGAGTGCATCCGTGCCGTGAGGGTTTGAAGTGCAGTTTGCCACACCGAGGATTTTTATATCGTATTTTTTTGCCAACGAAGCCATAACGGCAAACGCACCTGCATCATCGCAGTCGGGTCCGATATCCGTATCAAAAATAACATTTCTGCGGCTGTCTTTCAAAGGCTCATACGGGCCTTTTTCGCTGTCATCTTCTTTCTTTTTCGATTTCATTGCATATCTGACAACCCAGATAACAAGTGCAACGGGAAGAAGCACGGCGGCAACTGCGGCAAGCTTCTGCATCGGCACATAGTCATAAAGTCCGTCACCGAGAATGGTGAAAAGAATAACTCTCGGAAGAATTCCGCCAAGAGAAAGCAGAGCATAGGGCAGAAATCTCATTCTGACCGCTCCGAGAAAAAGGCTGACAATATCAATCGGGAATACAGGCAACACTCGGATTGCAAAAATTGCGGAAAGCTTGTTTTTGCCCTGAAGTTCAAGAATCTTATCGCCGTATTTGATTTTTTTAAGCTTGTTGACAACATAGGGTCCGCCCATGATTACGCCAAAAAGATATGTTGCGGAAATTTCAATAAGAATTCCTGCCGCATTGATGAGAATTGCCCAATGAGTCGGAAACGCAAGACCAACGGCAATATATATCAGCGATGCAGGAACAACAAACACCAGCGATTTGAGCAGATAAATGCCGAGAATCGAAGCAACTGCCGCAACAACTCCCGAGCTTGCCTCAACGAGTGCTCTAATGTCAATATTCTTGAATTCATCGTATTTCCAGATGATAAGTGCGATTATGAGGACGGAAACGATAATTCTTACGGCAAGACCCATTGCATGGGAGCCTCTGAGCAATTTCTGTTTCATCCGAATACCTTCCTTGCAAAATTACAATAATATAAGTAATATAATACTATTTTTATCGTGATAAAGCAAGAAAAAAACGAATGTTTACAAAATTTTAGTAGACATTGCAGATTTGATGTGATATATTAATATAGTATGTATTCTATAAAAAAGGAGGGAAAAGCCCGATGATGACTGCGAAAGAAAAAATGGAAAGAGCTGCAGCTTCTGTTGCTTTCGACGGAATTTATAAGTATGTCAAAAAGAATCCCGAAGAAAACATAATAAAGCTTATCGACCTTGCACAAAAGCTTATGGGCGGTGCATTCCCCGAAAAAAACTTTGATTCTTTCAGAAAAGCTATTCAGGATAAGGATAATGTGTGGCACACCTTCGCCATGAATATTATCAGCAACTGTGACGGCGATGTCATAAAGAAAATGCTCCTTGCTCTCGGTCTCGGTGCAGGCGTAAACGGCACAAAGGCGGTCAGAGCAAACAGAGAAAAATATAAGTGCAACATCCCTTTTATCATGCTTTTTGACCCCACCAGTGCATGCAACCTCAAATGTAAAGGCTGCTGGTCGGCTGAATACGGTCACAAATCAAATCTTTCTCTTGATGAAATGAGAAGCATAATAAACCAGGGAACCGAGCTTGGCACTCATTTATATATGCTCACGGGCGGCGAACCTCTTATCAAGAAAAAAGAAATTCTCACTCTTTGCCGCGAAAATCCCGACTGTGCATTCCTTGCATACACAAATGCAACTCTCGTTGACCAGGCTTTCTGCGATGAAATGAAAGCTGTCGGCAACCTCACCCTTGCTCTGAGCATTGAGGGAACCGAAGAAAGCAACGATTACCGCAGAGGCGAGGGTGCATACAAAACAACAATCGAGGCAATGGATCTCCTTAAAAAGAACGGTCTGCTTTACGGAATTTCCGTTTGCTACACAAGCAAGAATATTCCTGCCGTTACAAGTGACGAATTCCTTGATCTCATGGTTGAAAAGGGCGTTCTTTTCGGTCTTTATTTCAACTATATGCCCGTCGGTCACGATGCTGATGTTGACCTTATTCCCCGTCCTGAGCAAAGAGAGTATATGTATCACTGGCTCAGACGAGTCAGAAATTTTGAGAGCGGTAAGCCCTTATTCATTATGGACTTCCAGCACGACGGTGAGTATTGCGGTGGCTGCATTGCAGGCGGAAGAAATTACTTCCACATCAACTCTGCAGGTGATATGGAGCCCTGCGTTTTCATTCACTTCTCCGATTCAAATATCCGTACCCATACAAGTTTAGAGGCTCTCCGCAATCCTCTGTTTATGGCCTTCAGACACGACCAGCCCTTTAACGACAATCATCTGCGTCCCTGTCCTATGCTTGAAAATCCACAGTGTCTCAGGGATATTGTCAACAGAACAGGAGCAAAGTCAACAAACCTTATCCGTGAAGAAACTGCAGAGATGCTTTGCAGCAAGTGTGATAAGTTTGCTGCCGAGTGGGCACCTAAGGCTCAGGAGCTCTGGGACAATAACAAGCATCCCAATCCTAAGACCCAGTATTACAGAGATACTCCCGAGGGCAAGGCTGAGTTTTCTCAAAAAGCAAAATAAAAGCCAATATAAATCACCGATAACGCTGCTGCGTATCGGTGATTTTTTTAATGAAGCGCATTTTTTAAAAATAAAGGCATTTTAAGGGCTTATTCGTTAAAATTGGATAGAGATACGAAAAACAATTAAAGGCGCCTGAAATAGCCCTTAAAACTAAAAAAAATCACCTGAGAGTACAGTAGAGTGGGGCGGCGCAAGCTGAAAAACTCGGTTTTA